>CAVHHN010000078.1:0-9322 GCA_963635855.1 Faecalibacterium sp. CAG:74 | reverse complement strand
TTTAAACATCAATCAATTGCTTTCTAGGTCTGCCACGTTGGTTTTTGATCGTGATGAGGTTCGGGAAGATGCCAAGTTCGACCAGTATCTCAGATTCTTTCTCGTTCATCTTCCTGACCTTCCACTCTCCGCTCGGATCTTTGAACTTGACGGCTCTGTTCAACAATTTCAGTACGGACCTGTGCGGAACACCCTTCAGGTGTTCCGCTTTACCGAACTCTTTTCTGAGCCTATATGTGATCAGGATCGATAGGAAATTGATGAACTGGGTACCGATGACCGAACAATCCTCGTGGACCCTGGTCTGATCGAACATGAGGATGTCCTTGTAGAACATGAACATGACCTCAAGGCCCCATCTTTCCTCATAGGCTTTGTATGCTGTGGCACAATCCATATCTATGTCGGAAATGAAAACGATGGTTCCGAACTCCTTACGGGCTTCATTCAGTTCTTCCGGCCTGTAGTCCTTATGTTTGTCGATCCAAGCTATGCTTTCCTGGGATGCCCGATACTGGTCTTGGAACGAATATAGGAATTTTCCGTCTTCGATCGCCTCTTTCCTGCAAGGCATCCCAGGAATGGATTCCATGGAGGAGTTGAAATCGTTCATCCCATACTGACGGATGATAGTTGCATTCCTCCTCAGAGGAATGAGGAAATGTAGATCTGGGTTCTCCTGGAACACCTTTTTCGATGCGTCATAACTGAAACCCTTGTCCGCGACGATCATTCCCGATCCGACCTTGTTCGTTCTGATAAAATCTTCAAAGACCGAGATGTCGACCCTGTTCCCTGGGTATGCCTTGCTGCATACCGGTTCCCCCGTCTCGATATCGTAAGCGAAGATGACGGAGATGTCCTTCGTACCCTTTTTCAATGCTTTTCTTGAGTAGTCGGAGAAGGTGTTGTCTTTGCTTTCGTCGGACACGAGAGTGCCGTCGACGGCAAGGTGATGGTCTGCGGATATGCGACCTGCGCGAAGCCTCATGAATGAGACGATGTGGGAACAGGTACGTCCCAGATCGTAAAGGAACGTACCGACGGTGTTCTTCGAAAGAGGAGTGTCCGGGTATATCTCAGAAAGCCATGATTCGCGGTACTCCGAACCGAGTTCGTAATCATTGATGTCCGGATCCAATGCTCTGAGGATAGCAATACAGAATATCTTCTGAGAATCTTCATTGTTGTAGATCTTCAGAAGATCTTCGTAGATGTCCTTGCAGACCCTGTCGCACAGGACTATGTTGGCCCAGTGTTTGTAATCGCTCTCGCTGGTGTTTATGGAAATGTTCGTACTTTTGGGGATGTACTTTCCGTTCACGATGTGACCGATGATAGGTCCCTCGACAGGGATCTTGCGCCCATGCACGTTTTTGCAACCGATGCGCTGTCTCACAGCATACTTGTCCTTGTTCTTTCCGTATTGGATGACGATCGTGTTCGTCGGTCTTTCTACCTTTCTGATCTCTTCGGGGACGCCCATAATATCTGATCATGGTATAGTACAATAAGTACTTAAAACTATCTATAATTATACCATATTTTCATATTTGCCGGCATAACTTCGAGTCTAAAACTGTATTGAAGAAACGAAAAGAACGAAGAATTGTAATGTTCGGTAACAGAAAGAGAAGATGGATCGAACAAAATCGTTAGAAGATCTGCAAAAACAATGGAAAATGGATCAAAATAACCCAAAGATTATAGTACAATCCGTTGGGAAATCGTTACTCTAGCACCGGCTCTTAATTTATCGGGCTAGATTAAGTTGGGAGCTAACCTTTGATGACGGTCGATTATGCATGTCTAATTTATGTCGTCATTAACGATATATAACGATATTCCAAGACAAATGCATAATCTGAGGTTGTGGGTATTACGAAGAGATCATTACTACTTATCTTTACCTTGCTGGTTTGTATTTCCGCATACACGTTATTGGAAAATTCAGAAGACGTTGCGGCTGCGGTCAGTGAATCAGGTAGTTGTGGTAATGATGCTCAGTATGAATTATCTACGGATGGTACTCTCACGATAAGCGGATCCGGGGCAATGTTTGATTATGAATTTGGAAAAACACCTTGGTATTCGTTTAAAAATAAGATCAAAGCTGTTACTATATCTGGTTCCATAGAATATATCGGTAACTATGCGTTTTTTAACTGTACTTACCTTACTTCTGTAAAGTTCTGTGAGACCATCACATCAATTGGATCTCATGCGTTTCATTGTTGTACCAATCTCAAATCGCTTGAACTTCCCAGTAGTGTAAATACTCTCAAAGATCATGTATTTACGGACTGTACCACCCTCAGTTCTTTGAAGCTTAATCAATCTATCAAATCTATAGGAGAATATACGTTCGAGGGCTGTATCGCTCTCAAATCATTAACTCTTCCAGATCTCCTAGAATCGATCGGGAAGTATGCGTTCCTTAATTGTTCAAAACTTGAGTCAGTGATATTTAAGAGTGTAACCGCAGTCGAAGATCATATCTTCGTGGGTTGTACCGCTCTCAGTTCTGTAGATTTAGGTGATTCTCTAAAATCTGTAGGGGAGAATATGTTCGAGGGCTGTACCTCTCTTGTCGAGATCACCATTCCGGATAATGTTCAATCGATCGGGAAGTATGCGTTCAATGGATGTACCAATCTTAGTTCTGTGGATCTTGGCAAGTCTATTTTAAAAATAAGTTCGTACGCATTTTATAATTGTTCAGGGCTCGTGTCCGTGGATCTTAAGAATACTACAGAACTCGAGGACCATGCGTTTAAAGGTTGCACAATCCTTAGCTCTATATCTTTTGGTGACTCCCTCATATCTATTGGGGAAGGTACATTTGAGTACTGTTTTTCTCTTGTCGAGATCACCATTCCTGATACGCTTCAATCAATCGGGAAGTATGCGTTCAATGAATGCCGTTCTCTTCGTTCTATTGATTTTGGCAAGTCTATTTTAAAAATAAGTTCGTACGCATTTTGTAATTGTTCGAATCTTAAATCAGTGGAACTTAATAATATCGCTACAATCGAAGACCATGTGTTCTTGGGCTGTGTATTCCTCAGTTCTGTGATGCTCGGTGAGTCCATCGAATCTATAGGGGAGTATACGTTTGAGAGCTGTGTTTCTCTTACTACAATAATCATTCCAAGTTCCCTCGAATCTGTCAGTAATGGTTTGTTATACAATTGTACTTCTCTTGTTGCCGTGACCATTCCTGAGGGTGTTAAATCGATTGGGGATAGTGTGTTTTACAACTGTATTTCTCTCACCTCTATGATCTTTCCGAGCTCCCTTGAAAAGATCGGATATGGTGCACTAGTTAATTGTTTTTCACTTGAATCTGTGACCATCCCTGGAGGTAGTACTTCGATCGGTGGTATTGCATTCAAGAATTGTACCAGTTTGAAAGATATCACCGTGCCAATAAGTGTCAACTGCGATACTGCTTCTGGAAAAGCTATTTTTCTTAATTGTTACAACATTCAGAAAATAACATTTACCGCAGGATCTGGAGAATGGAATTCAAACAACAATGGTGATAATGTGCCCTGGAAGACCAGCAGGTCTACTTTGACGACGGTTATTATAGGGGATGGCATAAAATCTATTGGAAATTCTGCGTTCAAGGACTGTACCGCTTTGAAGACTCTTTACCTTTGGGTCGGTTTCAATTCAGTAGGATCCAATGCAGCACCGATCTTTTCTGGTTGTAATAATATTGAAAAGATAATCTTTACCGGAACTGGGGATTGGTTCGTGTGTAGCCCATATCCTTCATTTGAATATTATTACAAATATACTCCTTGGCAGTTTACCGCGGTCGATCTGACCGTTACAATAGTTGATGGTGCGGAATCTATTGGGGATTACGCTTTATATAATTGTACCAAACTGAAATCTATCGATATTCCAAAATCTGTTGGATCAATCGGAGATTATGCCTTCAGTGGTTGTACTAACCTTCCCTCACTGACCCTTTCCGGTACAATCGAAACGTTAGGGAAGTTTGTGTTCAAAGACTGTACCGGTCTGAAAGAACTTACCGTTCCAGTAGGTTTCAATTGTGTAGGTTCCAATTCAGGACCTATATTTTCTGGCTGTACCAGTATTGAAAATATAACCTTCACCGGATCCGGTTCTTGGCATGATTATGGCGATCATGTCTCGAAAGATGATTATTATGGGTATACGCCTTGGCAGTTCAGTAAAGGCACTCTGACCAAGGTCATTATCAGTGATGGCGTAACTACTATCGGGGAGAATGCGTTCAAAGGCTGTAAGGTACTCTCCGAATTATGTTTCCCAGATTACCTCCAATCCATAGGTAAATCCGCATTCGAAGGTTGTACTTCGATCACTGCCCTGAATGTTTCATGTGGTTCTATCGGGGAGAATGCATTCAAAGGCTGTACCTCTCTTAATGAATTGAATCTTTCCGATTCCGTACAAACTATAGAAAAATCCGCATTTGAGGGTTGTAACTTAATCACCACCCTGTCTATTTCCAACCCCTCTATTTCTATCGGAGAGAATGCGTTCAAAGGTTGCACCGGTCTGAAAGATCTTACAGTTCCAGCAGGCCTAGATTGTGTAGGCTCCGTTGAGGCACCGATATTTTATGGATGTACCGGTGTCGAAACGATGACGTTCATAGGATCAGGAGAATGGTTCCCCTATTCGACCATATCCGATACATACTACAATAAGGCTCCTTGGCAGACATGTAAAGGTGTCTTGACCAAGGTCACAATATCCGATGGCATAACCACTATCGGAGATAGTGCATTCAAAGGTTGCACGGCCCTTTCCGAATTGTATCTTTCTAATTCGCTGATCACTATCGGAAAGTCTGCGTTCTATGGTTGTACCTCTCTCAAGATAAGTTCCCTTCCAGATTCTGTCAGTTCCCTCGAAGATTCCGCATTTTACAGATGTAATGCCATAACCTCACTATCGATCTCAAGTCCCGTTATCTCGATCGGAGATAGGGCGTTCTTTAATTGCAATTCCCTTGGTTCTGTGACCATCAAAGATTCAGTTGCGACCATCGGGGTCGAGGCGTTCAGGAATTGTACCTCATTATCTAATGTCGATCTGGGCGCACTTACGACATCCATCAGTAATTCTGCATTCTATTTCTGTTCATCAATTAAGTCCATCACCCTCCCAGACTCTGTGATTTCTCTCGGGAAACAGGCATTTAAAAATTGTAATGTTTTAGAATCAGTGTCCCTTAGCAACAAGATCACTTCCATTAACGAAGGTACGTTCTATGGGTGTGAAAAACTTCGTTCCATAGACCTTCCTGATTCTGTCCAAACTCTTGGAAAAGATGCATTCTGTGGTTGCAGTTCTCTCACTGTCGTGAATATCGGTAGCTCGATAACATCTATCGGAGAGTCTGTGTTCAGTGGCTGTACCTCCATTTCCGCATACAATGTCAGTGAGGAGAATCTGAAGTACAGCTCGGCCGGCGGTGTGCTTTTCAACAAAGACAAGACAATTTTGATTCAGTATCCTATAGCTAAAAAAGATGTCAAATATGAGGTTCCGAACACTGTCGGGATAATTGAGAGCTATGCATTCAGCAAATGTACCGCCCTTACTACTTTGATTCTGCCGGATACTGTTTTGGAGATCAAGGCCTATGCGTTCAGTGGCTGTACAGGTCTGAAAGAACTTACTGTTCCTGTAGATCTCAATTGTGTTGGAACCAATGGCGCCTATGTTTTCTTCGGCTGCACCAATATTGAAAAAGTAACCTTCGTAGCAGGAAAAACCAGAGAATGGTATAGTTATGGATTATCCGAATCAGATGAGTTCTACTATGGTTACACTCCCTGGCAATTGAGTAAGGCAGTTTTGAAGACAGTCATCATATCAGATGGTGTGAAATCCATCGGAAACTCTGCATTCAAGGATTGCATTGTACTTGATTCTGTGGCCCTTCCTGATTCTGTCACAAAACTTGGAAATGATGTGTTCCACGACTGTATCTCTCTCGGATCTGTTGATCTTGGAAACAATCTCGTAACGATCGGAAACTCTGCATTCTACAACTGCATCACTCTTGAGTCTGTAAGCATGCCGGGTACTGTCACAACAATCTGTGCCTTTGCGTTTGCAAACTGCACCTTTACTTCGTTGACTCTTCCTGACACGGTCAAAACGATCGGGGAGGGAGCGTTCAGTGGTTGTACCGGCCTGAAAGAACTCACTGTTCCAGCAAACCTTGACACAGTAGTTTCCAATGACTCCCCTGCCTTCTCTGATTGTGTCAATATCGAAAAGATCACTTTTACAGGGTCAGATGATTGGTATGTTTACGGATCATCCTACATTTACACTCCTTGGTACCTCAGCAGGGCCAACCTGACCATTGCCATAATCTCAGATGGTTTGAGATCCATTGGAGACCATGCGTTCGATGGGTGTGAAAAACTCCTTTCCGCATCCCTTCCAGAATCTGTCACGACCATCGGCGATGCTGCATTCAGCAACTGTACTGCTCTCGGATCCTTGGCCATTGGCGGTTCTATCACAAAACTCGGAAATGAAGTGTTCAATAACTGCATTTCCCTTTCCGACCTGAACTTTGGTGACTCTCTAGGTTCGATCGGAGATAAGGCGTTCTACAACTGCAACACTCTAAAATCTGTGTATCTCGGCAAATCTCTCGGATCAATCGGAAACTACGCATTCTACAACTGTGCTGCTCTTGAGTCTGTGAATTTACCGGATACCGTTACAACGATCGGAATCCATGCATTCGAAGGCTGCACCGCCCTCACATCTATGATCGTCCCTGTCTCTATCGGGTCGATCGGAGAGGGAGCGTTCTACGGCTGTATCGGTCTGAAAGAACTAACTGTTCCAGCAACTCTTAACACAGTGGTTTCCAACGACTCTCCCGCCTTCTCCGGTTGTGTCAATATCGAAAAGATATCATTCACTGGAACCGGAGATTGGTGCAAGTATGGTTCTTCCGAATCAGAGAATTCATATTATGGTTACACACCTTGGCAGTTGAGTAGGGCGGCCCTGAAGGAAATTGTCATCTCTGATGGAGTGAATACCATCGGGGACCATGCGTTCTCCGGTTGTGCTGTTCTTGGGTCTGTAAAGTTGTCGAATATCGTGACGAGAATTGGTGACTTCTCATTCTATGGTTGCACTTCGCTATCTTCCGTAAATGGCTGTGATTCTGTCACAAAGATCGGTAACTCCGCATTCTTCGGATGCACCTCGCTTTCTTCATTGACCCTTTGCAAAACCCTCACTTCGATCGGTGACTCTGCATTCTACAACTGTGTCAAGATCACTTCTGTGGCCCTTGGAGATTCCCTATCCTTCCTCGGTGGTTCTGCATTCTTCGGATGCACCGGTCTGAAAGAACTCACTGTTCCAGCAAGTCTTAATGCCGTGGTTTCCAACGAACATCCGGCCTTCGAAGGTTGCGTCAATATCGAAAAGATGATCTTCACCGCAGGAAACGGAAGCTGGTACCAATATGGCACAGACAAGTCCCAGGAGTCGTATTACATTTACACACCTTGGCAGTTGAGTAAGGCCGCTCTGAAGAACATAATAATATCTGATGGCGTGAAGGCTATTGGAAACTCTGCATTCAAGGGCTGTACTTTACTTGCTTCCGTGTCCCTTTCAGACTCTGTTACAAAAATCGGTGATGAAGCATTCAGCAATTGCACTTCGCTTTCCTTCTTGAACCTCGGTAAATCCGTCGGGTCGATTGGAAACTCCGCATTCTACAATTGTGTTACGCTTGGGTCCGTGAGCTTGCCTGATTCCGTCACATTGATCGGATCATCTGCATTCTACGGTTGTACCGGGCTGAAAGAACTCACTGTTCCAGTAAGTCTCGATACAGTGGTCTCCAACGAACATCTTGTCTTCGAAGGTTGCGTCAACATTGAAAAATTCACGTTCACTGCAGGGTCCGGCGATTGGTATGCATACGGAGCCACCAGTTCCGACCCATCATATTCTGCATACGCCCCCTGGCAACTCAGTAAAGCAATTCTGAAAGATGTGACTCTCTCTAACGGCGTGAGGTCCATTGGAGATTCGGCGTTCACCGATTGTTCCAACATGACTTCTGTTTCTCTCGGCAACTCTATCATATCTATAGGTGATCACGCTTTCAACAACTGCACATCCCTTTCCTCAGTGTCTATCCCAAGTACGGTCACATCGATCGGAATTTCAGCATTCGAGGGCTGTACTTCCCTCGCATCTCTGGTGATCCCCGATTCCGTTACGGAACTAGGTGATTTAGCGTTCAAGGATTGTACTGGTCTGAAAGAACTCACTGTTCCAGCCAGCCTCAACTGCGTCGGTTCCAACCAATCACCGATCTTCTCTGGTTGTATCAATATCGAAAAGGTGTCCTTCACTGCAGGATCTGGAACCTGGTATCCCTATGATTCTCCCAGTGTCACTGATAACGGTCATACGAACAATAGCTCAGATAATGATTCCGAACTCCCCTACTACGGATTGACCCCCTGGCAGCTAAGCAGATCTGTTCTGAACACCGTCATCATATCCGAAGGTGTGTTGTCTGTCGGAAACTCTGCATTTAAGGACTGTACCGGACTCACTTCTGTGACCATTCCAAGCACGGTTGCAACGATCGGGACCTATGCTTTCAGAGGCTGTACTTCTCTTGCTTCGATCGATATCAGCGGAGACAATGAGATGTATAGCCTTGTTGATGGTGTTCTTTTCGATAAGAGTATGACCACACTGATCGAATACTTAGCAGGTAACACCAACCGCTCTTATACCATCTCGGATAAGGTCACGACGATCGGAAACTATGCGTTCTATGATTGTACTTACCTTACATCCATAACCATTCCAAGTTCCGTCACATCCATCGGAGATTCCGCATTCAAAGGAGTATTCTACGATGCAAACGGTGAGACCGTACTCGAACCGACCGCTGCAAACCTAGCTGGTTCAACATTCGAGAAAACTGGCGACAAATGGGTGAAACAGACCTCATCTCCTGCCGACGAAAAATCCGGAGGGAATGCGATGACATACATACTAGTTGCAGTCATCGCTGTTATCATCGTTTCAGTCGCAGTTGTTGTAATGAAAAAGAGGAAGGCTTGAAAACAACTTAACTGGGGGCAACGCCCCCGGAATGTCAGAGATAGGTTGCATTTGACCATCATAATCTGATAATGATCGGTGGTCAGAGATTGTTATTTGACATGTAGGATGTACCATCAGGCCCGTTATCGATCATCTCGATCCTTGCTCTCGGGACCTTTTTCCAGAATGCCAG
>CAVHHN010000077.1:0-9404 GCA_963635855.1 Faecalibacterium sp. CAG:74 | reverse complement strand
TGGGCAGGTACCAGCGGAAACGACATCATCGATACACTTCTGCAGAATGCGGATGATGAAGTATTTAAGAATCTTACAATCCTCGGTAACGGGGGCACTGTTGTAAAAGAACTGACCCCTACTGTGGCTATGGACGATCTGAAATCCAAAAAGAATGCGATATATTCCGTTCTTGCGGTTGCCGGATATTTGAATGCGATTCCCAAGGACAAAAAACACATTTTGTCGATCCCAAACCGTGAGATGTTCAAGGTCTTCTACCAACATATTGTGGATCATTCCTTTGAAGGTGAATTTCCATATAGTGACCTGCTTGATGCTTTCGAAGCAGGTAATACCTCAACGGTCAAACAGGAATTAGACACTCACTATGCCAAGTTTTCTTCCATATTGTTAGTTAATGAAGCTAACTATCATGTTATTCTTGCTGCCATTGTTTTCAGTCGGGAAGGAAAATATGAGATCTCTATTGATAGTGAATCTGGTGATGGAAGACATGACATTCTCATGATAAGCAAATTCCCCAGATATCCGAACATCGTGGTCGAGATAAAGAAAGCCAATCCCAGTGACAGTGAAGCTGTCGTAGATAGTCTGGCACATGCAGCATTGGAACAGATCCAAAAGAAAGATTACTGCAGAGGCCTGAAAGGAAAGACCTTATTGTACGGAATCGCGTTCAGAGCAAAAACATCCACGGTCATTCTTGAACAGATATACTTATGATGGGCCTGGTGCACATTCACTAATTTTTGATTGATTAGTTAGATGTTGTTGGGGTTAATACGCCATATACCAGCTCAAGATAGCATTGTTTTAATCAAACAGTTGCCACATCTATTACCTACCCAGACGTTTCAACTAACCTAACGTTTTTAATGCACATCCTAATGTCTGATTGTGTTTATCCGTTGGCATGGTTACAGTTGTTTCGAATTCGGTGACGATAATGTCACTGTCGTGGTGGATCCCCATGATGGCAAATCTATCGGAGTGTTTCCTCCCAAGACCGTCGCCAATGTTGTTCTCTGTACCCACAACTCCTTCGACCGCAACGCTTTTCGTTCGATCGGAGGAAGACATTGCGATTTCACCTGTGAGAGAGGTTCGTTCACCGAACGTGGATTCTCCTTTACAGGGTTACCTTCGTTCAGTGACGATCATTTCGGCGAGATCCGCGGAACCAATACCATCTACTTATTCTCTATGGATGGTATCTCGGTTGCGTTCTGCGGATGTTTGGGTGATATTCCTTTGGATTGGGTCATTGAAAAGATGAAAGGCGTCGACATTCTTTTCGTTCCTGTCGGTGAACACTGGACCCTGCCGATATATAAAGTAAATGAGCTGATCAAAAAAGTCGAACCTAAGGTCATCGTTCCCACCGACTACCGTATCGGGGGGATCACTCTTCCATTATCTCCTTTGGCCGCTTTTACTGACGACTATGACGATGAATCCATCGTCCATGTGGGGAATGCGGTCGATCTCGAAGCTGATGACCTTAGTGAATTCACTGGGATCTGGGTCTTTGACCGTTGATTCCACTGATAGGATTTATAAAATGAACTTTATGGTCTAGTATCAGTACAGAACTAGTCCGTCCTCCAACCTGCCCATTTCTATGGGGGTGGTGGCGTCACCTACAAGTGCGCCTTTGGAGTTGGCAATCACGCCTGAGCCGACATATTTGGATCCATGATTCACCGTGGTCCTTTGGACTTCTTTGACACCGAGAATTTCTCTGAGGATCTCAATATCGTCATCGGACGCATCGATGCTGCATACGCAACCGTTATTGTTGCATCTACAGACAGAACCGACTGTATTGCAACCAGCGATGGCCGATCTAGCGACCTCCACACCGAAAAGTTGTGATAATTGGTTCACAAGATCGTCGGACATCTCGGGGTTCACGACAGCACCGTTGTCATTTACCAAAATATTGTTTCCGGCCGCATTTATGTGGTCGGGAAGAAGGGTGACCGAAATATGTTCTTTGATGACCGAAAGTTCGGATTCCTCCGCAAGACCAGAAACGGCGGCCCCGCGGGAGTTCATCGCCACAAGAGAACCTACTACGTGGGAACCTGCGACGGTAGTGATAATGGGTTTCACTCCCAACGCCTCTTCGAGATCTTTAATGAACTGGGGATCGGCGTCGGGAGAGACGAATGCGAGACCCTCGTTGGCCGTAGCTGATACTCCGATATTGAATGAACCAGCCGTGCGCGAGAGTCTCATTGACATAAGCTCACTCCGAAAGCAAAACTTCAACGAGACCGTCGTCGAACTTCACTGCTTTGACGGTGATCTTGTTCGGGGGGTTGCGGATTCCGTTCTCCCAAAGTTTCTCGTTGACAGATTTGTCGATCCAGACGTGCTCAGCGTCCACTTTCATGTGTCTCATGATAGCGGCCCTGACGTCCTTGACGGCGCGTTCGGTCCTCCTGGAGCGGGGAACCTGTTTCGCTCCCCTAAGGGGGATGACGATGATCCTGGTTACTTCATCTGCCATTAATCTCACTCCTTAAGTTTGCCCATTCTCCAGGAACGCCTCTTGGGGTGCCTGAGGAACTGCCTGTTGGTCCTCATCATGACCCATGCGGGGACACGGCGGTTCTGTTTGATCTTCTTGTTGAGCCTCTCTTTCATTGCTGGGGGCTTTGTACTGGACATTTTATCTCCTCTCTATGTGAATCTCTCTTTTCTGAGGGACCATGCTCTGAAGGATCTCTCTCAGCATGGCGTCGGTTATGGAACCCTGAAGTCTGCCACTCTGGTAGAGCCTGATTACCTGGTTTTCTACATTGGCTGCCAGCTGGGGATTTGCCAGCTTGACGTTTGCCAACCTATCCCTGGCCTCTGGTTCCATGATCTGCCTGAGAATGGATTGCCTCTGAGCCTCGATCTGTTTGGCCTGCTCCTGCTGCTGAGCCTGTCTCTGTTGGCTCTGCTGCAATTCAGCCATCCTTTTCTGTCTCAACATTTCCAATTCAGGATCGTCTTCCATGCTAAATCCCTTCAGTTCTTCATCGCGTCTGCGACCTCTTTGGCACAGTTGTCAAGAAGACTCTGTCCTTTGGGGGCGATCTTACGTCCCTGTTTGTTCTGAGTCGCTTCGAGAAGTCCTGCATCCTGGAGCTGTATGAGACATTTCCTGACGATGTTGCGGCTTCCCTTGACCGCCTTGTTGGGTTTGCTACCCCTGTCGTTGAATCCACCATACTCAGCGGAAAGCTTGGAGGTTCCCATAGGTCCCTTCACGTAAAGCTTCCTGAGGATGGATGCCGCCCTGTTGAACCACCAGTCCGGTTGGACGGGTGCCCTCTCGGTGTGAACACCGGTCTTTGCGAACTCGGCCCACTCCGGGGGAACGATCTTGTCGTTCTCTTTGAGCTTCTCTGCCACTTTAAGGATGAGAGCTTCTGCGGGAACGTCGTAGACTGTTACCATTGTCGATACCTTCTGCCGTGTGAAGAAAACTTCGATACGGCTGTATGGCGCCATAGCTAAAGCTGATATAAAAAACATTGGTCTGTAATGAAACAAACGAAATTTGTGAATCCTTCCGCAAGTCCGCCTTTCGGTCCCTTGCGGCCTGAGCGAGAAATACGCTCCACGGTGAACCTCATAAATTCAAGGTCACGAGCCGTAGATGTCTATTATCGATTCGGTATATAATCATAACTCAGTCAAAGACAACAAAAGCAGCAAAGAACAGATCGAATTTACCGAATGTTATTGGTGATCTATGGAAAATCGTAATGACAAATTCAGATCTTGGTTAACCATCAGTTTGGATGAATACGTGATATTGATAACGAGATTTTGGCAGTGTTGATTTCAAGACCCAGCCAATCCAGAGCCGTGGTTTATTTTCCTTTCTTTGTTGACCGATTGGACCTTCTGCATAGATATAGAATTAAATACTATCTAAGTTTGCTAATTCACATTCAACTGTATTTCCGAGCATTGCGAATTCACGATTCTTAATGTCGGATTTCCGATTCGGTGTCGATAATGACCTACCTTGGCTCAGAAAAAAATGCACAACCTTTGGTTTCTGTGATCATACCCATCTATAATGTGGCAGAATACCTGCCTAAATGTCTTGATTCCCTTTTGGGTCAGACCTTGAAAGACATCGAGATAATCTGTGTCAATGACGGTTCCACCGACAATTCTGGAAAGGTGTTGGCCGAATATGCAGAAAAAGATCCCCGTATCAAGGTCATAACCCAACCCAACCGCGGCATATCCATGGCCAGGAACGTCGGTATTAAAATTGCGCGTGCCGACTGTTTGGGATTTGTCGATCCTGATGATTGGGTCGAAGCCGATACCTATGAAACTACCTATTGTGCAATGAAAAATGCCGACCTAGTATGTTTCGGTACAAACCTTGTGGGGGATACTTCTATCGGGGACCGTGAGTCGGACATCGAATATTTCCGCTTGAAGTATAGCGGGTTGCATGAATTGACAGACGATATGAGGCTGAACACCGATTCCTCCGTTTGGAACAAACTTTTCTCTACGAAATTGATCCGTGAATATGGGTTGGAGTTCCCTGTGGGGAAACTTTATGAGGACTTTTCATTCTATTGGAGATATGTGTTGGTCTGCCATACCGTATATTTCATTCCCGAATTCAAATACAATTATCTCCGTAGGTCGGGATCTATCATGGCGGAGACATTCAAGGGTAGCAAACGTGCTATCGAACATCTTCTGATATGTCCTGAGATCTATCGTTTTGCTGATGAAAGAGGTCTTTGGGATAATCGGCGGGGCCTTTTGAATTCATTGTTCTTGAAATGTTTCTGGTTCGCGTATCAGCATGTTCCGGTAGATATGAGAAAAGAGGTTCTCGAACTCGGTACCAAAGAAGTTCGGGAGATCGGTCTTGCTGGAAATCCCGTAATTGATGCTCTGGCCAAAGGGGATTATTCAGAACCTTGTTTTGTTCTTACCCCTGCGAAGTAAGTTATTTCTGTTATCCTACTTGGCTGATCTTGTCCACCTGGGTTTAAAAGATCGTATGGGTGACTCAAGGCACTCTAAAAGCAGTGTCGGTCGGAGGATAAACCTCCAACCGCCACTTGATTTAGTGATGTTTCATTTTAACTGACATTACCACCGCAGAGATGATGATCGCAGTGATAATAACAATCAGAAGATAGAGCACAATCATATCCGGGACCGAATCAACCTCACTTCCGGTCGGAGATTTTCCGTTATCGGTCCAAGGGAGTTCATATTTTATCCATTGGCCATCGATCTTTTGTAATGATGACCCAGATAAGTTAGCAGCGGTCGGTTCTAGTATGGTCTTGCCGTCTGTATCATAGACATTTCCTTCAAAAGCATTGATACCGATGGATGTGACAGAATCCGGAATGATGATGGATTTGAGGGAAGTGCAACCATAGAACGCATAATCTCCGATAGAAGTGATATTGCCTTCAATCAGAACAGATCTGATGAATTCTCTATATGACGACCATGGACAGTCTGTCGGAGAATAATTTTCCATAGATCCACTGCCACTTATGATCAATGTACAGGAATGTGCATCGAAATTCCAGGAGATGGGCGAAGCATAAACAAATTTAGCTACCAGTAGATCATCGGGGCTATCCCTCGAGTATATTGCTCCGCCATGCAAACCCATTTCATCCAGAATTCTATAAGTTGTCGTTTCACCTGGCACTATACAAGTTGTCCATTCATACAGGCGCACAGTGAAGATCTTCTCACTACGGAGTTCTGCTAAACTTATGTAAATGGACTTGTTCGGAACTTTAAGGCAGTCTATGGGGCATCCCCAGAAGGCATAAGAACCAATGGAACGTACCGATTTGCCCAAGTCCACGGTCTTCAGCGAATAACATTGATAGAAGGTATAACCTTCGATCGACCCGACACCGTCTGGGATATTAACTTCGATCAAGGATTCACAATAAGCGAATGCCCCATAACCGATCGATTTGAGCGATTTACTAAAGGTGAATGTTTTAACCTCACTGCCAACGAATGCGTCGTGTTCAATAGATTCCACGGAATCGGGGAGTACAACATTCGGAAATCCGCAACCTGCGAATGCATATCCGCCGATACTGACGAGCAGCGGTGGCATCGTAAATTCAGTGAGAGAAAAACAATTGTTGAATGCATAGTCCCCAATGGAGGTTATACGACTGTTGTTGCTGATGACCACAGTTTTAAGTTTTTTACAAAGATCGAACTGAGACGTTCCGATCGAAGTAACAGCATCCGGAATCGTGACAAATGTAAGGGATGAGCAGTGATAGAACATATGGTCTCCAAGAAATTCAACGTTACCGAGATCAACGTAATCAAGAAGAGAGCAATCAGAGAATGCATAGTTTCCGATCGTCGTGACACTTTTTGGAATTATGATGGAGGTGAGATTGGTACATTGGGAGAACGCAACTTCTCCGATGATCTCGAGTTTTTCTGGAAGAATAATAGACTCAAACGGACATCTATAAAACGCATAATCTCCGATGGTGCTCAAATTTTTACTGAGTTCTATCGAAACGAGGCCCTCACAGATTGCAAACGCATAGTTCCCGATCGTGGTGACCAGTTCCGGGATTACGATGGACGTGATGGGCGTGTTATAGAAGGCATAATTTCCGATGGACGTGACACAGTAGGGGATTGTGATGGAGTAGAGAGAAGAGCAACCATAGAACAGATAGTCCCCTATCTCATTGATAAGATATGGGATGTTCACAGTGGCCAGGGCATCGCAGCAGTAGAAAACGCCATCTCCGATGTAAATGACGGTTTCAGGGATCTCAATGGAGGTGAGAGAGGTACAGGAAGCGAAAGTATAATTCCAGATGTACTGGACAGAACTTCCGATGTGCACATTGGAAAGAGCAACACAGTTTTGGAAAGCATAATCCCCGACAGTAGTGACGGAGTCCGGAATTTCCAGGGAGGTGATACTACGACAGTCTGTGAATGCATAGTCTTCAATGAATCTAAGCGAATCCGAAAGGTTGATGGCAGATAGGGACTCGCAACCATAGAATGCATATTTGCCGATATATGAAGCAGATCCGAGATCCACATAATCGATCAAGGCGCAATTATAGAATGCATAATTCCCGATCTCTATGATTTTACTGGGGAAATTTATCAAATGAAGTGAACTGCAATTCATGAACGTTCCGTTTTCGACCGAAGAGATATTGTTGCCAATGTCCAAAGAAAGAAGGGATGAGCAGTTGCAGAACGCTTCTTCACCGATGAACTGCGCTGACAATTTGCTTATTGATGTAAGCGCACAACAATTCTTGAATGCACATTTGCCGATGAAAACATTTTCTGGGTTAAGGGTCACGGAAACGATCGAGGAACAGTTGTTGAAAGCATAATCTCCCACGTAATTGACCGACGCCATGGAAGATATGCTATTGATGGCTTCGCACCCGTCGAACGCATGTGCACATATGGAGGTGATACCCTCAGGAAGGATGACCGTGGTCAGGGTGGAACTGCTGAGGTGCCAGGGGGTGAGTCCGATATAGCCGTATTGCTGTGAGTAGTCTGTGCTATAATCAAACCAAGAACCGGTTCCTGCAGTGAACGTTATCTTTTCGATGTTCACACAACCACTGAAGTTGTACCAATAATTGGATCCGACACAGTCAAGGCTCACTGGGAGGGTAAGTTCCTTTAAAGCGGAGCAATCCCTGAAGACATTCCTGTCCAAAGTGACGACAGAATCTGGAATGACCAGAGATGTAAGGGAGGTACATTCAGCGAACGCTTCATATCCGATATATGTCACAGTATCGGGAATAACGAAAGAGGTCAGAGAAGAACATCCAGCGAATGCAAAACCCTGAATGTAGGTCAATTGTCCTCTGAACTCCACGGAAACGAGGGATGAACAGTTATAGAACATGCCAGCTTCAATTGCAGTGATCGAACTGCCGAGGACCACGGTGGTCAATGATGTACAATACATGAACAGATGATCTGCAGATGTAGACACGGAATCCGGGATGGTGATCGAAGTAAGGGAGGTGCAATGCTCGAATGCAAGATTTCCAAGGAAATTCACTGAGTTGGGAATGGTTATGGTTGTGAAAGCACATCCGGCGAATGCATCATTACCGATGGAAGTGAGGGTGTCCGGGAGATTGATTGTTTTAAGAGCAAAACATTTGTGGAACGCACCCTGTCCGATCGAAGTGACATGGTCTGGGAGACGGATGGATTCAAGAGACGTACAGTTAGTGAATGCCCATTTTCCAATGGATGTGACAGTGCTCCAAAGATCTACATTGATCAGGGCCGGACAATGACAGAATGCATAATCTCCGATGTATGTGATAGGTCCTTGAACCTTGATATATGCGATCGAGGGCCAATACTCACGCCATGGAACATCATAATAGTTATAATCCTCCATAGGTCCACTTCCATTGATAAACAGAGTACAAGTGGATGGGACGTATTCCCAAGTAATGTTTGCATTTACATTGCCGCGTATGGTGGATCCATCAGCATTTTCTCCCGTATCGGAAGCGGAGTTCCAGGAAGTAGAGTCACCGACAGGATCATAGGAGTCTGTGGTGTTTGCGGACTCGTCCGAATGATGAATGAATGCAGATACTGTTAGAACGGTGGTAGCTGCAATTAAGAATAGGGTCAGCACGAATACCTTGTTCAGATTGTTAATTTCCATCACCTCGAATGACCGAAATAATTCCGGTCTAGTTCTATTGATGTTAACTGATTTATTAGTTATATATCTATGTATTACCAATCAGTATAATTAAACAGGAAAACACAACATTGATGGAATAATGCCTTGTTTGCAACGGATATAGACATGTGTTGTCTAGTTGCCAACTTATAAAGTCATTATTGTGTCAGAAGTTCGACATTAGATCTCAACATCTATAATCATCGATCTGTGATATGTCACATAGGTGTTTATGGACAGGTCTCTTCGAGAAGGACTGTGGATGTTTTTGCTTTGAACGCGATACCATATAGCAAGGTCTTTCCTTTCAGACCTCTATAATAATCCTTTTTGTGTATTTGGTCCAATGCCTCATGTGCCAAATGATCTAGGATAGCATTGCTGTCTTCGGAATTCACCTTCTTGATCTCCACTACAATATTCGGATATCTAGGGAATTTGCTTTTCATAAGGATATCATGTCTTCCATCACCGGATTCACGGTCGATCGATATCTCATATCTTCCTCCCCGGCTGAAAACAATGGCGGCAAAGATTACATGATAGTTGGCTTCGTCAGCCAACAGTAATGAAGAGAACTTGGCATAGTGGGTGTCCAATTCCTGTTTGATCGTTGAGGTATTTCCTGCTTCTAAAGCATCAAGCAGGT
>CAVHHN010000076.1:0-9487 GCA_963635855.1 Faecalibacterium sp. CAG:74 | reverse complement strand
CCCCTTACTAGGGGATATACTTTAAGAAGAATTTATTTTTTTCGTTTCCTATAAAAATCAACTCTATCTTTAACCAACATAACTTTGCATAAAGTCTTACTAGGGTAAGTTCTTTGTCAAAACTTGTTGATTCTGGTGATAAGGTAGCCATATGTGTATACTTTCCTGAAGAGACCCTTATTTGATCGGATTTTGAGAGTATCTTCATTTTTCATGGTCAATGGCCACAAAGATGTTTTATAAATCTTGGACTATGGGGCATCAACGCGGAAGTGGCACAGCCTGGACCAATGCGCCGGACTTGAAATCCGGTGGTGATTCACCTCGGGAGTTCGAATCTCTCTTTCCGCGCCATTTTACTTATTTTCGCAGGCAGGCCGTTAGATCGGTGAATGCTTCACTCATCGAGCAGATTGAAACCTATCAAGACCGATGCAAGTTTTCCGTCATCACAGAGGCCCATATGTTTCCTCATCATCAGATCGGTCGTCGGTGCAGGGCTGCAGGATACAACATCTTTGCATCCATTGGATTCATTCAGTTCCGGGAAGGAAACAGGAGGCATCACGAATTTAGCTGGATTTTCGGTGATCTTGTCGGTCATGACCACAAATCCGTCCGAAAGCCAGATGACATCATCTCTTTTTTCGTATTCCGGTATTGTCCAAGGGAACACTTCCACGCCTGCGATATTATCGCCGGACATCATGATCACCGTGGGTTCGGGCGGAGGTCTGAAACGAGGGTCTTTGATTATTCCAATGATGTGGTGGCGCTTGAACGCTTCCTTCACACCCTGGTTATCGACCGCAGTACCGCCTGCGGCCATGACCGACTCTTCTTCTTTGAGCATCTGAGAGCGGATGTTATCATCAAGGACACAAGCATCGCGGACCCCGCGAAGGGATTTGCAAATGGCAAGGGCGTTATCGATAGTTTCCTGTTTTCCCATGGTCTTTCACCGTCCGGGTTTATAGAGATAGTATCATAATGCCCGTATATACAATTTAAAGTGAATCCTCCAACTCATTTTCGATTTCGCAGATCTTTTTTTCGATTTCACACTTGGTCTTTTCGATCCGAGTTGGAGTTTTCTTGTACAGTTCTGTCAATTGTCTTTCATAGAGCTCCAACATATCTCTTACACAGAACAGCACTTCATACTCAGACGACAATATTTTTTCATTGCCCGCACCCCGATGGTCCATATAGCTTGTTCTGATTTTGAGTATATAAAAGAGCAGTACTACAGTTAGCACTTGCAATGCTTCAAAACGCTCTTTACCAGAGTATTGGCAAAGGCTTCCGGGCAGTTCCGCCCGGAAAAAAGAAAACTGTTTCAAGAACGGTAGTTGGCGAGATTGCCTATGTCCTCGAGGGCTTCCATATACATCTCCAATGCAGCTTCCTGGGCATGGATGGTGTGTATAAGGATCATGGCAATGTTCAATTCATCCTCTGCATCACTGATCTCAGTATTTTCGGAGGCTGAACGGATCTGCCTGAGAAGGGCATTTTTGCTCACACGGTTGTTGTCTTCGGCGAATGAAGCTAGAGTTGTCAAGGCAGACATACCATAAGTGGTCTCGTTGATGAAACTAAGGACAGCATCGCATATCTGAGGATTGTAATCAAAGTTGATGTCCTCGGCCATGTTGAGGAATGCAACATTCAGTTTTTTGGTGTAGTATAGGAACGAGGTGATCCTTGGGACCTTGGCATCGGAATTGATGGTCGAAGCCTGGAAAATATCCATAAGATCTTTGATGGTGGCATCAGTTTTTACCTGGAACGTTCCATAACTGTTCTTACTGCTTGTCAGGAGGGAGTTTTTCCTGGCGAGATACATATCGATCGCAGGTTTGACGATCCTGTTGTGTCTTCCAATAGCCCTTTCCTCATCCCTCTTTGCTTTGCGCCCGGATTCATACCAGGTCAGAGCATCCATAGCAAGCAAACCTATCAGGAATCCGAGAACAGTGTCTGAGAAGTTGAGAAGGTGCCAATAGACATCATTATTAGTGTAACTTGTATCGCCGGGGCCGAAATTTGCCGATTTCCATACAAGCAATATCACTTCGAGGATAATGAACGCAAAGATGAGGATCACCGATGACAGGGCCATCATCTTAAGCATAGAACGGGTCTCGAAAGCGGCCGCACTACGTCTTTTCGCGTTTATGCGACGTTTGATCTTATCTTTTCTGGAGTTTTTTTCGGCTTTTTTCTGTTCCTTTTCTTTTTTCTTGGCTTCAGCCAAAGCCTTCTTTTTATCTTTTCCATCTCTCTTTGAACGATCAAGACTTGACATTATATTCACCCCCTATGATCCTGCGGATCTCATTCTGGGTTTCCTGTGGGGTTCCGCGGGTGTTGACCAAGAAGGTCATACACTCTGAGAACAGCATTCTGAAGAATTCCGTTCTGATCGACATGCGGAACTCATCCCGGACGATCTGATGTGGGTTGCACAGGTCATGTGCCAGGATGTATTCGAGTGCCTCCTCTGAGGACAAGCTTCTGCAGATCATATCATCAGTGTTGTCCCTTTTCAACAGTATGATATATTTGAGGGAGGCATCGAACACGACAGAGGTCTTTCCAGTGACCCACCTGATGTTGGCAATGCCTCTTCCCTTGTTATCGAATTTGACGTTCCGAACCAAAGGTCTGTACATGTCCCACACATCACCGATGTCCGCATCGATGTAGCAGTTCTTTTCAGATCCTCTGATTGAAGGTCTACCCGAACCGAAGGTAACGAAGAACCAATCATCCGTTATCAAACGGGAGTTCACATCCCTCAGGAGTCCCCATGATTGGGTTGTTTTCCCGGTCTTCGACGGAGCGATCAAGGCCACGCCGACACCATCGAAGTCGATGGCCGCTCCGTGGATCGAATAGATGTCGTGGATGCTTTCTAGAATATATCCCGAAATACCCAGAGCTATGCTTTTGACCCATCCGTAATAATCGAAATTGTACAGGAATGCGGTGAAGGTATCGGGATTGAATTCGACCCCTAGGGATTTCTTGGGATCTTTGACACAGATGATCCGAGCATGGGGGCGGACCATATCCGACGGAGCATAGAAATTATCCCGCCACATATCGATATGGGTTCTGTCCTCTGTAAGAAGCTCGACGCAGATCCCTGCGATGTCCGCTTTGGCACTGAAGAGCATCGAAGGAGCATAAGTCTCCCTGAGGCCCCTGCATACCGATTCTGATATGACAGTGGTTTCATAAGCCATATGTTGACCATATTCTGGTTTTTGTATAATTGGCTTTCTTGCTTTTTTGTAGGATTATGTTAGATCTCAAGGCAAATAATCTGTCAGAAGATCGATCTGAGAGGGTCTGCTCAGGCATTGTAGCTTATCTTCTTACTCTTGCCACAGCAGGAACCTGGTGGCAGAGGACCTGGGAGTAAAGGATGTCTGAATATGGCCAAGTTTCCGATATAAGTCCAAGATCCACCTTTTCTAGATCTTCGATCAATATCAGCTCCGCATCTGGGGGAGCATCCTCTGTATAGCTACCTTTTATTCCTTCTTCACTGGCGATTTTCAATACAAGATTGTTAAGGGTCTGACGACCTATGCGTCTTTTACCTGCCACCATCTCCGTACTTTTATCGAAGAGGAATGTTCTGATCCGTTCTTCCAGAACGGTATCCTCACCGACGAGTATGCATTTCATATCTGCATGAATGGTCGATCAGAATAAAACAATCACCTGATCAATCGGCAAAAAACAAATACCCAGCGACATATGCAGTGATGGGATGCACATGAATGACACTGTGGTAATCTATTCGTCTTTCACCGGAAAGACACGCTCCGTTTCCAAATATATCGCTGAGAAGCTCGGTGCAGATATATTCGATCTTAAAGAACAGTCTGTCATCGACCTTTCATTGTTCAAGACGGTCATATTCGGTACCGGTGTTCACGCTGGAAAACCTTATTCCCGCCTTACGGCCTTTATCGAACAACACAGATCGGAACTGAAAGATAAACAGGTCTACCTTTTCGTCTGTTGTATGTATGTTGACAAGAAGGCTGAAAATCAGGTCGGCAACATCGCCAAAGGGTATGACATTTCAAACGCTGTGTACTTCTCATCCAGATCTCCAAAGAACGAGGCCAAATTGAGCAAAGATGTCGATGGATTCATCGAGAGGGTGCGCGATTGATGTCCCTCTCCATATATGCCATAATATACCTTGTCCTCAACTTGATATCATTCTGCGCATACGGTTGGGATAAACATAAGGCGGTCAAAGATAAATGGAGAGTAATGGAACGTACTTTGCTCATCTTGGGATTTTTGGGTCCTTGGGGTGCATTGTGCGGAATGTACCTATTCCATCACAAGACACATAAACCTGTTTTCAAGCTGAACTTCCTGTTCCTTGCGATTCACCTGATCCTCCTGTTCCTATATTTCGGAGGATATGTGGAGTGATCATTCAATCTCTTCGCATTTGAGAAGTTTTTCGATGCGTGGCGAGCGTGGTAACCCCTGCTCCCACGCTTTCCTCACATCAAGTTCGATATTTTCCGGACCGAGAAGCAATACTCTGCTGTCTTCTTTGCTTTTAAGAATTTTCATACCAACAAGATCACCTAATCTTTTGGTGAAATCATTCATCAGTGGCCATTCAGGCATACAATCCACGGTCAGTCTTTGTCTCGAACCGCCGACGAAAACGTATCCTTTGGGTTCGATAAGGTCCGGATTTGCAATACGATCGAGTTTTGCATAACCTTCCGGGTCTTTCAGATTTATGTTTTTTACAAGGGTGTGACGGATGACGGTCCTGGTCTCCAATGAAGGAAGAAGTTCCAGGGTCTCCATCAGTTTGTTCCACCCGTTATCGATCTTGGGGCGGCAGGCCTGCAGATAGGTTTTCTTATCTGGTGCGGCAACTGTCACGTATAATTGATGAGGTAGAGTGGTGAGTTCTGCTAGTTTTTCCGGGAATGTGCCGTTCGTGACAAGGAAGGTGGTCATCCCACGGGAACGGCATTCCTTGAAGAATTCTGAAAGATAGGGGTAGATCGTCGGCTCTCCGGCCAAGGAACAAGCTACCTGGTTGGGCTCCATCGCTTCCTGGAACTTTTTGAGATCGCAGTCCGGGTGTCCTTTGAATCCAGAGATCAGAAGTCTTTGTTGGGCGATCAGATTGTCCAACATTTCTTTCGGTTCTGCCCAATCTTTGACCTCGAAGTCTTTTCCTTCAACTCTCCAGCAGAACGGGCAGAGATGGGTACATTCATTGATGGCAGGGGTCATCTGAAGGCAACGATGGCTTTCAATACCGTAGAAATCCTGTTTGTAACAATTTCTGTGATTGACAAGACTCTGCTTTAACCAACCGCAGAGTTTCACCGCAGAATGGTCGTTGTAAATGCGGTATTGCTGTTTTATGAGGGTTGCATAGTAGCCTTCGTTCATGGTCGACCTCAGAAATCAAACAGGCTTTTTTGTTTGGTGGATGCGGATTGGGTTGATTCGGTATCGGGGGCTACATCAGGACCTTCTACTGGAGCTGAAGTGTCGGTTTGAACCTCTGGCTCTTTTACCTTTTTAGATTTTGATGTGGTCTTTTTCTCTTTTGGTTCTGGGGGATATGCAATCGCCATTATCGTCTTTATGCGTTTATCTTTTGTTTTGCAATCAAGGAGATATGCAAGTTCTTCAGGTATCATGTTGTGTTCTTTTACGAGCATTACGCAAAAATCATCATCGACCTTGCACATGAATTTAAAGAAGTCAATAGATTCATTCAAGACCCGGTTGGCAGAGGTGTGGGTTATGGTGCACAATCTGTTAGCTACATCCCTTCTCATAGCGCGTGTAGAATGGGATTTCGACATCAATGAAAGGTACTTCGGGAAACTGATACGCGTAAACCCGTTCATTGGAGTTTTCAATGACTCTACAACCCCATCAATCATAAGGTCGATTGCATATGACCAAAACCCATAATACATACGACGGTTAACTCTTCCAAGATATACGTCTGCACGGGATAACACGTTAAATGAATTTGCTAATTCTTGCTTATTAGCACAATGCGTAGGGAGATTTTGCCCAATCCACAATTCAGCGTAAGGTGGATCTTCATCACTCTCTTTTAACACTTGCCTAGCAAGATATGCGTTTCTTTTCTGAAGCAAAGCAATTATGAATTTGAACATGTCAGGCGTGGTGTCTCTTTCCGTCAGGGCTTCTGCCATACTTGCTGTAACGTTCTCTTTTCCGATTGATAGTGATTGAAGGTCACGAATAGCAGCACGTACATCTCCGTTGGCATTCTCAGCAATAATCGTTATCGCGTCCAGTTCAACGTGTGCACGTTCCTTGGCACAGATCGTCATCAATGCTTTGGCAATGGTGCTAGTCTGCGGTTTTTTAAAGATTACAACTTCAGTTTCTGCTTCTATATCTTCAAACTTTTTGGTAAGATCATAAAAGTTGTTGCAGATCAAAATTATTGGCTGATGCGTATTGTGGATTACCTGTAATATAGCGGGTGCACTTCCACGGTCGACGTTTCCGTAGAGACAATCAGCCTCATCAAGGATAATAAGTTTCATCTTCCCATCTTTGATACTCTCAAATGATCCGTCCGCATTGAATGAATTGAATTGCGAGGCTCTACCTGCTACATTCTCGATGGTCGAAGCAGTACGCTGGTCAGATGCGTTCATCTCGATGGTGGCCCAACCCATATCGTTAGCTAGTGCGAAAGCAGCCGAGGTCTTACCGATCCCAGGAGATCCATAAATCACAAGTGCACGATGTTTGGGAATTTCCTTTTTTTTCCAGGATTCGGCCCATTCCTTCATTGTTTTTGTGGCTCCTGGGTTGCCGAGAACATCGCTGAGTGAAGCGGGCCTATATTTCTCTGTCCAATCATCCGCGGCCATGGTTTTCATCTTCTCCTATAGTATATTTCGTATAAGACCTCAAAGGATTGTTTAAGATAGATCAAGAAGCCGATCAACTCCAAGAGGAAGTATGTCGAACGCCCCATACTTGGAGAACTATAGGTCGCATAGATAAGAACGATCGATATGATAAGGTACATCAATCCTCTCGAATATTTTTTCAGAAGTAGATGACCCAGTCCGAAAATATTGAATGCACCAGGAAGGAGGGCGATGGCCAGTATCAGGTAGTCTTTGACGGTTAGTGGACTAGTGCGGACCGGATTGAATTCATACTCACCAAGAGAGCGACCGCAATTATCGCAGAATTCGGCATCTTCTGCATTTTTATTTCCACATATCGGACAAACACCTTTTTCTGTAACGACCCGGCTTTCGCCGTCGACAACAAAAGTACGCAGAGAACCACAGTTGTAACAGAATTCTTCCCCCTGTTCCAATTCATGTCCGCATTCGGAACAGAATCTATGAAGTGATCCTTCGTATTTCTCTGCATTAGTTTTGGTGTCTTCCATAAGTTCCAGCTCTTAATATGCCCGGACATGTCATTCGATATACATACGATATATGCCGTCGGTCGATTCTACCTTTATGTTCTCACCATAAAGTGCGGATACATTTTTGTCATTCAGCAGGGTCTGTTTGTTTCCATCGGCATAGATCTCCCCGTCGCGGATCATCACAATACGATCGACTTTGAGGGGAATGTCTGTGAGATCATGAGTGATAAGGACAATACAAACGCCGCTGTCTATGAGGATATCGAACATTTTCCTGAATTTCGATTTCATCACGATATCCAGGCCGGTCATCGGTTCATCGAGTACCAGCATTTTCGGATTTGTGATCAATGCTCTTGCGATCAGGGTGCGTCTCATCTCTCCGAGAGATAGTCCTTCGATCTGTCTGGTGAGAAGATCTTCGATCCCGAGTTCCTTTGCCCGGAAGAGGATCAATTCTTCCATTTCATCGGTCACGGTCATTCCACGGAATACATCGAGACTTCCGAAGAACCCTGAGCCTATGACCTCACGAACGGTGGTCTGGGGAGCGAATCTTGTTTGGAGGTCCATTGACACGACCCCCATCATACCTCTCAATTCAAAGATGTTCCAGCGGGTTTCACCGAAGATCTTCATCCCATAATCGCACTCATCGTCATCGTATGGGTAGACATCTCCCCTGAGGAGTTTGAGAAGGGTCGTTTTACCGGAACCGTTCAGGCCGATGATGGCGACGTTTTCTCCCACTTCGATGTCAAGGTTGACCTTGTTAAGTATACGTTTGCCCTCTTTGACCACGGATACATTTCTGAGTTCGAGAGCTTTTTCAGACATATCCGACCCTATCCGTAACGAATCTATAAGCATTTTTAGAACTGACACTGGGTATTCACCACAGTTTCTCGAAAAATTGCATTTTTCACAAATATTAGGAGTTCTTAATAAAACAATATTTAAAGATTATAAAAAAGATTGAGTCAGCATGCCCGATGTTGTATTCGACGGATTCTATCGTTTCACTGCCCTCAACGGACAGATGAATCTTCCGATCAACCAATACCTTCTGGCTACCGAACCGTCAGTGATGTTTGCTACAGGATCTTACGATCAGGCATCTTGGATATTGCCACAGATCAAGGAGATCTTAGGAAACAAAGGCCTTGATCTTCTTTTCATTTCACATTTCGAAGCCGATGAATGTGGAGGTTTGAGGTTGTTCCATAAGGCATACCCGCACTTGAAGGTACTTTGCTCTTCATTTACAGCATCCCAGATCCGGGGGTATGGGATAAAAGCTGATATTCGGATCTGCGAAGGGAATACCACTT
This sequence comes from Faecalibacterium sp. CAG:74, assembly GCA_963635855.1. Lineage (GTDB taxonomy): Archaea > Thermoplasmatota > Thermoplasmata > Methanomassiliicoccales > Methanomethylophilaceae > Methanomethylophilus. The sequence continues at coordinate 694 of CAVHHN010000076.1, read as the reverse complement.
ACAAGACCGGGAATCTGGAATTCCGTTTCTTCAGATATCCTTCTGAAGCCCATCTTCAGGATGGACTTCTCGTAATAGAAATGTCAACCGGTATTTTCTACAGTGCGGATCTTTTCCCTCATCGTATATTGGGTATGTCAAAGGTCATCAAGTCCGATTGGACCAAAGAGGTGGAATCTATCGGATATGCCCACATCCCTATTGAACTCCGTTGTGATGATCTCAAACATCAACTATTAGGTATCAAACCATTGTTCATTGCTACTGGCCACGGTCCGTGTATAGACGTGAGGGATCAGTGATTGTTCATTATCTCCTTGTTCTTGTGTTGTAGTTCTGTGTCTGGTAGGAATATTTTATAATATGTAGGGCGTTGGGGGTCACGTTAGGCTTGGCCGGGGAGCTTGGCGTGCCCTCTTCCTGCAATCGTCATAGCAGGGGTGACAGTGAGGGGCGGCAGAGCTGAGAATGTCAGGCCCATTGAGTGACAATGAGACTTTGTCCTATAGAGTCGGTGTAGACCGAGCGTTTTTCCGGAGGGAAAAATGGGCGGTACTAATCGGGGGGAACGGGTCAGGCCCTGACGGGAGCAGCCTTACTTTGAACTACTGACGTTTATGGGTTAGCAGGGTTGAGAAGCGAAATGGAAAACCTGGCATCCGAGGTGATGTCCACCTTCATGTGCCTAACACTT
>CAVHHN010000075.1:0-9539 GCA_963635855.1 Faecalibacterium sp. CAG:74 | reverse complement strand
CAACCGAGAGAAATATGCCTGCGTATTGTACCATATTCCATGTTTCGAAATCGATTGGTTGAAAGTAGATCGGATGTGGCAGTATGATTTCAATGGGACCAGACAAATAGAAACAATCAAATATCTACAATACAACCGTTGGTGGATATTGTTTTTGCACAGTCACACGGCATTTAGAAATGAATACATTCTGTTAAATCCAATCCTCATAGAGATAAATCTACAATGTGTTACTGTCAAATTGAATTCAACCTTTCTTCTTCGCCAATTCGATCTCCTTGTAAAGCATACTGTTCTGTTTTGCCTTTTGCGGATCGTATGTCTGACCGACATGCCAAATGTTTTTGTCCTTGTCATTGGTCTGTAGGTCATCGAGCAGGAAGAATCTCCCGTCGAGTTCGGTTGCTAGCCTTTCAGGCATATCGGATTTTGATGCACCAAGACCAGAATCAATAACTGTCCAATCCAGATTTGGCATCCGTAAATTAGATGCTATTTCCAGTGATTCTTCACACGGATCTTTGTTTTCATCCAAAGCCTTCGTAGATTTACCGTCGGTGATAAGAATGACGTGGATGATCTGTTCTGGATGTTTCTTCCTATGCGTGTTCACAAAGTTCCAACAGACCATCAATGCGGCACTGAGAGGTGTACCACGACCGACTTTGATACCATCGATCATCTGTGATAGTTCATCGACGGCTTTTGTGGGAGAAAGTACCACTTCGATGTTTTCCTCATTGAAAGTTATCAATCCGACCCGATCTCTCTTGACATAGTGTGTCTCCAACATGGATAGCATGGCGGCTTTGACCTTGCTCATACGGTTCCTGATTATGAGTGATCCACTGTTATCAAGAAGAAATAGGAATGTTTGCTCAGTATGTCTTGTACGAACCTTTTCCCGTAGGTCCTGCCTTTCAATCTTCAGTCTGCCTCCAGGACGTTCTCTGACGGTCTGATAGGGTGCGGCCGCACGAATTGTCGCGTCAAGTGCAAGATCGGTGCAATCCCCCTTTGAAATCCGAAATCCGTTGTATCTGCCGGTCGAGGTTTCCACATATTTTTGGAGTTTTGAAGAAGCAAGTTCACCCTTCGAATCTTCAGCTTCCATTATATCGATCGCATCGAATTTCTTTCCGACCTCGACCTCTATATCCACTGCTTCATCATCGTTTTTAGTTGTTTCATCAAGATTGACAATGTCCTCTTTATCTGGGGTGGCATTGATCTTATCCACCAACGAAGTGTTGATGTTCTGTTTTCTGTCATCGTGGATGAAACGCAGAATATCTTTGTTGACAAATGCCAAATTCTCAGGTTGTTCGATATTCTTTTTCTTCATTATGTCCTGGGTGATCCTTCTGTGGTTGAGACATAATTCCGCGGCCGTGATAACGTCCGCATCAGAGGTCTTGTTTCTACCATCCAGCGCAGCAAGGGTAGCAGCTGTCTGTGCACAAGCGATGGGGCCTCTGTAACTGCTTATTCCGTATGTGCGACATATCCTCGCGATACTGTCACTATGCTTCTTCAGAACTTTTACCTTGGGCAAATGTTCTCTTGCTGAAGTGATCTTTTCCATAAGCTCAAAATCTTTATTTTCAAACTTTGACAGAACAGAATCATCACCATCTCCGAGAAGGAGATTAGTGCGTAAGGAACTGATATATTCCTTTTCAGATGGGCGAGACATACGCACGCAGATATCGAAACGGTCTTTCAGATGACCGTTCAATTTTTTATAATCGGTGGCCGAAGTAGCTATCAAAGATACATCGGTATGGTAAGTTATCGAGATCCCCTCCCGTTCCAACTGTACTTCGCCTGATTTAGCGGCTTCCAAAGCTTCCAATGCGGTGCAATGGTCCATCAGATCGATGTCATCTATCCCGATAAAACCGCCGTCCGCCTCACCGAATAATCCTTTTTCGGAGACCACACGCCCTTCGGAGATAGCCCGTTCCAGATCGATCGAACCGAATAAACGGTCTTCAGTGATACCTATGGGAACAATAACGACCCGCATTTTTGGATCAAGTGAACCGATCGATCTAATCAATGTGGTCTTCCCGGTCCCGGAATTTCCGGTCACCATCAGTGTTTTTAGGTTCGGATTTGTCAGCAGACACATAATGGCGGTTTTAGCCAATTCGTTCCCAGCAACAGCTGAGAATGGTATCACATTTTGGATAGGCAACTTCTTACCTCGCTCATATCCAAGGAGGTCTTTTCGAACGCTTTCTTTTTGATACGGTGTGATAATACCATCGGTGCAACATCAAGGAAGTCTTCTTTCGATATTTTCATACGTCCATCGAGAGCGGCATTGGCACGTGCGGCCCGCATTAAAGCTAGATCTGCCCGGTGCCCCTCCATCTTGAAGTGTGCGGAGAGTTTTGCCGCCATGGTGATGGCATCATCTTCAAGGGGAACTTTTTTGACCAGTTCCTTGGCTTTAATGATCTTGTTCCGCAATTCGTCAAGATCGGACCTACAGTTGTCGAGATATTCCTCCGGATCGGCTTCGAAGGCCAATCTTCTTTTAATTACCTCTTTCCTACTATCGAGAACGAATTCCTCTTTTACATCCACAGATAGTCCGAATCTATCAAGAAGCTGGGGCCTCAGATCTCCCTCTTCCGGATTCATGGTGCCCACGAGAATGAAATTAGCGGGATGAGAAAATGAAATTCCCTCTCTTTCGACATAGTTCATACCCATTGCGGCCGAATCAAGAAGAAGGTCCACAATATGATCGTCCAAGAGATTTATCTCATCCACATACAGAATATTGCCATTAGCGGCGGCAAGTATTCCCGGTTCGAATTCTCTCTTTCCGGTTTCCAACACGTGTTCGAGGTCCAATGTTCCTGCCACACGGTCTTCGGTTGCGTTCAGAGGGAGTTCAACAACTGTTGTTGGAGTTTCAATTACTTCGATCTTTGATATATTGCTGTATTTCTCCCTGCATTCGGGACACATTTTCCTAGGTTGTTCAGGATCACATCCGAATCTGCATCCTTTCACGACCTTATGTGATGGAAGAAACTGAGGCATCGAACGGACAGTGGTCGATTTTGCCGTACCTTTGTTTCCTTTGATCAGCACACCACCGATGCTCGGATCTACCGCGTTCAGCAAAAGTGCCTTTTTCATTTCTTTCTGCCCTACGACCCGAACGAATGGGAATACGATGTGTGTGTTGTCTGTCATTCTCTTTTCTCCAAGGTAGATTTTATAAATTTACTTTAAGTGATTTTATGGTCTTTGTTGGATGTAACTACTGTCCAAATTATACCGTTATTTATATATGTATACGAATATCTTCGATTTTTGGATGAAACTGTATATTTGTCTATTCATAACAAAAATCATTCGACATACAATGTTTTGACATCTCAGACCCATATGGTATGGGGAGCATTTATGTTTATCGATTCAATAAAATTGATGATAAATTCAATAAATTTTAGGGTTGTTAACAATAATTTTTGTGAACACTACATTTTTTATGTTGACGTTAACAATAAAATTTATAAGTTGTGGATAAATATATCTAATAAGACCAATTAAAACAGTTGGTCGACTTGGAGTGAAAAACAATGGCACAAACTACACCGATCTATCCCTCTAATCAGAGTCAGAACGGAATTAAATTTGAGCTCTTCAGTGATGATGAAGCTCGTAAAATTGACATGGCCACCCGTGATGTCCTCGAAACATATGGTGTTCAGGTTTCCGATGTCGAAGCTAGACAGCTTTTCGCAGCCAACGGTTGTGAAGTCGACGAAGAGACCTTCATGGTCAAGATCCCCAGTTACGTTCTCGACAGGGCACTTGCGACCTGCCCTAGCAAATATTACCTCTACGGCCGCGACGAAAGCAGAACTTTCCCCATGGAATGGAAAGGAAAGGTCAACTACACCTGTTTCGGAACCGGTATCCAGGTCTGCGATTACCAAGGACACGGTCAGTTTCAGACCCGGGACTCCAACGAAGACGACCTCCGTAACATCGCAAGGCTTTGTGACGCAATGGACGGACTTTCCTTCTTCTCCCTGCCTGTATCCGCAAGAAACTGGGCCGGAAATGGATCCGAAGACGTTCACGAGGCATACACCTCGATGAAGAACACGACCATGCACTTCCACCACATCGACCCCGTCGCTGACAATGTGAAGTACTACTTCGAAATGGTAAAAGCATACTACCACGGCGATGAATACAAAGCACTCAACTATCCGATCATGTCGATGCTTGTTTGTCCCACCTCTCCCCTTGAACTCTCCTTCAATGCCTGCCAATGTATCATCCAGGGTGCCAGATACGGTATTCCCGTGAATGTTCTTTCAATGGCCATGGCCGGTGGATCTTCCTCTATCTACCTCGCTGGAACCCTCGTCACCCACAACGCCGAGATCCTTTCCGGTATCGTTCTCTCCCAGCTTGCTAAGCCCGGAGCGAAGATCATGTATGGATCTTCCACCACCACATTCGACCTCAAAAGAGGAACTGCACCTGTCGGATCCCCCGAACTCGGATTGATCAGCGCAGCTGTCGCTAAAATGGGTCAGTACTACGGACTTCCCGTCTTCACAGCCGGTATGTAGACCGACGCCAAGGTCCCCGATGAGCAGGCAGCTCACGAAAAGACCATCACCTCTATAGGTGCAGCACTTGCCGGCGTCAACATGATCTACGGAAGCGGAATGCTTGAACTCGGTCAGACCTTCTCTCTTGAACAGATGGTCATCGATAATGACATCATCATGATGGAAAGGAAATTCATGGAGGGTGTCGTGGTCAATGACGAGACACTTGCCATCGACGCGATCAAAGAAATCGGGGTCGGTAACGATTTCATCGCTCACCCCTCCACCATGGAACAGATCGACCTTGCTTCTGACCCCAAGGTGTTCGACAGGCGTATGCTCGGAGAGTGGACCGCCGACGGAAAGAAGGACGTTGTCGATGTTGCACATGAGATTGTCGTCGACATCCTGGCCAACCACGATGTCAAAGAACTTGACGCCGATGTCGACGCTGAATGGCAGGCGATCTGCAAGAAGGCAGACCAGGCCTACTTCGACAAGGCGAAGAAACTCGCCAGCGAGTGATAAACTTCTTACTCTACTGAAAAGGAGGTATCGATATGGTTACACAACAGGAAGCCAATGACAAAGCAAAGCAAAGTGTACTGAAATATGACATCAAGGGCGCCAAAGCAATCGCACAGGAAGCTGTCGACGCCAAACTCGACCTTGTCGACCTTATCAACAACGGATTCACCGCCGGTATCAACGAGGTCGGAGAGCTTTTCGCACAAAAGAAACTCTACCTTCCCCACATCATGTCCGCAGCCAACGCCCTGAACGCAGGAATGGAGATCATCACTCCCCACCTCGGTGGAGCTTCCACCAGCACCCTCGGAAAGTTCGTTATCTGCTCTATCGAGGGAGATATCCACTCCATCGGAAAGGATATCTGCGCCATCATGCTGAAGGTCGGAGGATTCGACGTCGTCAACGCTGGTCGTGACGTCAAACTCGCTGACATCATCAAAGCTGTGAAAGAGAACAACGCAGTTGCCGTTGGAACCTCTGCACTCATGACCTCGACAATGGTCAACCAAAAAGCCTTCGAAGAGCTCATGAAGAAAGAAGGTCTTAAAGGCAAGTGCCTCACCAATGTTGGAGGAGCACCTGTAACACAGCAGTGGGCCGATGAGATTGGTGCCGATGTTTACACCGAGACCTCATCCGAGATCGCTCAGAAGATGATCGCTGCCGTCAAAGGCTGATATCTGATACAAACTTTTTCCCAAAGGGGCTAGGTTTCTGGCCTCTTTCAATTTTCCATTTTTATCAATTTTTGTTGCTGGATTCAACCCTATTTTCCATTCTATTTCCTTAGAAAATATGATCTGGAAATATACGTTTTAAATCTCGTTACATATCATCCAAATGATTTTCGCATAAGTATAAAACGCAAGGTGATATTACCAATATGTGAACAATACTGACCCATACTGGAACTCATACCTGCCGGCATTCTTTGACAGGATGAGTATGCAGATGCGTAAAAATATGACTGCAATTGTCTCTCCTTATGGGCTTACTCACGCGCACGTGGTATATCTTATTGCATTGCACCTTCAAGATGGCCAGACCATGGTCAGCCTCTCCCGTTTTTTGGATCTTGATACTGCCAACACCAACCGCGTCATCAAAGTACTGAGGGAGAAAGGCCTTGTTTATGATGACAGGACCGATAGTAGTCAAAAAAAGTTCAAGATATTCCTTACTGACGAAGGTAAGGAACTTGCTGAGCATGTGATGTCGAAGATCACCGAACTGAATAACGCATATTTCGCGGATATTCCGTATGAAGACATTGTCCATATGAGGAATACTTTGTTGAAAGTGCTGAAAAATATGGACCTTGACTTCGAAGGCTATATGAACTCAGAGCGTGCGGATCCATTCTACACCCACCTGCATATCGTTCCCGACGAGGGATATGAAGCTGTTCCTCTGCGTTATGATGGCAGAAAAAAGCATAAAGTTGATGAGTCGTAACTCGAATCGAGGGTCTTATTTTCTCATTCGATCTTAAGAGTCACATCCCTCTTTAATCCAAGATCTGCGGCCACTTCTACTGCTTTTAAGACAGCACAAGGTACTGGACAGGCTGAATGTTTGATATGGTTACTGGCAGTGATATAAACCGGGTTTTGAACCATAGGTAGATCGAAATCATCATATGCGCCTATTGGTTTCAGTTCGGATGCAAACGCCTGGACCATTTTACAATCGGATTCAATAGATATGTCCACATGCATCATATCTTCAGACTGTTTTGCGTTGATGACAGTGTGCATTTTACAGGGCCCTGGTTCTACCTCGACCTTACAATCAGTCATAATTCTGAATCTCGATAGCACTATTAAGTTATGTTCTATAATAATATGATATTAATTAATCAAATAACGTATCTACCTTAATTAATTATCACCTACGATATCCACAACATCTCCTGAAAGAACGCAACATTTTGTGAATATTTTCAGGATCCCAAGGTGCGCCAAAATACAACACTTCGTATTGGATCCCAACAGACTCGAATTTGTAAAGAGAGTCGATGAACCCATTACTTGTAAAGAATGCGATATGCCTATGGCGTGAACTGACCAGTTTATCATCGACAAGAGGGGCTTCGATATTCACAACAATTCTGTAATGGGAGCTGTACCGCTCAATTATCATGCCAAGAATATCTGTGCCATACCCTCTTCCACGCATACTTTCCGGGACTGCGAGGAAATAGATCAATGCAAGATCCTCATATTTGTAAACATAATAAAAACCCACAAAGAGATCATCATCAAAAACTGCAACAAGATCGGCTTTGTGATCGATATATACTTTTTCTAGATCACTAAAGGGTACGCGCATTCTACGGTCGTATTCGTCATTGTATAATTTTGAGGCAATTTCAGCAACAGAACTGCCCAAAATGATATCCTTAGATAATAATGAACTCAAGCTCTTACCCCATTATGGCAATCTTCGTAGAACTTGACCGTTCTGATCATTTCATCTGCATCGATCGATTTTTCAAAATACATTGAATCATAGTAATAGCCGTCGGATAATATGCGAAGACCCGTATCCTTCCAGCCATTACGCAAATAGAATCCATGCCGTCTGTTAGATATTTCATCAGATGGGGGGTGTAGCACGAGAAAGATCTTCTTGTCAGCATACCTATTTTTCATAATTTCCAGAATTTTCGATCCAAATCCTTTATTTCTGCATGCAGGGCAGGTCGCAAAATAAACGAAGAATGTTATATTATCCTGTTCGAAACAGAAGGTAAACCCGACAAATACGTCGGAATCATAATAAAAATCAAGTTTGCCGCCATTTCCCAATGTACGGGCCAGATTCTTCAAGGGGATCTTTTCTTCCGCGGTGAATGAAGACTCGTATAATTCCACAAAGTCGGGATTTCCAATGTCTTCGGACACACGGACAGTAAGCATACCTCTGCATTGTAGATTAATGATAAAACCATACCGAAATAATTGGGCCCGCGAGAGAATCGCGGCACTGCGGGCCCCTGAAGTCGAGATGCCGTTCGTACAGGCCCCCTATGATCAGGAATCCTGCACGAAACCTGATCGCCTGAAACTTCTGACTTCAAAATACTATATTTATTCCACATATATAAAATTAGGTATACCTAAAAATAAATTCGACAAAAACAAATATTGCAGAAATATGAAGAAAGTATGAACTGTGACGTTGTGATCGTCGGTGCTGGCCCAGCAGGTTCAGCAACTGCATATTACCTACGTGACAGTGGCCTTGATGTTATCCTCATCGATCGTCTGGGGGATGCACAGTTTACAAGATATCATACGATCTGTGGTTCTGCATTGAGTCGCCGTGGCATCAAAAGACTTGACCTGCATGATGATGAGATCCTGAATTCAATTGACACATTGAAGATCGAATTTCCAGGTGACCAGCGTATCAGGTTGAAAGCCAAAGGTTATGTTATAAGTCGTCCAAACTTATTGTATCGCCTTCGTTCTGAATCTGTCACAAAGGGTGTCAAATTCATACATGGTTCAGTGACCTCTATCCAAGATGTGGGTGATGAGTATTCTGTTGCCCTGAAGGATGGGACTTCTTTCAAGTGCAAGTTCATAGTCGGTGCTGACGGTTGCTATTCTGTTGTTCGCAAATCTCTTTTTGGTTCAAATCCGCAAATTATGCTGAAAGTTGAAGAATGGCATTTTTCTGGTAAATGTGATGAAAATGTACTTGAATTTGTAATGTCAAGCCACGCATCTCAACTTTACAGTTGGAGATTTCCTTATGGAGATCAGATCTGCACCGGATCTTTACCTGCCGGGAAATCTGCTCCTGAAGGAACTATCCGGGGCATCCGTTCGATTCCCTTGGGGCATGTTGGTAACATCTGTAAAAAGAACACTTTCCTTGTGGGGGATGCAGCAGGTCTGCCCAACCCTATGACCGCCGGTGGATTGAGTGTTGCATTCTTATCAGCCTATCGGGCTGCTCGTGCCATTATCAAAAACAACCCTCAATCCTATCAGAAGTGGTGGAACCATTACAGAGGTTCTGATATTCGTTTTCTTGAGGTGCACAACACAATCAGTTCTTTTTCGGATGATGAACTCGTTGAATTTTCAGAACGGTTCAATCACAACGGACTTTGGTGGAATGGTTTTTCGTCTGTGATTCATCATTCTAAATTTTTCAAGCTCTACATCGGTTGTCTTTTGAGTCTTCGTTATGGGTGGTAAAAATCGCCCTTCAGAAACGGGTCCACAATCGATTATTTTCAACGTACCCTATACGATATACGTTTTTACAAAATTATCCCGTTAAAATGGCTAAAAAACGTTATTTTAGTGATTGTCATAGATTCCATTATATTTTTTGAATTTTTATCATCAATTCTTAATTTTTGATAAATATTATAATTATTTAATGTTGTAAAGC
>CAVHHN010000074.1:0-9591 GCA_963635855.1 Faecalibacterium sp. CAG:74 | reverse complement strand
CAGAGCTTTCAATCAATACAACCGACTCTGGCATTGTGACGGAAACAAGAGAAGTACAGTTGTAGAACGAAGAATTTCCAATGATAGCGACGGAATCGGGAATATTTATTGTGACAAGGGAGACACAATCACGGAATGCAAAAGACCCGATCGATGTAACAGATCCAGGGAGGTTCACAGAGGTTAAAGAACTGCAACCACAGAATGCATAAGATCCTATGCTCGTGATAGAACCCACCATTTCGACCGATTTGATAGAATCTTTGTAAGAATCCCAAGGGATCGGATTGTAGTAGTAACTATCCATTCTTCCAGACCCACTGATCGAAAGTGTTCCAGATGATTCATTAAATATGTATGTGATGTCATCTCCACAGTTGCCAGAATAATTAGAAGGATCTGCTTCTGATAATTCCGCATTCGTAAAAATGACACCTGCCGATACAATAGCTAGTACAGTAACTATCAATACCACTGATTTCTTAAGAATAATTTCACCTTCTTAAACTAATTTCGTAGTTCGTTAAGATGAGATATATATCTATTGTAGACAAATGGTATACAATGAGTAGATGATTAGTATACAAGTAGTAGTTGATTTGTATACCATACTAGAAATTAAACTACGATTATTCCTAGTTCCATGGTCAATTTGACAGGATCAAATGGTGTGTGCTATGAACCGGTTAAAACTTTCTCCATGCCACAACGGCTATACAAGGCAATATCCCGAGTATAAGTGCCACAAGAAGAATGTTGGTCTTATTCCCATCCACAGATGAAGGGATCTGCATTACCCATTTACCATCGATTTTAACAAATGAGGAACCAGCCAGATTTTCAGCTGTCGGCTCGAGTTCAACAATACCATCTGTATCGTAGAATATGTCGTTGAATGCATGATCCTCAATGGAGGTGACAGAACTAGAGATGATAAGGAAAGTAATTAAGGGACAGGAATAGAATGCATATTCTTTGATCGTGGTGACCGTATCTGGAATCACATAGGAAGTGTCACTTTTACTTGCCGGATACTGTATCAAAGTGGTACAATATTTGTTGAAAAGAACACCTTCGACCGAGCAGTAATCAGCACTATCGCCACTGACATCGATCGAAACAAGGGCAGTACAATCACCCAACGCATGATTCCCGATAAATTTGATAGAACCCGGAATTGCCAAGGAAGTCAAAGATTTACAACCATTGAATGCATATTCCCCGATAGAACTTATTGAATTGCCGAGAGCTATAGAAGATAAGGAAGTACACCCATAGAATGCAAGAGCCCCTATCTCAGTAACCGTATCTGGGACAGTGATAAAGGTGAGAGAAGAACAATTGTAGAATGCTGATCCATCGATCGAAATGACAGAATTGCCAATGGTCACCGAAGTGATTGCTGTACAATCGGAGAATGCGAAGTCTCCGACAGACGTCACATTGTCAGATATCTCAACAGTGGTCAAGACCGTTCTGCTGAACTGCCAAGGTGTGTACCCACAATATGAAGGTTGGGTACTATCGCTACCATATTGATACCACCCTCCACTCCCTGTCAATCTTATCTTTTCGATATTGATGCATCCAGAGAAAATCGGTGAATCGTTGGATCCAACACTATCAAGACCAACTGGTATAGCCAACTCTTTCATACCGGTACAGTCCTTGAATGCAAAGTTACCGATAGAATTGACAGAATCTGGAATAGTGATAGAAGAAATCGCGGAACAACCTTGGAATGCAGAGGTTCCAATAGATAGAATTCCGTCAGAGATTACAACGATTCTCAAGACGTCTCTGCTGAACTGCCAAGGTGCATAGCCACCATAAGATGGTTGGGTGCTATCAGTACCGTATTGGAACCAATCCCCCGTTCCAGTGAACGTGACCTTTACGATGCTGGCACAACCTTCAAAAATAGGGGATTCGTTGGATCCGACCGCATCAAATCCAACCGGAATTGTAAGTTCTTTCAGGCTAGTACAGTCCTTAAATGCAGAGGTTCCGATCGAGGAAATAGAATCGAGGAGAATGATAGAATCTATTGAACTGCAACCAGCGAACGCCCTGTTTCCGATGGAGGCAATAGAATCACCTAGGGATACAGAGGCAAGTGAGGTACATCCATCGAAAGCAGAAGTTCCGATCGAGGTAATAGAATTAGAAAAGACAACCGATGTAAGAGCGGCACAATTGTAGAACGCCTGATCCCCGACCGTGGTCACACCGTCGGATAATACTACGGATAATGCGACCTTTGTGAGTTGCCATGGTGTGAATCTGTAATGAAGAGAATCATATGTTGGCCAAGTTCCAGCTCCCGGAGTGAATGTGATCTTCTCGATGACGGAACAACCTGAGAATACGGGCCGCTCATTGGATCCAACGCAATCAAGACTTACAGGAATTGTAAGTTTTTCCAATTCAGTACAATTCATGAACGCATGGTCCCCGATCGATTCGACCGAATCGGGTAGAGATACGGAGGGAAGAGAGATACAACTCTCGAACGCAGATACTCCGATGGTTCTAATGGAATTACCGAGGCTCAGAGAGTTGATGGAAGAACAATTTGCGAATGCATGGTCCCCGATAGACACTGCAGAATCCAAAACAGACACCGAAGAGAGCTTGGTACAGTTAGAAAACGCATAATCTCCGACCTTAGTGACCGTATCTGGGATAGCTATTGCCTCAAGAGAAGTACATCCATCGAACGCATGGTTTCCAATAGTGGTTAAGCTAGGAAGGGCAACAGTCACTAATGCTGAACAGCCTGAAAACGCAGAGTCCCCGAAAGAGTTGATCGAATTTGGCAATGTCACAAAAAATAGCTTGGTACAGCCTTTGAATGCGGAATCTCCGATGGTTGTGATCCCGTCAGCGATATCGACAGTTTTCAATGCAGATCTACTGAGTTGCCAAGGGGTATTTCCATAATATGAGGATTTAGTGCCATCTGTGTCATATTGATACCATTTTCCCGATCCAGTGAATGATATAATTTCGATCGATGTGCAACCTGAGAAAATTGGAGAATCATTAGAACCGACACTGTTGAGGCCGATCGGAAGTGAAAGCACTTTCAGACCGACACAACCCTTGAACGCAGAACCTCCGACGGATTCTATGGTATCTGGGATGACCACTGTAGCAAGTTTCACGCATCCTTCAAAGGCAGAATCTCCAATGGTCTTTACATTGGAATGAACGACAATTGAAGAAAGGGAGGTACAGTTGAGGAATGCATAATTTCCGATGGCTGTGACCGAATCTGGAATGAGGACCGATTCGAGCATACTGCTACCGTAGAACGCCTTATCTCCGATGGAGGTCACTCCATCATGCACCACAACCTTCAAAGCGACCATTGTTTGTTGCCAAGGTGTGAAACCATACTCAGAAGAATCATAATCATACCAAATTCCGGTTCCTGTAAAGGTAATCGTTGCAATATTGCTACAACCTGCGAATATGGGTGCTTCATTCGATGCTACACAATCAAGACTTGCTGGAACAGTTAGTTCTTCAAGAGCGATACAACCTTTGAATGCAGATTCTTCTATCGATTTGACAGAACCCGGAATCGTCACGGAAGCAAGTTTCTCGCAGCCTTCGAACGCAGATGATCCGATCGATTCTACAGAATCAGGAATTATTGCTGAAATAAGTGAGGTACATCCACCGAATGCATGAGATCCGATCGATTTCACAGAGTCTAGGCCGTACAAAGTTGTAAGGGCGGTACAACCGTAAAATGCCTGATCTCCGATGGAGGTCACACCATTGGAAATGAGAACGGTTGTCAGAACATTTTTACTAAGTTGCCAAGGGGTGAATTCGTACAATGAACCATAAGAACACCAATCCCCTGATCCGGTGAAGGTTATCCTTTTGATATTGGTGCAACCAGAGAAAATTGGAGACTCGTTGGTTCCCACACAGTTGAAATTTGCAGGGATCGTGAGTTCGTTAAGGCCTATGCAGTCTTTGAACGCAGAAGACCCTATTGATTCGATGGAATCATGAATTTCAAGATATGTAAGGGATGTACATCCGGCGAAAGCATTACCCCATATTTCTTTGACGGTAACTGGTACTTTGTATTCAGCGTCGGTTTTAGCTAAAGGATATAGCATCAAGATCGATACATTCTTGTTGAACAGCACACCGTCGATCGAATGGTATGTTGTATTTTCATCACTGACCTCGATCGACACCAAACCCGTGCAACCACCAAACACATTAGAACCTATAGTTCCAAGAGATGCCGGGATGGTCACAGAGATCAATCTGGCACAATTAGAAAATGCATTGTCCCCAAGAGAAGACACACCCTCGGATATATCAACAGTAGTCAGTACATTAATGCTTAACTGCCAGGGGGAATATCCATAGTAAGATGGCTGTGCAGGGTCTGCACCATACTGGTACCAATCTCCAGTTCCAGTGAAGGTAATCTTTGATATGTTTACGCAACCGGAGAAAATAGGCGAATCATTGGATCCGACACAATCAAGACCTGCTGGGACCTTAAGTTCATTGAGACCTTTGCAGTCTTTGAAAGCCGAATCCCCGACTGATTCGACAGAATCAGGAATGACCAACGAGGCGATAAAAGTGCAATTACAGAATGCATTGTCCCCAATGGAAGATATGCCATCTGATAGAATGACGGTAACCAGGGACTCTTTACTAAGTTGCCAGGGAGTGTACCCATAATAAACGGGTTGTGAAAGGTCTGCACCATACTGGTACCAATCTCCAGTTCCAGTGAAGGTGATCTTTGATATGTTTACGCAACCGGAGAAAATGGGGGAATCATTGGATCCGACACAATCGAGACCTGCTGGAACAGTGAGTTCGTTAAGGCCTATACAGTCTTTGAAAGCAGAAATCCCGATCGATTTGACAGAAATAGGAATGATCAATGAGGTAAGGGAGGCACAGTTGTAGAATGCATATTTTTCGATGGATTCGACCGAACTGGGAATTTTATAGTTTGTGTCAGTTCTCCCTAAAGAGTACTGAATCAAAATTGACATATCCTTATTGAAAAGCACACCATCATCGACAGTATATTGCGCATTGTTCGGACTGACATTGATCGTAGTGAGGGATGTACAACCACTGAAAGCAGTGGACCCTATGGAAGTGACAGAATCAGGGATGTCAATGGAGGTGAGTGCAGTACAACCACTGAATGCGGAGGATCCTATGGATTCAACGGAATCAGAGAGGGCCACGGATCCAAGAGAGGTACAACCCTCAAATGCAGCATCACCAAGAGCAGTTATGGCACTCGGGATGACGAATGATGTAAGGGAAGTACAATTGTAAAATGCATTATTCCCAAGGGATCTTGCTGTCTCTGAGGTCAGATCGAATGTACCTGAATTACTCGCAGAGGATTTGCTCAAAACAGTGTTTTTGTTGCTTAAATATAGATTCCCAACGGAAGAAAGTGTTGTATCCTCCCTTACAACGTTGATAGTGACAAGAGCGGTACAACCCTCGAATGCAGAAGGTTCTATCGATTCAACGGAATCGGGAATAGTTACATCAGTAAGGGCAGTGCAATCTTTGAACGCAGAAATTCCAATGGTGGGGATGCTATCGGATATGACGACCGTGTTTAGCACCGATCTGCTGATCTGCCATGGAGTGTATTGGATCTCGGCAGAACCGTAAATATACCAGGCCCCCGGCCCAGTGAATGTGATCTTTCTGATATCAGTACAGCCAGCGAAGATGGGGGCGTCAATTGACCCAACTGTGTTGAAACTTGCTGGAATCGTTAGATCGTTCAGGCTGGAACAATCTTTGAACGCAGAAGTTCCGATAGATTCTATAGAATCTGGAATCACCATAGAGTAAATGGAACTGCAACCCTCGAATGCCCCGATTCCGATAGAAGTTATTGCTTTGCTGAATTTCACAAATAATAGTCCGGTACAGCCACTGAAAGCATGTTCTCCGATAGTGGATACAAGGTCGGAAAAATCCACTGTAGTGAGGCCTATGCAACCGCTGAACGCATAATCTCCGATCGTGGTGACGCCATCTGGAACTGTATAATTAGTATTATTCTTGCCTGCAGGATATAAGATCAAAATAGAATTTTCCTTATTGAAAAGAACTCCATCTATTGAACAGTAGTTAGCGTTATTTTTACCAACATCTATGAAACTGAGAGCAGTACAGCCACTGAATGCGGAGGATCCAAGAGTCAATACAGAATCTGGAATTGTTACATGGCAAAGTGCTGTGCAATCACTGAAGGCAAAATCACCAACCGATGTCACCCCTTCGGATATAACAACGGTCTTCAAAACAGATCTACTGAGCTGCCAAGGCAGATATTCGTAGACAGATGCATCATATTCATACCAGCCCCCACTTCCAGTGAATGTTATTTTTTCGATATTGACACACCCGGAGAAGATGGGTGAAGTTTTGGTCCCAACGCTATCAAAACTTGCAGGTATAGTAAGTTCTTTGAGACCGCTACAATCTCTGAACGCAGATTCACTGATAGAAATGTCAGAATTCGAAATGCTAATAGAATCGATATTGGTACATCCATCGAATGCAGAAATACCGATCGAGACAAGGGTATTCGGAGTGGCAAGGGAGTTCAAATTAGTGCACTTATAGAATGCGTAGTCACAAATAGAGGTAACAGTGCCAGGGATCGAGTATGCAGAGTCGCTTTTGCTCGAGGGATACAGGATCAGAGAAGTCATTTCCTTATCGAACAATACGCCTTCGTTCGAACAATACTTTGTATTGCCCTTACCGACAGTGATCGAAGTAAGAGAAATACAACCCCCGAACGCAGAATCTCCAATTGAAGTGACCGAATCAGGAATGACCATAGAAGTAATGGCAGTACAATTGAAGAACGCCTTATCCCCTAGGGAGGTCACGCCATCAGATATGATCACAGTAGTCAAAGTAGATTTACTGCGCTGCCAGGGAGTATAATACCAACTGTCCGAATCATAGGGATACCATGCCCCGGATCCTGCGGTGAATGTAATTTTTTCTATGTTGGTACATCCTCTGAAGGCCGGATTATATGATAAAAAGACGCTGTTAAGACTAACCGGGATGGTGAGTTCTTTCAATCCACTACACTCCGCAAAAGTACGTTCTCCAAGAGATTCAACAGTATCGGGGATGATTACAGACGCGAGGGATGAACACCCACTGAACGACATGGTTCCAATAGATCTAACAGAACTCACTAAATGCACAGATAAGAGTGAATTACAATCTATGAATGCATGATCTCCGATCGTTTCGACAGATTTTCCGAATTTCACGGTTGAAAGCGAAGTACAACCGTTGAATGCATAGGACCCTATTGTTTTGATGGAATCTGGGATCTCTATAGATGTAAGAGAAGTGCAACCATTGAACAAACTCGCCTCGAGAGTTTCTAAAGAAGCAGGTAATGTAACAGATGATAGTTTGGTACAACCCTCGAATGCACTCCTCTCCAGACAGGTGATCGAATTTGGGAGATCTATGGATGTGAGGGAGGTGCATTCTTCGAACGCACTCTCTCCGAGGGTTGTGACCGAATTGGGGATGACAAGGGTAGAGAGTGAAGTGCACCTGTAGAATGAACGGGATCCGATCAATGTGACAGAATCTGGGATCGTGACGGATGTGAGGGAGGTACAGAAAGCGAATATGTTATCCCCAAGAGACGTGACCGAATTAGGAATGGCCACGGATGTTAGAGAAATGCAATTACCGAACGCCATACTTCCGATCGATTTAATAGTGTCTGGGATGGTCACAGAAGTTAATAAACTGCAGTTAGCAAACGTTTTAGATCCTATTGATTCCAAAGATCTTGGAATGATCAGAGTACGGATAGATGCGCACTCGCAAAATGCTCCCTCTCCGATTGAAGTGACAGAAACGGGAATGTCCACTGCATTGAGCACTCTACAACCCCGAAACGCCTCGGACCCAATGGATCCAAGAGTATCAGGAAGGTTGATCAAAGTAATGGCACAGTTACAGAATGCTCCATCACCGATAGATTCAAGATGTTCGGGGAGGGTCACGGAACTTAAAGACTTACAATAACTGAACGCACGGTCTCCAATTGATTTTATAGAATCGGGAATGATGACAGACTTTAACTTGAGACAGTAGTAAAACGTCTGATCTCCGATAGATGAAATTCCGTCGGTGAGTGCAATGGCCAAAGGAGATTCTGTGATATGCCATGGCGTGTTCCATATATAGTCAGGCTCCGAACTTGTCGTCCCATATTTATACCAGGCCCCATCACCTGCAGTGAATGTGATCTTTTCGATATTTGTACAACCAGAAAATGCAGGATTATTATCAGAACCTATACAGTTGAGACTTGCGGGAACGGTGAGATATTTCAGATTTGTGCACCCACCGAAGGCAGAATATCCGATAGATAGGACATTGTTACCGAGGTCAACAGAGGTTAGGCCTGTGGAATAAAATGCTGACGCATCAATAGAAACAGCAGAATCTAGAATGGTCAAGGAAACAAGATTTTCACAACAACTGAACGCTTTAAAACCTATGTATGTGACCGAAGTTGGAATGGTGACCGAGGAAAGAGCGGAACAACCCTCGAATGCACTACTATTGATTGTATCAAGAGAACTGCCTAATTTGATGGATGCAAGCTGAGTGCAGAATGCAAACGCATTAGAATCGATGGTTGTGACAAAATCACCGACACCTACTGACGAGAGTGAGGTGCAGTTCTCGAACGCACTATACCCAATTGTTGTAAGTGTGCTCGGAAAATTCAGCGAAGAAAGGGAAGTACAATTCTCGAAGGCAGAGGTACTTATAGAAGTCAAAGACTCAGAGAAGGTAAAATTGGAGAGGGAAGTGCAATTATAGAACGCCGTTGGTCTGATCGAATTTACAGATTTACCCAGGGTCACAGATGAGAGGTTAGTACAATTCTTAAATGCATATGCTCCGACATTGGTTATGGAATCACCAATACAGACAGATTTAATGGACTCCCTATAAGATTTCCAAGGACAAGAAAAATCAAAATCATACATGTCTCCTGAACCACTTATCGTGAGTACTCCTGTAGATTCAACGAATTCGAAAGTAGCATTTTCGCCGCACTTACCAGAATAGTTGGAAGAAACAGCATCAGAAGAGTCCGTAACCGCCAATATAGCATATGCTGACATGCAGGACAACACAGCTACGACCAGTAACACGGATTTCTTCGTGGTATTCGCCCCCTTCTTAAATTATTGATTGTTGAAATTAATATATAAAATATTAATGAAGACACCATATAGACATCTCGCAAATGTAAGATTCAAACAAAGATTCTTAATATTGGCATATGCCACCAACTGAGATTCGAAGTTGCAATGCCAGGGCCCATTCAAATAATCCAGAACTAATAAAATCCAAGTTGCAGGAGGGGATTTATTTCAACGCAAGCGACCTAATGAGATTATCATAAAGTTATTTCTTCGAGAAGGACCGTGGCTGTTTTTGCTTTGAATGCTATACCGTACAGTAAGGTCTTTCCTTTCAGACCTCTGC
>CAVHHN010000073.1:0-9610 GCA_963635855.1 Faecalibacterium sp. CAG:74 | reverse complement strand
ACCAGTTGTTTCCTTTGTATTTCAGGTTGAAGAATGCATCAAGCATAGAGAGATTAAGGGATTTACCGAAACGTCTGGGTCTTGTGAAAAGAAATACCTTGCTTCCATCCCGAAGGATATCTGAAATGAGTTCGGATTTGTCGACGAAATAATATCCAATCTCACGAATTTCCTTGAAATCTTCAAACCCTATCGGAATCTTCAGTTTCTGTTCGCCCTCGGCCATATTTGGTATATAGTGTTAAGGACTATAAAAGAGACGTTATTGACACCTTTAATGACTTAGAAAGACGGGTCCCGTTGAAACCCAAATCTCAATGACTGATTTCCGGGTCGGTCTTTTCATTTTCAAATTAGATTCTTTTGGGTCCCTTGGGGGGTTCTGAACAGTTACAAATTGTGAAAAGTTAGACAACAGCAGAGAGAAACGTGCCTTACTGTGGAAGCTTTCAACGTTTCGAATTCGCTCAGATCGAAATAGGTTAGATGTTGACTGTATGATTTCAATGGAGCCCACCGATCAAGATCTGTTGAAACTGCCTGCGAGTTTTTCGACGGCCTTGACAAGATCGCTGAGATCGACACCCGTGTCAACCCCAAGGAATTCAGAGATCTCAAAATCGGCCTCTGCAGTGACGGACTCGTCCCCAGAAGATTGTATGGCGACACAGTGGTATTTTCCAGCACCAAGTTGTTCCACGGTCATCCTAGTACGATTTCCTGCAAGAACGAACACATAATGTTTGAAATATTGGCCATCGTGCTCAAAATACAATGTCATGACGGTCCGATCGATTTCCTCAAGAGCCTCATTGACGTAAAGATTAGCAAAGTCACGCCCCACATTGACGGCAAGTTGTAATTCTTGGGAACTCATTTGAATCAATCAATCCACAGTAAACACCTATTTAAAATGAACGCTATATATAACTCATTCCCCCAACTAATGGAGTGATTACTAATTTTCCATTATTAACAGATAATAATTTCACAATCAATATAAAGAACCTGGATAATTCGAGTTTGATGGATGACAGCGCCGCCATATCGATACTTTTCAACCCCCCGCACCTATATGGTGGAGAGGTTCACTTCACAGTGGGGATCAACGACGAGAAGATCGCCGAAGGAAAAGCTGGCGAGACTGTTTCGATCAAACTGCCCACGGGCAGACACAATATTCTGATCTTGGTAGAGAACGGTACTCCCACATCCTTCACAGGTACCACCGAAGTTGAGGTCAGAGATGGACAATCTCTGAAGATCAGATATGGGATCCTGGCGAGGACAGCAAAACTTGTCTTCAACAAAAAATGATCGAAAAAACTTACCGATCCAAAGGTGAAAAATGACTATCACGACACAGAAATGGCATCATTTGACACTTTGCTGTGTCGCGATCATGGCTGTGACCATGATTTGCACATACATATTGGACCGTGGGGATTTTCCAGATTCCGTAAGCGATGTGGACATCATTGCTGAAAACTTCTTGGGATGTATAATCTGCATTATTCTCTTTGTTTCGATCTACTTCGTCAAAGAGGTGAACCTTTCCTCGATCAGTCTCCAGATGATGGTGTTCTTCGAGTTCGTCCGTCTGATCTCCGATGTGAATTCTGCAGTAGGCGGAGGTTCATTTGGGTATACGATCATCGATGAGATCAACCATTACATT
This sequence comes from Faecalibacterium sp. CAG:74, assembly GCA_963635855.1. Taxonomy (GTDB): domain Archaea; phylum Thermoplasmatota; class Thermoplasmata; order Methanomassiliicoccales; family Methanomethylophilaceae; genus Methanomethylophilus. The sequence continues at coordinate 7,932 of CAVHHN010000073.1, read as the reverse complement.
CTCTTCTGCACCGTACCGTGCATATTTGCCGCCCTGTGGATGTATATCCGGTCGATGTCTAATCTGACCACCACCAAGAACACGGTGATAGATTATACGTTCTGGATCTGTTACGTTATCGATATCGTTTTGATATTGCCGAACATCGAGAACTGCTGGATCTACACACTCGATCCCACTTCGCATTCATTCAATGAGTACTTCTTTTCATTCATCGTTGTCATCGCCTTACCGATACTCGAGATGATCATGTGTGCTCTACTGATATTCACTCACGTCAGTAACCGCAAAGACAGGATCCATTATCTTCTGGCCATCATCATCCCGGCCTTGGCAATTGTGCTCCAGATAAATCACCCGGCTTCAAACAACCTTACCGCTGGTCTCCTGTTCATGGTGATCCTGATCTACGGCAACACCTTCATGAACCGTGGTTACGAACTTGCACTGAAGAAACGTTCGGTCAGGGACCTTAAACAGACCATGTATGTTGCCCAGTTGCAGCCGGAATTCGTCAGCACCACGCTCCAGAAGATCAAGAACATGCCCGGTAACCCCCCTGCGATGATGAATGCCATCGATCTGTTCGACAGATATCTTCGCAATAACTTCAAGTCCACGGAGGACAAGGTGATTCCCTTCTCCACCGAACTTGAACATGTCAAGCTGTACGTCGGTCTGGAGAAATTGAGATTCAAGGATAAACTCGAGGTCAAATTCGAGATCAACGATGAAGATTTCGAGATCCCCCCTCTCATTCTCCAGATGGTCGTAGAAAATGCCATCAAACACGGAATTACCAAAAAAGTGAACGGAGGAACAGTGATCATATCTACAGAAATGACTAACACTGACCACAAGATCGTCGTACAAGACGATGGGATCGGGTTCGATGTGAACCAACCCATCGAAAATGACGACAGAAACCATATCGGAATCATGAATTCCAAAAAAAGACTCAAAGACACTATCAATGGCAAACTGTTCATTGAAAGTGAGCCCAATAAGGGAACGGTAGCAACAATTACCATCCCCAGACATACACGATTTGAAAAGGTGATAAAATGAAGATATTAGCAGTAGATGATGAACAAGACGCATTGGAGGTCCTTGTGGCCGCAGTTGCCGCAGCCATACCGGACGGAGAGATCCACCAATTCAACAATCCCGAAGTTGCTCTTGGATTCTCCACACAAAATCCCCCTGACATTGCTTTCCTGGACGTTACAATGCCTTCGATGACCGGTCTGGAACTGGCCAAAAGGCTGAAAGGGATCAACCCCAAGATGAATATCATCTTCGCAACCGGATATTCCTCATATGCTTCAGAGGCATTTTCACTTCATGCAAGTGGATACCTGATGAAACCTATCTCCAGGAAAGATGTTCAGAGAGAGATCGAGAATCTCCGTAACCCCGTCGAGTCCCCGAAAAAGAAGGTGTTCATACGCACCTTCGGTAACTTCGAGATCTTCGTGAACGGTGAGACCCTTCACTTCGCCAGAAAGCCTGCCAAAGAATTACTTGCATACCTTGTGGACCGTAAAGGATCCGGAGTTTCCAGAAGGGAACTTTGTAGCATCTTGCTTCAAGATGAGGCCTTCACGAGAAAGTCCCAGGATTATCTGACAAAGATCGTCAAAGAACTTGAAAAGACCCTGAAGGAAGTAGGTGCGTCGGACATAGTCAATCTTGAAAAAGGAGACTATTGTGTCATCCCAGCCAACTTTGACTGTGACGCATACGATTACCTCAAAGGAATCCCAGATGCATTCAACAACTTCTATGGGGAGTATATGAGTCAATACACCTGGGCTGAAACCTCGATCCAACAGTTCTACAAGTGATTTTTTAAAATGCATCAGAGGATCTGTCCTGAGAGATCAGGAGGATCCTCTCTGACGCATATATGCTGGTACCTCAGGAGTATGACGTACCTTAGGGATCCTGATATTGAAAGAGGTCCCATGGCCGACGACGCTGTAATAGGTTATTGATGCATTCAGCATATCCTTGAGCCTTCTTTTGACAGAACTATACCCTGCAACATTGTCGTGGTCCACAAGATATGGATCCGTATCCGTGCCGGGATACCCAACACCATCATCGGCCACTCTGACCTCAAAGAAAGTGTCGGTCTCCTTTGTGGATATGGAAACGGTACCGTTTCCCTTCGGTGCAATTCCATATTTAATGCATAAACTGGTCAGTGTACGGATGGTCATGACCGGAATTTGAAAATTCGTTGCCTCCAATTCCAAATTCAACTTCAAATTGTCCCCATACTCCAATTTTGCCATTTCGAAGTACATTTCTGTAAGTTCCACCTCTTTCCTGATCGGGATCGGTGCTATACAGGTCAATGAATCGATGTTACCTCTAAGATATTTGCCGAAATCCACGATAACATCTCTTGTATCCATCGGTGTCCCAGATATGTTCATGATGGAGGTAAGGGCATTGTAAAGAAAATGAGGTCTGATCTGAGAAAGCAAAGCTTCGGTGCTCCGGGCCTTCAGCTCCCCATCCACATCGATGATCTCTTCAATTCTCCAAACGTAAGCAGTACAATAGATGATGAGAAGAGCGATGACATAACAGACCGCTCCGAACCCCATTACGTAATAGAGATCCAGGAGAAATCCGATGAGCGGAAGGATCAAGAAGATCAATCTGACCGCTATTTGACGAATGGAAGTGAATCTTGCTATTACATCATACACACAAAAGAAGGTCATGGCAATAGCAATCAGGATAATGAAAAGGAATGGGTACTTTATGATGACCGTACCGTCGAAATCAATCGAGAACATGACCTCCGTGAACATATTGAGTATGAGCAAGAGGTAATAGGTCAGAAGAAGTGCCACCATCGAATACTGACGATGCAAGGCATATGGTTTACAGGTCCTGGTATCATCTTCTATGCAGAACCAAAAGGTCATGAGGATGATCGGGACCATAGCATAACTCAGACTCAGGATGGCAGATTGAAACGCCAAATGCGTCAACTCACCAGAGTTCATGAAGTATAAGGCATTGAACGTCAAAAGGAAGAAGACCTCAACGGTCATCAGCACATAATATCTTGTGGAAATATCCGCAAAGGAATCTGCCCAAAGCAACAGGATCAACAGACCGCAGATGATCATTCCGAAGACAGACATGGATGAACCAGTGACCGTGAAGATATCGAAGGTACTTGAGTTCCAATTGGAAAGACGCAAAACAGCGTAGATTATGAGAACGATGATCAATATTGTATAGGTCATCCTTAAAAAAGTTGTATTCTCATCCGAAGCTTTTGGTGGTGACGACTGCATTTCAGAACACAACACCATGTTCGTTTATATTTATATCACTATGCTGGGTCTAGGATACCAAGGATTATCTGGAAGTGGACATATACCAGGTTATCAAAGGATTTAGAATGAGGCACAGCAACAAAAGCGAAAGAAAAAACGATACTGAGGTCCTGATGGAACAATCGCTTTCACAAGATTATTGGGATGGATATTATTCTCTGGGAAATTCAGATATTGTGAAGTTCACAGACCATAGCGAAAATTGTGCCAGAATAACGATCACGTCAATCTCTACCGGTAAGGTCAAGGATGAATTCGAAGTTCGTTACGAGGATGATTCGAAATTCTCGACCCTTTGCAATGCAATAGCCACCAAAGGGTACGGAAATATAGGACTGAGATTATCCGATAGTCTCTCCAATCCGGATAGGGAAGAAATGATTGAATCGGTCCTTCAGAAAAAAGAATACTTTGAACTTCTGCAGATCAAAAAGTTGATAGAAACCCTGAAAACGCGTCCTATCAACGGATTATATGGTCGGATGGGTAATCAAGTATTGTCGGATGAGAATTACGAAGGGTTCTACAAACTGTCGGACGGGAGAATACTCTATTGCAAAGAAATGAAACACTGGTCCCAGGACTCGATCGGATGCATAGCGGATGGTGTGGCCGTATATTATATTCTAAAACCAGAAAAGTTCTATGCCCAGGATTCCGAAATGATACTCCACCCATACCTTGACGGAGATACATTTTCAGATATCATTGAGGAGTTGTCAAAAAAGGGGATCGGGGTGAATTCTATCATAGCCCAAGAGAAGGATGACCTTTATCTTATCCTTATGAAGGCCCTTGAAGGGGATAAAGAATCCGCTTCGATAGCTGCACACAGACTCAGATGCAACATCTGTATTCCAAATCGTTCTGCTAACTTTACATAACTTTACATTTTCATGAAAAGTGTAAAGTTAAAATCCTTGCTCCCAAATATCATATCCTGATGATTTCATGAAAGGGAGTTCTCTCAGTTGGTCCCCCGAGACCATGGAATTGGCCAAGGAGTACAATAGGAGATATCTCCACTGGTCCGACCTGGGGTACAGAGACGTTGGCCCTGATTCGAGAGAGACACTCTGGGCACTCATGAAGATCCTCAGAGAAGGAACTTTAAAGACCATCAAGTTCCGTGACCTGGTCATCAGATTCAACATTACCGACGATGCCCTGCGTATCCTTCATGAACTGGACCTTTGCCTATCGTCCGATCTCGTACCGGGCAGCAGATCAGATGAAAAGAAGTGCCAGATGCTTACTGTTAGCTCCATCATGGAAGAGTCGATATCATCAAGCCAACTCGAAGGGGCATCCACCACCACCAAGGTCGCGAAGAAAATGCTCCGCGAGAACACGGCTCCGAAGAACGAATCCGAGCGTATGATCGTCAACAATTACAACGCTATGCTGTTCATCAAAGAACATTCCGGTGACGACCTCTCTCCAGAGCTCATCAGGGAGATCCATTCTATCATCTCCCATGACACACTTGGTGATGCGAAATATGAAGGAAAGTTCAGAGACGACAACTCCATCGTCGTGCAAGATAAGTTCAGCGGGGAAATATACCATGATCCCCCGAACTTCCGCAAAATACCCGATCTCATGAAGGCATTATGCGAGTTCGCAAATGATAATAGCGTTTTCATCCACCCTATCGTGAAAGGGATAGTTTTGCACTTCGCCCTCGCCTATATCCACCCGTTCAATGACGGCAACGGGCGTGTGGCAAGATCCCTGTTCTATTGGTATATGATACGTAACGGATACGCATCGGTAGAGTACCTCTCCATTTCGAAGGTATTGAAGAGCTATCGTGGCAAGTATGACAACGCATACCTGCTCTCGGAGACCGACGGCAATGATATCACCTACTTCATCAACTTCAATTTGGACGTGGTCTCAGAGGCCACAGATATATTCCTGAACTACGTTGAACGGAAAATGGAGGAAAAAGATAGATCTCTCAATGATCCCCGTACTTCCGATCTCACTATACGTCAAAGAGAGGTTCTCTCCGACCTCATGAAAAGTAAAGAGCCAGCTGATGTCTACGAGCTGGCGGCAAAGTACATGGTCCAACCCAGTTGCATTCGCAGAGACCTCCTGAAGCTCGATGGCCTAGGATTGGTGAAAATGGTGCGTATCGGACATAGGAAGGCATACGTCTACAAGGATCGTACCGATATTACATAATGACGCAACCATCGTATGGCACTTTTGCCAGTGTGGTAAAGTAAATAAAAAAGAAGGCATACCGCAACATACCGAGATCTGCTACCACAGATATGGAGAGGAAACAAGTTGTTATTGATTATGCCTCCAGGATGGGATGTCACCCAACCATACTTGGCCTTGCCACAGTTAAAAGGTTACCTTGACAAACAAGGATTGAACGTATCAATAGTCGATGACAGCATAGATTTCTTTGACTCCGTTCTTGATTATCAATACATAAGCGACAAATTGGAATCGGTCGTAGAAAAGTATGCACAAGTAGATTCGAACGAAATAGTGAAAGATCTCTCTGAACTTAATTCCCTGAGACGGATCAACATATACAGATCCAAAATACAATCCATAGATGAGTTTAAAAATACGATCAGGACAACAACTGAATCTAAACTTTATTACAAGTGTTTCCACGTGATATCCGCCTGCTTGGAGGTTCTTGGTGCATACTATTCGATGATCTTCGAACCTAGTTATGTCGACAGTAAGGTGTATAACTGCAAAACCATCAGCGGACTGCAGAAATTCATAAACGATACTAATCATAACATCTACCTTGATTATTACCTCAACGGAAAAGGTAAGGAACTTATCGAGAGAGCTATGGGTGAGACGCACATCGGATTATCGATCACCGCAAGACATCAGTTCCTTTCGGCATTGACGTTTCTCAACATCCTACGGAAAAACAAGAATGGACCGATCGTGCACCTAGGCGGCAATTATCTTACCAGATTATGCAAAACAGCATCTGATGAGACCCTACGTTCGATATTGCAATATTGCGATTTCATATCCCTTTACGAAGGAGAGGTCATACTTCCATTGATTCTGACCGGTAGCGATTACAGAAACTGCCCGAATGTTATCTACTGCGATAATGACAAGATCATACATACTGAATTACAAAAATACATACCAGACTCGTATATTGCACCGAATTTCGACGGATTCAGCCTTGAAAAGTATATGACCGGCAGACTAACATTACCTCTGGTCTCCTCTAAAGGCTGTTATTCAAGATGTGCGTTCTGCACAATTCCTTTGGCGAACTCATACAATAAATATCTCCCATTCGACCTGAAGGATATCAGGGCGGCCATTGTAACTCTTAAAGAAAAGTACAATACCAAGTATTTCACTTTCAACGACGAAACGTTCAATCTCAAAAGAATGGTCGAATTCTCAAGACTCATAAAAAATGAGGGTGTCAAGTGGTTATGCGGAACAAGATTTGATGAAAATGTCTCAGATCTGGAACTTAAGGAGATCGTGAATGCGGGATGTACCTTCCTGAAATTTGGTTTGGAATCATACAATCAACGCGTTCTCGATCTTATGCATAAAAATGTCCGCATTGAGGATATCGATCGCATAGTTGACCAATGTCTGAAGAACGGATTATCGCTCCACATCTTCGCATTCTTCGGATTCCCAGGTGAAACAAAAGAAGAAATAAAAAACACACAGAACTTCATTCTTAACACTCTTGAGAAGTTCCACAATGCAGGGCTCTTAAAGACATCTACTGGATTTGGGCCGTTCGAACTCGAAAAGAATTCTCCCGTGTTCAATCACCCGGACAAATACGGGATCAAGATCTTACCGAATGTTAAAGATTCGATAGATCTTTCACATGAATATACCAGTAACAAAGTGATACTTCGTGATGAATTGGACAGGATCGTGAACACGTTCACAGAAGGCGATCCCGCATCCTATATCAACAGTTTCTACCCATCGTTTGTTGTATATTCCGAAAACCATCCTGATTTTGTCCCAGAACCGGATTTCGCCGAATTTAATGACAATCACGATTTCAATGGCAAACAAACCGACTTTTCCTACATTTATAATTTCAATACGCAAGCTGTGATCCCATTCAATAAACTGGATCAACTCGAAAAAGAAGAGTTGTGCAGGATCTATTGTACCAACGACCCATCGGAATTGAATGATAATGATCACGTCAAACTCAATCCACGGTTGATCTTCGAGAAATCTATTACGGACCCCATCAGAAGATTGCAATTCGATCTACCAGACGTGTATTTGCCTATTGTAGATTCATTCCTGAAAGAAGACCCAGTAAAACAGGTTCCAAAGGATGAAACACTTCGTCAGCTCTATGATGAACTTTATTCCGTATCGATAATCATCAAGACCAGGGCTTAAGGAAAAATATCACGTTCTTTGATTCGATCAGTGATCTATATCCTCCGAACAGTATCAACAGTTTCCCAAAATCGTGGACTATCGAGTCCGCCGATTATTTGATTTCTGATGATATCCTCATCGAGTGATATCAATTTCGCCCCTTTTTCCAGCGTTTTCTGTC
>CAVHHN010000072.1:0-9725 GCA_963635855.1 Faecalibacterium sp. CAG:74 | reverse complement strand
CCGCATTCGCAGATTGTTCTAAACTTACTACTGTCAACCTCGGCAAGTCTGTCAACTCCCTTGACAAGGCCGCGTTCAACGGTTGCACATCCCTTGCTTCGTATGCAGTATCCGAGAACAACGGCACCTATGCATCGACCGAAGGTGTTCTTTTCAGTAAAGACAAGCTTACTCTGATCCAATACCCAGTGGCCAAAGCATGTCCTTCCTATGAGATATCTAACTTCGTCAAAACCATCAGGTCCTCTGCGTTCAAAGGTTGTACATCTTTTACATCTATCACCATCCCCGATTCCGTCACAACCATTGAAGCCGGTGCTTTCGACATGGTCTTCTATGATCCAGAGGGAGAAAAGGAACTAGATCAAACTGTTGAAAACTTGGCAGGTTCAATATTCAACAATGTTGATGGTAAATGGATCAAACAGGTATCTATGCCATCCGAGACCACTCCTTCGGAACCTACACCATCTGAATCCACTACCGAACAGCAACCTACATCACCTGAGTCCACACCATCCGAGACCACTCCTTCTGAGTCCACTCCCTCAGAACCTTCACAATCCGAAACCACACCATCCGCGTCAACCCCCTCTGAGTCCACTCCCTCAGAACCTTCACAATCCGAAACCACACCATCCGCGTCAACCCCCTCTGAGTCCACTCCCTCAGAACCTTCACAATCCGAAACCACACCATCCGCGTCAACCCCCTCTGAGTCCACTCCCTCAGAACCTTCACAATCCGAAACCACACCATCCGCGTCAACCCCCTCTGAGTCCACTCCCTCAGAACCTTCACAATCCGAAACCACACCATCCGCGTCAACCCCCTCTGAGTCCACTCCCTCAGAACCTTCACAATCCGAAACCACACCATCCGAATCTACTCCGTCCGAGTCAACCCCCTCTGAATCCACTCCTTCGGAAACCACACCATCCGAGACCACACCATCCGAGACCACTCCTTCTGAGTCTACACCTTCGAAACCTACGCCTTTGGAACCTGCACCATTGGAACCTACACCATCTGAGTCAACTCCATCCGAGTCTACTCCTTCGGAATCTGTCCCCACTGATTCCACACCTACAGAAGATCCCAATAAGGTGTCCAGCGATTGCGGAGAAAATGCTACTTACGAATTTGACAGATCCTCAGGAATTCTTACGATCAGCGGTTCCGGACAGATGAAGTCTTACTCCCGTGGTGAAGCACCTTGGTCCTCATACAGAGATTCCATCACTTCGATCGTTATCGGCGACAATATCACGTCCATCGGATCCTCTGCGTTCTATGGTTGTATTTCCCTCACATCCCTGACCATCCCAGACACCATAACATCTCTCGGAGCATCCGCATTCGAAGATTGCACAGGATTGAAAGAACTTACAGTTCCTGCAAGTCTGGATTGTGTAGGTTCCAATGAGTATCCCAGTTTCTCAGGATGTGTCAATATCGAGAAGATCACCTTCTCCAAAGGAAATGGAACCTGGTACAACTACGATATCGGTGGTACTCAATCGGTTTCTTCGAGAAACAATTCGAAGATGCTCAATGACAATGTCCCCGAACAGTCCTTCGAACACCCCAGTTACCTGAACACTCCTTGGCAACTGAGCAGATCCTCTTTGACCACGGTCGTCATATCCGACGGTGTCACTTCGATCGGGGACTCTGCTTTCCAGGATTGTACAAATCTAACCTCCATAACCATCCCCGGATCCGTGACCTCGATCGCAGACACCGCATTCTCCGGTGTACTTTCACAATCCGTTACAGATCTGGCAGGATCGACCTTAGAGAAGATCGATGGCGAATGGGTCAAACAGAGCTCTGCTTCGCTACCTACGCCATCTCCCTCTCCTTCCGATACCGGCTCTAATGATGGGTCGTCGATGATCTACCTCTTCATTGCAATAATTGCTATCATCGCATTATCTGCGGTTGTTGTGGTTATTAAGAAGAGACTTTCCTGAAAACATTTTACCAGGGTTCAAACCCTGGTATCAAACATTCCAAACCTGGGATAATGGAGATTTCAGGTTTATTTAATTTACAAATTGTTAATCACACATCCGCCATTGCCATTTTTTGTCTACAGTGTGTTTATGTTTGATGCTATGAAGCCTCATTGAAATCATACTGTCAGCATCAATTCAATACTTTTCAACTATTATATGATTCATAAATCTGTGGTCACACGCCACAACATTTGTGGTTTGCCATAAACAGTCAGCTTACATTTTTAACTGTATAACCAGGGGGATTGTCAGTGATGGTGGCTAGATGTTTCCACATATACAAAATACCATGAACCTGCAACCTGGGTTGCTATCTACTACTATGGTTATCGAACATAATCCCTTGTTTTATACCTGCACCATAATACAGGTGCGATGGAGAGCAAACCCTGTTATAGAGCTACAATGCCAACGGTCCCGTTCGCATTCAACGAAACCCGGTTGATTGCGAGGATGATGTTGGATGGGATGGATAGGGAGGAGATTAAGGACGCGGTCCATACTGACAATCTTTTCAATGTTAAAACTCAGGCGAATGAGGATAAGATTTTCAATTATGCTTACAATAGACTCGAACTCTGCCATGACATGCTAAAATTATACATTTTATCCGACGATCTGACCGATGCCCGGTTCGCCAATCTGATTTCGGTGATGCAGTATGATGTCCTGTTCAGGGAGTTTGTTCTCGAGGTTTATGCTTCGTGCCGCGTGCGTAGCAATCCTATATCGGATTATGATATAATGACCTTCTTTGAGAGGAAGGCGATGGAGTCCGAGACCGTTGCGGGATGGAAGTACAATACGGTCTTCAAACTCCGCAGATTGTACACGCGCATCCTCTTCGAAGCGGGACTTTTGAAGACGTCCTGCGGACCAAGGGAAACGGTTACCCCATTCGTGTCTCGTAATTTGTTAACATTCCTTATCAACCAGGGATTCTATGACTACCTGGAAGCAACGGTGGGCCATGTATGAAGGAGCTTACGATTGACGAGAGATTGAACAGGATCGAGGAGATTATTAAGAATGATCCGTTCAAAGGCAGCAGGGCCCTGAATAACGGGAACGGGGGATACATCTTCGATTACGATCCAGAGGATGAGCTGGTTGTGAGATCCCATGTCAAGAGAATGGGCGAGATTATGGGTCTCGGGTTCAAGATAGTCGTCATAGATCTGTTCGACGACGTTTTGATACCCTATCTGAAAAATGAAGGGTATTTGGAGGATGTCTTCCGCCTCGAAGAAGAATGTAAGCCGGCGGGAAACATTGATTATCTCATCCACGCTATGGACGGGCTCCTCCAGCAGGGTGGAGAAGATGACCTTTTCATTAACTATTTGCATGATAACGTGCAGCCTAATAGCGTTGTCTTCCTCATCGGCGTGGGAAAATGCCATCCGTTCATTCGTTCCCATCAGATCATCAACAATTATGATAGTATGAAACACGGAGTGAAGACGATTCTATTCTATCCGGGAACGTACGACTGCGAAGAATTGAAACTGTTCGGGACTGTGCCCAGCGAGAACTACTACCGCGCATCAATCCTGGTCCCGAGGAGGGAGTGAAATGAAGATAGAAGACATTTTTGAAAAAGACATTACCAGAGCGATGAATCCCGTCATCAAGGTCAACGATCTGGATGATTCCGCACTGTATCAGGAACTGGACGAGTATGTCGTCACGAAGGATATTGACAAAAATTTTGAGAAGCTATACAAGGCGGTCGCCAAAGGGTTTGGTGGAGGCGACAAGGACCACATAGGGGTGTGGATCTCCGGTGATTTCGGGAGCGGTAAGTCCCACTTCCTCAAAATCTGCTCGTTCCTCCTTCAGAATAGGGTGGTCAAAGATAAGAAGGCTGTAGATTATTTCCGCGATAAGCCTGGATTGAACGAGGTGACGCTCCGCATGATGCAGGATGTCGGAAGACGCGAAGTGGAAACCATCCTGTTCGATATCGATTCCAAGAGTAAGAGGAGCCAGGACGAAGACGCCCTGGCCCAGGTGTTCATGGGCGTGTTCAATGAGAAATTGGGACTGTGCTTTGACAACTCTGTGGCGAAGATGGAGAGGTATCTGGAAGAGAATGGTCTGTATGATGATTTCAAGCAACAGTACAAGTCGAAATCTGGTAAGGAATGGACCATTGACCGTACCAGGGCCGCCTTCGTTATAGGAAAGGTTGCCGAGGCGCTTGTCGCATGTGGGGCCTATTCTTCGATGGAAGAAGCCAAGGGAGTTGCGGACAGCATTGCCAAGGAGTCCCCTGTTTCCGTGGAGGAGTTCGCGAACCTTGTCGGAGAGTACTGTGAATCCAGAGGGCCGGGATACAATCTTTTCTTCATGGTTGATGAGGTTGGACAGTTCATCTCAAAAAACGTTCAGAAGATGCTGAAGCTTCAGACCCTTACGGAATGCATCGGAGTCAGGTGCAAAGGGCAGGCATGGATCATCGTGACCAGTCAGGAGGATGTGGATGCGATCGTCTCTGAAGTCAGCAGTAATGATTTCTCCAAGATCCAGGGACGTTTCACTACTAGGATCAAGATGACCTCCTCAAATGTCAAGGAGGTCATTGAGAAAAGGGTGCTTCAGAAGAAGGAAGGTGCTTGGACGGAGCTCGGGGTGTTTTATGAAAGCAACCGTACGGACATCCAGAACAAGCTCGGAATGATCAATCAGGCGGAGATACGTCTGTATAGGGATGCGAAAGAGTTCGCAGATACCTATCCGTTCATTCCGTATCAGTATTCCATGCTCCAGGACATGCTCACATCTCTCCGCAACAAGAGTGCATCGGGGAAGAATCTGAGTAATGCGGCGAGATCTATGCTGAGGATATTCAAGGACACAGCGGCATCAGCGTCGGAGATGGATACGAATTACATAACTCCGCTGTATGCATTCTATGATGCGATACAACCAGAATTGGATTCTCCGACGAACATTGTGTTTAATAACGCAGCGGAATGTAGCCGTCTCGACGATTTCGATATTAATGTGTTGAAAACTCTATTCTTGGTCAAATACTACGATAAGTTGGACAAGACCCTCGACAATATCGCGGCTCTTATGACTTCCTCGTTCAGCGACAAACGTGGGGATCTGAAGGAGGAGGTTGAGGACTCCTTGAAGAATTTGGTCAGGGAGAACTTCGTGCAGGCCTATGCCAACACATATATGTTCTTATCCAACGAAGAACAGGAAATCTCCAGGGAGATCAGAAATGAGGTTGTCGATCAAGGGATGATATACAAGGACATTTCCGACGTGGCATTCGGGAATATATTCAACCTCTCATCCGGGAAGTTGAAAGGCAGACAGTTCAACAAATTTGTCGAGGATGAGAATATCATGCATACGGATTACGAACTTTCCGTACGCATCCTTATCACTAATAGAGTTACTGATCCGTTTATTCCTGAAACGTCGGCGGATTCTATCCTGTTCAAGATTCCCGACGGCAAGATGGTCGTGAATGCATTCGCAGATTATCTCCGCACGGAGAACTATATTCGTAAGAAAGAAGGGACTCAGCAAGCACCTGGTATCAAATCGATTTTGGATGGCAAACACAATGAGATCAAATTTATGAGAGAATACGCCAGGTCACTGTTGGATACGGCGTTGAAAAACTCGAGGGTGTTCATCAACAGAAATGAATCTACCATTTCCGATAGTTTGTCTCCAGAGAAGCGTTTGAGCGATGCTATGGATGCCCTAGTTGCTTCAGTATACAATAAACACGAGTATGTGGATCATACTAGGGCATCGAAAGAGATTGACGGATTCTTGGAAACAAAAATCCTTGATACGTATGAAAATGTAATCTCTGGAATGCAGAATGCATTCGAGGATTTAATCGGATATATGGAATCCCAAGAAACACGGAATGTCTCTTTGGTCGTTAAAGACATTATGGACCGTTACAGGAAGAAGCCGTATGGATTCGAAACCGAGGATGTGCAGTGGATGCTCGCCGTATTGTTGAAATATGGTCGTATCGACCTTACATTCGAGGGAAAGAGCTACTGCGGAGCAGGATGTTCATACCGGGATGCCAAGAATTGCATCCTGACCTCGAAGAACTACGACAAAGTAAGGGTGAATCTCCGTCAAGCCATCACCCAGAATCAGATCATACGTGCGTCCGACATCATCAGGGTATTGTTTGCCAAGACCTCTATGAAAACCGAGGAGAGCGTTGTCAGGGAATGTAATGCCGGGGCATCAGCCAGACTGGATGAAATTAACTCCTGTTTGGAGATTTACAGAAATAATCCGAAGTATCCTGGGAGGGATACGTTCGTAAATGCAAGAGAGGCGGTTGAAAAACTTTTCAAGTTGAAATCTCCTGAACTTTTCACATTCATCGATGAGAATGAAGAGAAATTAAGAAATCTTAATGATGAAATCCAGTATATCTTCGATTTTCTGCAGCCAGACAGCAATAGCAGAAAGCTCTTCGATAGAGGCATATCCACTTTGGATAGGTGTAACAGTATACGTGTATATCTGGATCAAGATACGAAGGACAAGCTCGGAAAGATATCAGGTATCTTAGATTCAGGCGTTCTCCCTGATCTTCCGAAATTGAACTGTCTCTGCGATGATGTGGATGAAACCATCGATGCTACCACAGAACATGTTCGGAATTGCGAACTCGAACGTTTGAAGAACATTATGGAACAGGATGGGCACTTATTTGAGGCCTATCCGGAACTCTGCGAAAAGTTTAGGAATGAACTTGCATGTATTTTAGAGGAGATACAGAATGGGACGTCCATTCCCCAGATCATGACCGCCATAGGAAGCATCTCGGGAATCATAAGCTCGTTAAAAGCGAAGATTCCAGAACCATTGGGGCCTGGTCACGAGCCCTCTGCACCCCCTATTGAATCGCCTACTTCGAAGAATGCTAAAATCATGGTCCGCACCATCGCACCCACTGAGGTAAAGACAATAGGGTCAGAGCAGGATATCGAGGTTGTTCTCAACGGGATGCGCGAGAAGATGAAAGAGAAGCTTGCTAGTGGCCCCTTCGACATAATCTGGTGATTCAATGGATGAGAATGCTGTCAAGAAGTTTTCCGTGAATGCGAGGATTAAGCTCAGGAGGTCAATCGATGCTTCCATGGCCAGATTAGGTATCGGACCAGGCCATGAGCCTGAATCCATAGATTCCTCCGGGACCACGACCGTGTTAAATCTGCCGGGCGGACTCCGCACAATGCTGAATGTCAACGAGGCCAGCTGGAGGAACAAACTAATAGAGCAGGTTGTCAGAGAAGGATACGACAACGTGGTGGAGAAAATCGCCTACACCTGGTTCAATCGTATCATCGCCATCAGATACATGGAGGTCAACGACTTCCTCCCGACCCACGTACGTGTACTATCCTCCGTTGATGAGGGGAAAATCGAACCAGATATCGTGACCCAATGCATCCGCGTGGCAGACGCTTTAGGCTTGTATTCCATCCAGAAGGACGAGATAATTGCCCTGAAGCAGGAGAATCAGCTCGATAAGCTGTTTTCCAGTATGTTTATCTATGAGTGCATCTCGCTGGGCAAGATCCTTCCAGGGTTGTTCACGGGGACCGAATCATATGAGCGGCTCCTTCTCGACCTGTCCTATACGGTCAAGGATAGCGTCATCAGAGAGCTGGTTGATACCGTTCCCGAAGATGATTTTAGAGATGCGGTTCAGATCATCGGTTGGATGTACCAATATTACAATTCAGAGCTGAAGGATCAGATATTCAATAAGAAGAAAAGCGACAAGATCTCCAAGGAGCATATTCCCGCGGCCACGCAATTGTTCACACCGGACTGGATCGTCAGATATATGGTGGAGAATTCCCTCGGAAGGGTCTGGTTGGAAGGCCATCCAGATGAGTCCCTTCTATCGAAATGGAAATATTATCTGAAAGAGGCGGAGCAGGAGCCACAGGTGAAAGAAAAATTGAAGGAGTTTCGCGCCCCCCGCAGGGGGATGGAGCCCACGGATATCAAGGTCATCGACCCATGTATGGGTAGTGGGCACATCCTTGTGTATGCATTCGACGTCCTGGTGCAGATCTATGAGAGCTACGGGTATTCGAAGCGGGATGCGGCTTCGCTTATAATCAAGAACAACCTGTTCGGTCTTGACATCGATGAGCGCGCTTATCAGTTGGCATATTTCGCTGTGATGATGAAAGCGCGTAGCTATGATCCTAACGTCTTCTCGAAGGGTCTGACGCCCAACCTTCGCGCAATGGTCGAGACCTCGGGTATGGACGATTCTCGTCTGGGAACATTCGGAAATGGGATGAATCCTATGGAGAGGAGCCTGGCCCGCAGCGACATGAAGTATCTGTTCAATCTGTTCAAGGAGGCTAGGACCTACGGATCTTTAATCAGGGTCTGTGAGTTGGATTTCCACAGGATATCCGCTTTCCTGAAGGCTCGTCCAATTGATATCTACCTTGGGGACAATATCTTCGAGGAGATCGCAGATATTGCGAAAATCCTTTCGCAGAAGTACGACGCAGTCGTCACTAATCCACCGTACATGGGGTCTTCCGGTATGAATTCTGTCTTGAAGAAATTCGTGGAGACAGAATATCCCTCATCTAAATCAGATTTATTAGCTTGTTTTATCAATAGAGGAATGGAGCTGGCAGATGCTCATGGATACAATTCTATGGTCACGATGCAGAGTTGGATGTTCTTATCATCATTCGGACAATTCCGCTACGAAATTCTGTCAGACCATCTTATCTCATCGCTAATGCACATGGATAACATGGTTATGGGCATAGCATTCGGTACTGCAGTATCTGTAATGCAAAAATGCCCATTGCCTGACTACATGGGTACATATCATCACATTTCACTGTCACATCTTTCGAAGGGCAGTCCAATTCAGTTCCCAATCCACGATAAATATTTCTCGGTGATTAAGCAGTCTCGGTTCGATGCGATACCAGGGGCCCCTATTGCATATTGGATGAGTGGTCCTGTCATAGATGTTTTTAAAAAATCTGAACTTCTCGGATCAATTTCTGAAGTTAAGTCAGGCTTGTCCACTGGAGATAACTCAAGGTTCATCAGAGAGTGGTATGAAGTTTCGATTCATGATATTAATTTCGAATGTCATAGTAGAGACGAAACATTTGGAAAAAAATGGTATCCTATAACAAAAGGAGGAGACTATAGGAAATGGTATGGCAATCATGCGTCAGTTGTAAATTGGTATAAGGATGGATTTGAGATTAGAAATTTTGTCGATGACAGGGGAAAAACGAGATCTCGTCCTCAGAACATGGATTATTATTTTGAAGATGGATTAACTTGGTGTAAATTATCATCGGGTACGACATCATTCAGAATCAAACCAGAGCACATAATATTTGGCGGCGCAGGAGGTGGATTATTTATATCGGACCGTCTGAAATATTACATATTAGGTTTTTGCAATAGTTGTATCTCAACACTATTGTCCAATGCAATATCTCCAACGTTGAATTACGAAGTCGGCCACATTGCTAATCTCCCTATCATTTTTTCTCAACAGAATTCAGAAAGAATTGATGATCTTGTAAAATCGAATATCAGTGTGTCTAGAGAAGAATGGAATTCTTTCGAGACAAGCTGGGATTTCATGAAAAATCCTCTTGTATCGAATAATCCGGATGGTACGGTGCGGAC
>CAVHHN010000071.1:0-9835 GCA_963635855.1 Faecalibacterium sp. CAG:74 | reverse complement strand
TTACAAGATTCCGGACTCAGCATTGCGGTGAACGTCATCTCTCCTTCCACATTAACCTTCGTGGTTTCGGACGGAGCATACGCATTTCCGCTGTTCGCAATCCAGTATTTCAGGTCTGCGAAGGCATTTTTGACAGTGGCTGTCATGGTATTGCCGGACGGATCTGTCGCTTTGTCCTCGAACACATTTTCAGTCGGGGGCAGGAATCCCTCGCCATGGGCAACCGAAATCGAGTAAGAATACGTCGTGACCGAAGTGCCGTTCACGTAATCCCATTTGAACGTGAAGGTCAGCTTACCGTTGTATGCCGTATAAAAGCAAAGATCGATGTCGCCGGTGAGCGTTACCGACTGCCCGAATTCATACCTGCTGGTCTGCGTGCCGGCGGTTTCGGTGGAATAATCCCAATATCCGCCGCTTGCGGGGTTTGCGGGCAATATCCCTTTGACGTAATCGTTCCCGGGATAGGTCGATTTGTCATACAGATGGGTGTTGTACATGCACGGAACCGTCTGGGTCTGCGTATCGATGGTGGAAGTACCGCTGCTGTCCTGATAATAGACCTTGTAGGTCACGGTGCTGAAACTGTTCATGCAGTAATAGTAGTACGAATAATCGTTCTGGTTGGAACCCCAGGGCGTCAGCGTACCGTATTCGTATCCGGCATGGTACCAGGACGCACCGCTGTTGTGGGACCAGGCGGCGACGTCGACGGTCTTCTCCGTTCTGGAGGAATCGGTGAAGGTGTAGGTACCCGTCGGCATGGTGATATCCGAGATTGTGGTGACATTTGTAGTGTCGTTGGTTGAGGTTTTGTACGTCGCACCTTTGGTAAACGTTCCTCCGGGGTTGTTGAAAAGCAGTACATTGTGGGAACCGCTACTCACGATGCATTTTGCGATGTCTTCCTCGGTGACGTCGGGGCTGGAATTGTAGATGACCTCGAAGTTTTTGCAATAATTAAATGCATTTTCAATGGTGTTCCGGATCACGTTCTGTCCGAGTTCGAGGTATTTGATATCGGTGTTGACAGTCAAATTCAAAGCAAAAAGAACTTTTGTATTTAAAATGAAAGGATTATCACGTGTAGCTTGATAACCCAAAGAACATTCTTGAATACAAACTACACCTATAACATTTGGTAATACTAAATCTACCAGATTGTCGCACCTATAAATTACACTAAAAGATATATAAGATGTTGTTGCCGCTGGATTATCATTATCGACAATGATCTTCAGGGACTGAAGATTTGGATTAGAACTAAATTCGGGAACACTGTAAGTTACTCCTGAAGGAATTATAAGTGTCAGTTTGCTTATCGGAGCATTTGATAAATCATAATAACCCTGTTGTAACCAATACGATTTATTCCCGTTTTCTCCAATAAGTGTGATTTTTGCGGGGAATGTCACTGAGGTAGCGGTACCAGTATCAGGGTAGGAGTAACCCGAAACAGACACATAGTTGCCGGATTTGGTGTATGTCAGTTTGATCTCACCTTCGACATCGGTAAATGTATTGTCACCGGTTGAAGTGACGATATTGCCGACAACCTCATACTCCGTACCATCATAAACGACTTTGTCAGGAAATACGGTGTAAGAAGTGCTTCTCGGATCCTTTTCCATGTCGGTGATCTTCACGCCGGTAAATGAATTATAAGAAACCAAAGTGTAAATGAGTTTTGCGTCCCCTCCGTTATATCCCTCTTTGTCGATGAACATACGGGGACTTTCGCTGTACAGTACGACCTCTCTTACTGTCTCATTACCGTTCCCCCCCCCCCCGTCGGCTCCGGAAGAGTCATAGACCAGGACAGCGGAGGCTACGAAAAGCAGAACGGCGACCGCAACCAATGCGTAAAAAACATCGGAACGTCCTTTGATTGAATCGATCGTTAACATTTACAATTCCCCTGTGGACTACGAATCCACGATTAATACGGTTAGTTGGACATTATTCGGATATTTAAGCAGGATGTAGATGTTGTGTAGACTGCACCGGAAAACCATCGGACTTAACGATATATCTTTGATGGAAGACAGATCAAGGGAAACATTGAATGGAGACATTCCTCCGTCTCTGTCAATTCAGAAAAGTAGGAACCAATTCGATAGGATTCATTCACACAGCTACACGAATTATGGGGCCGTATTATCAGACATGGAACATGTTCGTCGATCATATCGAATTCCCAGTCAAGTGTTTTATGTGACGAAGATGACCTTTTTTTTGTAATTCTTCACCATTCCAAATCAGGTAGTTTAAGGACTTTTAAATATAATCAGACTGTCCCCCACATAGGGCGGTCAGTATTGACTGATGCGCCATACTTGATTGAGGACTCGCTGCGAAGACCGTTGGGAATTATTGATTGGGTTATCGGTATTTATTTTCGGGCCTGGTTAGATTTTCTTCTGTACAACCTGGGTGTTTGCAGTTTGCAAAAGTTGATTTACTTGGCATCGGGAATTTACATTCGTGTAAATCAATTGAAATTTGCCTCATTAATTGAGTATCCTTGACGAGGTTATAAAAACAATTTTAGACAATTGTCTAATTTTCAAGGTAATTTTATCCAAATGTCTAAATATGAAGGGTATTTCATTCGTGTTATGGCATCGAACCACTTCGTCGGATACCAGAGTTCCTGCGACTCTCCTGCGGGGATCTCACCGTTCAACCCCAACTATGGAATCACAAACGGTAGCAGTACATGGGTCGACAATAAAGAAGGCAGCTGCGAAGAATCACAGACCACAGAACCGAATGAATATTATATCGAACGTCAGAAGGAATACGAGTCCTCTGCCAGGTCGTATCCTCGTAAATTCCCCATTGCGATCGTGAAAGCAAAAGGTTCATGGGTAGAAGATGCGGACGGTAAGCGTTATATCGATTTCCTCAATGGCGCCGGTACACTTGCTCTCGGCCACAATGACAGTGAGGTCAACAAAACAATGGTTGACCTTATTGAATCCGAGGCCCCGCTCCACACACTTGATCTCACCACTCCTGTTAAAGACAGATTTGCGGAGACCCTTCTCAAGATCATTCCTCCCGAACTTGCCAAAAAAGCAAAGATCCAGTTCTGTTCGCCATCCGGGACCGATGCAACAGATGCCGCGATCAAACTATGCAAAACCGCTACTGGAAGAAGTTCTGTGATCGCCTTCTCCGGAGGATACCACGGAATGGGGCACGGGGCCATGGCCCTGACCGGAAACTGTAACGCCAAAAACCACGTGGCCAATCTCATGCCCGGCGTTCAGTTCATGCCGTATCCTTATTCCTACCGCTGCCCGATGGGGCTCGGAGGAGAGGCAGGAACCAAAGCATGTTCCGCATACTTCGAGCGTCTCCTGAAAGATCCTGAAAGCGGTGTCACCAAACCTGCAGCGGTCATCCTCGAAGCTATTCAAGGAGAGGGAGGTGTGGTGCCCGCACCGGTTGAATTCTTGCAAACGGTCCGCAGAGTGACCAAAGAACTGGGGATCCCCCTGATCTGCGACGAAATACAATGCGGAATGGGACGTTCCGGAAAGATCTTCGCATTCGAACATGCAGGCATCGTGCCTGACGTCATCCTGATCTCCAAAGCGATCGGTGGAGGACAGCCACTTTCAGTCGTTGTATATGACCGTGAATTGGATAAATGGGGCCCCGGAGCACACGCAGGTACATTCCGTGGTAACCAGCTCGCCATGGCAGCAGGAACGGTCGTCATGAACAGGATCAACAATCCCGAATTCCTTTCCGAAGTGACCCGTAAAGGAGAATACATGAGATCTCGTCTGCTGAAACTGAAAGATGAGGTCTCGATCATCGGTGATGTTCGTGGAACCGGTCTGATGCTTGGAATCGAATTCATTAATCCGAACGGTCCGAAAGACCTCATGGGCGTTCCTGTTCCGGATTCCGAGGTCACCATGAAAGTTCAGCGCATCTGTTTCGAGAACGGTCTTATCATGGAGAAAGGCGGACGCAATGGTTCCGTCATGAGGTGTCTGTGTGCATTGACCATCACCGATGAAGAGATCGATAAGGCCATGGACATCTTCGAGAAAGCTGTGAAAGAGGCTGAAAAATATGTATGCGGATGATCCGCTACTACTATCGGAATCCAAAGAGATACAGGAAAAATTCTCTCAGATGCTGAGAGATACGTTGTCGGCGATCTTCAATTCATTCTCCGACGGTAGTGCATTCTCCGGAATAGATCCTTACAAACTGAGGGAGAAGATAACCTCTCTCGGATTCATTCCTGAAGAAGGAAAGGGCTTCGATAAAGTGCTCGAAGAAACGGAGAAGGAGATCATGCCCCATCTTCTCCGTACCTGGTCCGTGAAATACATGCCCCATCTGCATTCTCCGGCACTGACCGAAACCATCTGTTCGGAATTGATCATATCTTGTTTCAATGACAGTATGGACAGTTGGGACCAAGGGCCCGCTGCCACTGAACTTGAGGTGAGCATGATCAACGGGCTTGCGGAATTATATGGCTTCCCCAAAGAAACCTCGGATGGTTGTTTCACCTCAGGTGGTTCCCAATCAAACATTTCAGCGATAATCGCTGCACGTGATTGGTATTGTGCGACGAAGTTTGCCTGGGATGTCAAGAAACACGGCCTTCCTCCTGAATATACGAAACTCCGCATATACACTTCGGAGATATCCCATTTTTCAGTGGACAAGGCCAGCCATATCCTAGGTCTGGGATATGATGCCGTAAGAAAAATTCCGGTGGATTCGGAATGTAGGATCATCATATCAGAATTCAAAAAAATGGTTGAAGAGGATGTATCCGCGGGACTTTATCCGTTCTGTGCGGTCGCTACGTTCGGAACTACGGATTTTGGATCTATCGATGATGCGGCCGGTATGAAAGAGATCTGTGACAAATATCAAATGCATCTCCATGCAGACGCAGCATACGGTTCTGCTTTGGCAATGAGCAGAAAACACAGGAATAAGATTTCAGGTATTGCTTTATGTGATTCTGTCACGATAGATTTCCATAAAATGTTCCTTCTTCCGATCTCCTGTTCCGCTGTTATCCTGAAAGACGGAAAAAGATTGGAATGTTTCGAACTCCACGCAGATTACCTCAATCGTGAAGAGGACGAAGAAGACGGTTATATCAATCTCGTCGGAAAATCCATGCAGACCACACGTCGCTTTGATGCATTGAAGGTATTCATGGCATTCCAAACAAGAGGTATGGATGGTTTTGGAAAGATCATCGACACAGCTGTGGGCAATGCTGAATATTTCTATGAGCGGATCTCAAATGACCCATCTTTCTTAGTTGCAGTAAAACCCGAGATCTCCTCGGTTGTCTTTGCTCTTGATAAGGGGGATGAAGTTAACAAGAAAGTCAGACGCCTCTTGCTTGCGGAAGGTACCGTTATCGGTCAGACCGTCAAAGATGGCAAAGTAATGCTGAAATTCACTCTTTTAAACCCGAATCTTACACACGATCAGATCGATAATATAATCGATCGTATCAAAAAACTAGGTGCAACCGCATCTTGCATGTGAGTTCTCTGCAGTTCTGGTTCTATCAGAACTGCAGATTCCACAAATGTGAGAATGGTACCTACCGGTCTCTCTAATATTATGAAGTTTGGAAGGGGTTTTAACGGTCAGAACACCTTTTTTGTTCAACGGTGTGAGAACACGAACGAAACCTTGTTCGGATCTTTCTTCTCGACCCTAGCGAATCCGATTCTTTCAAGTTGAACTGAATCTCCGTTCTCTTTCAAGAAGGAGGGTTCAACAAGCCCTTTGGTAACAGATCCGTCCGGCATGAGAAGCTCAGCATTCACAGCGTCAGGACCTACCCATTGAACGGCCTTGGCACCTTTTTTCAGGATAGAGACATCGTTTCCAGTGAATATTGCAGGGGATCCGTAATCCAAGTTACAGAAATCTTTCAGACGCACTTTTCCGGCAGAGGTGAACAGTTCGGAATCCTCTTTGGAAAGGAAGACCGAGATCGGGGCTTTGTAATCGTATTCCCTGTTGCCTCTGTCAGCATGGTCGGGGTGCAGAGGTGCAGATCCTGCGATCTCATCCGCACCGGTGATCTTGTATTCGACGGGGTTGCCGACGAAGAAGTACCTGTTTGAGACAGGATCTATAACCTCTCTGTTCTTGGCGTACAGTCCGTCCCAGGAGAATTCGATATCAACACTCTTCATTCCTGCCTCGACCCAATATCTTCTGACGGCTTCGGCTTTGATACCACGCCTCGCGAGAGCACGAACGGTACCTGTGCGAACATCATCCCAGCCAGAATAAGTACCGTCCTGGATCTCTTTTTTGATGAGGGAGGTCTTCAGTACAGTATCGGGAATATGCACGAGCCCGTAGTGGTAGTATTCAGGTTTCTTCCATCCGAAATAGTCGAAGATGTAGGCCTGACGGTCGGTGTTGTTGAGGTGGTCTTTACCTCTGATGACATGTGTCATACCCATAAGGTGGTCGTCCACGGCCACAGAGAGATTCATCATTGGGTATGCGATGTATTTATCTCCGGTCCTGGGGTGGGAAGCACGGCTGACGAGACGGAGGGCAACGAAGTCTCTGACCGCAGGGTTGGGGTGGTGAAGATCGGTCTTGACAACGACAACCGCTTCTCCGTCAGCATATCCACCGCTCATGAATTTTTCATATCTCTCCATCTGGGTATTTACTGGAAGGTCTCTGCAGGGACAGGCGATGCTCTTTTCTTTGAGCTCTCTCCAATGGTCGGCGTTACAAGTGCAGACATATGCATGTCCTCCTTCTAATAGTTTCTTTGTGTGATCGTAGTATATTTCGAAACGGTCGGATTGGATGAATGATTGGTGGATCTTAACTCCGAGCCAATCAAGATCTTCGGGGATGGTGTGGTATGCATCAGGGTCGAGTTTTTCGGGATTGGTGTCCTCGAACCTAAGTATAAGTTTCCCACCATAGCGTTTCACATATTCATCATTGAGAACGGATGCACGGGTGTGTCCGATATGAAGCGGTCCGGACGGTCCGGGGGCGATACGCATGACGACCTCTCCATTCACGTTTTTGAGTTCGGGCAGTTCGTATTTGCGTTCCTTTTTCTCTTTCACCAGCAGAGAGGAATCCATCTCGGAAAGAGCTTTGGTCTGAGCTTCGAGACCCATTGCATTGACCTCTTCGACAATCGAGTTGACAAGAGGGATGATCTCTGCGCTCTTGGGGCGGAGTTCAGGAATTTCACCAAGGACTTTGCCCACGACGGATTTGGGATTCGCTTTTCCTTTGAAGAATACGGCATTCTGTAGCGCGTATTTTCTGATGACATCGTTCGTTTGATCCATGTTCTACCTTCGTTGATCGTATCCGTGCGCCCATTTTAACGGATTGCTCGGTTGCGAAATAAGAATGAGAGTTATGCGTTATATATACAATTTTCAGAAAGGACCGAGGCGAGATCATTTATGGAACAACACTGCTCTGCCGGCCCTGGAACATCAGATTTCAATCTGTTTTTCCTGGTGACTTCAGTACATGTGTACAGCTGACATAAATCCTGAATATTGATAATAACCGGGGTCTTTTCAAGATTAAATCTACAACATGTCCGACAATAGACATTAATAATCTGAATATGTTACCACGCATATGGCGGATTCTGTATCCAGAGAAAGCCTCGCAGAGAGGACCAGATTGTTCATTGATGCCCATCCGAGCATCAAAGATTGTGTAGCGAAAGGATTGATCAATTATTCGTCCTTAGCACGTCTTATCATGAAGGACCTTGACGTTGAGAATGAGGAGGCCGTGATGATCGCATGCAGGCGCTATGCTTCGAAGCTAAGTGTCACTACCGATCACGAACTCAGTATTCTTTCGATTCTCAAGGATAGCCGGCTGGAGATGCGTACCAAGACCTGTATCGTGACCGCCAAAAACGATTGGACCGTTCTTCATAAAATGGACAACCTTTTCAAGGATATGTGGAATGAAAATTCCATTATGCAATGTGTCCAATCGGCCAGTGCCGTCACCATTATTGCTGACAGAATGCTCAAGGACCGTATCATCGACACCGTTGGACGGTTCAATCTTATCAAGATCCGTGAGAATCTTGTGGAGATTGTGGTAAAATCACCAGAAAAGATCGTTGACACTGCAGGTGTGATCGCCTATCTTATCACCAATCTGTCGGATGCGGGCATCAACCTCGAGGAAACTGTCAGTTGTCACACAGATACTATCTTCATCGTCAATGAGCCAGATATGATAAATGCATATTCTGTTCTTACAAAATGTATTCAATCTGCTGAAGATATAGTCGGCAACAATTGATTTTATATTCCAGGTCTCATCATCGGTCTACCGGGATGGGACCTTTGCGATATATCGGGCCTTGGGTAGGTCCGAAAACCATCTGAATTATTGTAAAAAATAAAATCGGCACTCGGTGAATTCACAGAGGCCGAAAATAAATTAACATACTTCTGGCACATTTGAGATCCTGGTGGCGAGGGCACCACCAGGATCCAAAGATCATCTGACGATGCCTGTGCCGTTTACGTTATAATTGTACGAGTGGTCGTAGTCTATTGTGGGCCCAACCCTGACGTAGATGGATATTTCAAGGGTGTCGAAATCGTAGATAACAGACCAGCGGGTATAGTGGACAAGGTCGGAATCATCCTGCTTGACATCGATCAGGAGTTGTTTGACCTCTGAAACGGTCATGCTGGGTTTTTCGTTGAGACGTTCTTGGATGATATTGTAACGAAGAGCGCTGCTTTCTTTGACAGGGTAATCTGGTGCACTACCCTCTTTGGTCAGGTAGTGGTTTGTCAGTAGGCTGGTCTTGGTCACATAGGTCTTTCCGTCGACAACCTCGACCGTGCAACTGTTTCCGCTACGATCGGAGATGAAAACGTGATAGTTGGAGTTGCTGTGAAGGTTGTAACTGTTCAACAGATCCACCGCAGATTGGGTGGAGTCCGAATAGTCAAGTACGGCCCTTAATGAACTTGTGATAAAGATGGTGTTCTTGGCGGAATCGTTTTCGATGATCGCCGGTCCGCCACTGACGGAGTTGATGGCAACGAACACTCCTTTTTCGTTCATACCATCAAGAGGCAGGTATGCTGCGGCATTGATCCTGGTATCCGATTTCATGTCTTTGTAAGTGGCATTGACACCACTGAACATTGCAAGGTCTACGGTGGACACTGAGGAGTATATATTGGAACCATGGGTGTAAACAACACCGGTGATCGTTTGGTAGTAATCAAAATTACGACCTGCGAGATAACCGCCGTCTGTTGAATCGGGAACTGTGAAAACAGAGCATCCTTGCGGTACGAATCCGGCCAATCTCTGTCCATAGGTGACGTTCTTACCGAGGAAATCGAAAAGTTCGTCAGTTGAGGTGGAACCTGTCGCCAGATATTTGTCGAACGAGTAATCGCTGGTGACATTTACATAATATATATTACCGTCAGGACTGCAGGTCAATGTGAAATTGGTCTTGTCGTCTGGAGTATTCAGAACATAGACGACAGAAACGCAAAGTACAAGAACGCAGACAATCGCTGCGAGTAGCGGAATCTTAAGATTCCTCTTTTTTTCACAACAGGAAGTCATATTTTGTTGTAGATGTCACTTGTAAATAAATATTATCGATTGGTGGCCCAATTGAAATCACACTGCCCACCCTCTACTTTCAATCGGATCGAATTCAAAAGACCGCCCAATTAAAATCGTGCTTGCGCATTCAAACATTACCCAAAATGTTGGCGAATAGCACAAGCAAAGCTGAGAAGTCCACCGGATTTATGAT
>CAVHHN010000070.1:0-9902 GCA_963635855.1 Faecalibacterium sp. CAG:74 | reverse complement strand
GGTCTACAAAGTGTTCGGGATCAAGCTCCCCAACCAGTTCTCACTGAATGATTTCATCGCAGAGACCATGTCTTGAATGTAGTGCTGACTTTGCGTTCGTCGTAGGGTTAATATTACAATGAGGGGATTGATCGTTGTCGATATATCTAGGTCTGGTATCAGAGTAGATGAAGAGAGAACAATGTAGAACCTGTTTTTATCCATATGTCCTCGATTTCGAATGATGACAATACGGTAATTATTCGGAAATCATAATGTGATATGTCCTGGATCAATTCATATCTACTTGCTTTCTAAGATCCGCCAACCGCTTCTGCAACACAAGGATCTGGCTGTCCCCTTCTTTACAGTGTAAGGTCAATTCTGAGATGTTACGACGTAGCATGGCGATTTGATCTTTCAATTCACGATTCTCGCGTTTCAATGACTCGTATGCGAGCGATCTCTCCTTCAACTGATTACGGAGATCACACAAAGTTCTAGCTTCTACTGTAACGCGAGTGGTACCACACTTGATACCACGGTCGGGATTCTCGGCCAAAAGCCGATAATGATTGGCCTCTTTGATAGCATTGTCCAGTTTACAACGAAGATCTTCGGCATACTTCACACTGTTCTGTAGACTATTTTCCAGAGAACGAATCTTAACTTCCAAGGGATCTTCTTTTCTGGAACTGCTGGTCTTTTCAATTAAAGCATGATTACGTTCCATCTGAAGGAACCTTTTGGAAACCTCAAGATTGTTCCTCACAATAGGGTCGGTCTCGTTCTTCAATGCAATATCGATATCGGAGAGTTTGGAATCAATATCAGCAATTGGATCTGGGTCATTTTCAATGGAGGTCGATTCATCTAACTCGATCTCAAGATCGGAGATCTCTACTTTCAACATTGATATGATGCCGTTAAGACCTCTCTTCACCTCTTCATCGGAAACCATATTCAACTGTTGGGTGGCATCCTCAAGACGACGTTTCCTATCCTCGATAAGCCATTTGATCTCCGATGCTGAACCTACTCCCTTGCCCGGCATAGATTCGCATATAATTTCATGGTATAAGGGGATAAGTTAAAACAGGGTCTTTTGACTATCGAATGTCTTTACGACATTATCGGAAATTTCTACCCACATATGAGCATCTGGATCCTTAGGGATTTTGACAGGAAGGACCAATCTTCTGATATTCTCAAGATTATATGCATAACAGGTCTTTCCACTAGCAAAGGGAGCGATCTCACTATTGGAAAATGGTCCAGTACGATGCCAGGTGACGAATTCTTCATAAGTTATCTCACTCACTTTCGTTAGATCGGCCACCCCGTGTACTTTGAACGAAGAAGAGTCGACCAATGCGATCCTGCCCCTCTTCGGAGTGGAATAAAGACGGGCATCATAGTCCTTCTTCCCATCGAAAATTTCCTCCATGTAATATCTCATCATCAGAAGTCCATACATTCAGAGGATACAATCTCTCTGAACGCATAAACCTTGGCCAATCAGGTTTATATTATTGTCAGAGAATAAGTCGGTGATGTGCGCACTCCCCCGTTTCGTCGAAGATCTCATGGCATCCTGCCTCGGTTGCAGAAGATGCGAAAAAGTATGCCCTTCGTTCAAATTGGGTGGATGTAGTCCCTGGCTCTCGATGCTTGAAAGGGAAAATGCCAACACCCACTTATGTATCGGATGTGGGAAATGTAGTGCTGTCTGCAAGCATACCGACCCCAGACTTGCTTTGATGTACCTCAAGGCGGAATTATTACATGCTAAAGTGCCAGATACATTTTACCAAACTGGTTTTATCGTACCGCCGGCATCCGATGAATGGAAGACACAATTACCTGAATACCAGGAGGGAGATGATGTCTATCTCATCCCAGGTTGTAAGGTACAATCGGTCTTGCCTTTTCTCAAATATGCGACATGGAAGTTCTTCGATGCTATTGGAATCGGGATTAGTGAGCTCCCCGGCAATACCTGTTGTATGTACCCCGTGCCGTTCAGAGTGTTGGAAGAACCGATCCGCAATGGGTACAAGTACAAGTTGCGTGTCAATGCAGACGGCAAAGATATGGTCACTCTCTGTTCTGGGTGCACCAACGAACTTGGTACCTCTGGGATATATGCGCCGCACATTTCGACTTACCTGACGAAATATCTCGATAAGATCCGTTCATTTCCAGGCGTTTCACTGAAAGTGGCATTGGAACCGGGTTGTAGCGGAGAGCGTTTCCTCACCGATACCCGCATGATCGTCGAAGCCACTGGTGCCGAGATCATTAACAAAAGCTATGGGTGTTGTGGAAAAAACGTAGAAGGGATCAATGCTGAACTGATGGCAGAAAGAGAACTTGAATGCAAAGGTGCCGATGTCATCGTCGTCTGTTGTCCGAAC
The DNA here is from genome assembly GCA_963635855.1 of Faecalibacterium sp. CAG:74. Lineage (GTDB taxonomy): Archaea > Thermoplasmatota > Thermoplasmata > Methanomassiliicoccales > Methanomethylophilaceae > Methanomethylophilus. The sequence goes on along the minus strand of CAVHHN010000070.1, from coordinate 7,506 downwards.
TGTATGACGTTCTATGATAAGTATGAAGGAGGACTTCCAGTGATCCACATCGTCGAACTGCTTGCACTTGCAGCTGGTGATTCGAACACTCTTAAATTCCATAATATCAAGATTTCAGAGGATATCCTGACAAAAAAGGTGAATTGCAATGGGTGAAAAGATCTACGTTGTGGAATCGATCTCTGATGGTGCGCAAGGTTTTCCATACGATCAAATCCTGTCTATCGGGGTTTGTGCCGTAGATCTCGATACCGGAGATTTCGATTCTGTATACCACGCAGTTCTAGCTATTGAACCAAAATATTTGGGAAAAGCAAGACTGGATTATGCTGAAGCACACGGCCTTGATGTCTCGTTGCTCTATGATGGGGTTCCCGTGGATGAAGCGGTCTCAAAGTTCAAAAAGGTCATCAAAGACCAATATGTGACCAGTTACGACATCCGTCAGGAATTCTCAAAGTACCTTATCAACGCACCCTGGGACATAACATTGGAAGCACATATCCTCTCTTCGATAATGACCCGTCAGCCTATCAGTTTCAGGTGCAAATATCCCGAAGATGAGCCTGACATAATCGTGAAGGCTTACCGTAAAATGTTCCGCGGAAAAGATCCCGCCAATGTCGGGAAAGGGAGAGGCGCATTGGAACTTGCCCAAATGGCCTCTCAAATCATGATCAATCTGTACGAACGCGACAAGTATCGCATGCCTTGATCATACCCTTCTTCCGAAAAGTGATACAAACCCTGAATAGGTCAACAAAAGTGCAAACAATGCCAGCAGGAGATACATCACAAGCAAAATGAATATCGGAACGATCAGAAGTAATAGGCTGAGGCCACCGGTATTGATGACCAAACGCACCATTCCGACCATAAACAAATAAAGGATCAATCCTCCGACAAGGATTTTCCAACCTAGTGGTTCACGGTGGTCCTGATATATCTGTGCAAGACCTAAAAGCCCTATAAGAGCGGGAATCGTTGCAAGTATCAAAGATACAGTACGGCTTTTGTGTCTTTTAGACATCTGTTCGTCATACTGTTCACGGGTACGGTTATGAGATTCATACTCCGTTTCCGTCAGGGTGCGTGGAACATCATGATAGCAGTGTGGACAGTTCAATGACTCCGGGGGAACGATCGCTCCGCAATTGGGGCAGTGTCTTTTCATCTTACTTCCTTCTTAATATCTTAAGTTCCGCATCAGAAAGTTCGACGTTCCTTTTTTCTATAAGTTCTTCGATTTTAGGACGGACGTCTTTGGCCCCCTTAACGTATGCGTTCAAATACCACATGGCGGCCGTTTTCCATTTCTGTTTGGCATAGTATTCTTTTTCAAACCCTTCAGCCAGTGCGATCATGGCATCGGTGTTTCCCATTTCGGCGTTCAAACGGTAAGTGGTGAAGGCGGATTTTGACTTAACATCCGTTATGGACTTCATATCAAGCAAAGCACCTGCCTCCTCAGATCCTTGGTCTTTTGCAGACCGCAATAAAATAGCAGCGTCCCGATAACCATATTTCTTGGTATCTGCAAGATAAACTTCAGCCAGTGCTACCTTGGCCGGCACATATCCCATACTGGTGGATATTTTCAGCCATTTGATAGCGAAATCGACACTCTTGAAGAAACCCTTCTCACCATTCAGGAAATTCATCCCGATCTCATATGGAAGCGCAGGATCATTGGTATTGCGCCCTTTGGTATATTCATAAACAAGATCATGATCTTCGGAATCGGCTGATTCCTTTATCTCGACAACTGGCATATCTGGTACCTCATATTCTTCCGAAGTAAATGCTCTAGACATAGTATCACGCAATACGGAAAGGTATCTCCTTCCCTTCACTAAAGAGTTTCATCGCCAATAACGAATTGTAGACCATATCGCTCACCGCAGTACGGTAGTAGAATGCCATATGGTGGGTCACGAGTATCTCGGGACGGTCATTGAGTCTGCCGATGTAACGACCACTCAGATCTATATCGCTACAGTCCTTGTAATATAGACCGAACTCGTCTTCTATCACATCAAGGAAGGCCTGACCTACCTTTCCCGAATCCACTACATCCATCAATGCTTCAGTATCTATCAACGGTCCGCGTGCGGTATTGATGATCATCACCCCATCTTTCATTTTTGAAAATGCTTTGGCATCCAGGAAATGATGGGTCTCAGGGTTGAGCTCAAGATGCAAGGTAATGATATCGGATTCTGCCAAAAGACGTTCTAAAGATACGGATTCAGCACCTGGACATGGGTCTTTCGGCGTATGGTTCCAATATAATACCTTACAACCAAAACCGGAGAGATCGCGGATGACAGTACGTCCGATACGCCCTAGTCCGATAACGCCTACGGTCATCCGACCCAATTCACCTGATATCTGCCCAACGAGACGGAAATCCTTTGTGGCGAACGATTGCATTATGGACTTCATCTTACGGACGCACATCAGTATCCCCATGACCGTGTATTCGGCCACCCCCTCTGGATCATAGGTAATGTGGGAGACCACCATTCCGACCTTTTTCGCATGTTCTAGATCGATATGATCATACCCAATGGTGCGGGAAGAGATCATCTTGACTCCGCCCTGCATATACTGATCGATCATATCAGCAGTGATAGGGGAGGTGATTATCGAAATGAAGTCGCTCCCCGCCGCAAGGTTGCAATTGTCGGGGGTGGCCGGTTCTTCGGTCCAATCCAGATCCAAACCGAATTTCTTGGCGAATTCGGTGAAGAACTCCGCCTCATCGAAAGGACGGTAATTGTAAACGAAAACCTTCATAAGCATTAATCTCCACTGAACATTTAGCGTTTTTGAAATCTGACCCCGAGTTGTTGACCGATATTATTTTATGAACAGGCACATTGTCGAGAATATCGCCACTGTGGCCTAGCGGTATGGCGCATGTCTTGTAAACATGCGGTCGAGGGTTCAAATCCCTCCAGTGGCTCTTCTCGTACTATATATTCATAGATCCCGATTCTCGGCCACACTGACGTATGCGGGCCTGATAATCTTGTTAGAGGAAGATATCTCCTCAAGATGATGTGCGCACCACCCAACGGTACGTGCCATCGCGAACATTGGGGTATATAGATCGCTTGGAATGCCAAGAAGTTCGTACACGAAACCACTGTAAAGGTCCACATTCGCGCATACAGGACCGGCAGTGTTATGATTATCCCGGATGATATCTGGTGACAGATCTTCGATGAGTTTGTACATTTTGAATTCGTCACTACGATCATCGGCCTCCGCAAGTCTTTCTGCGAGAGAACGGAGGATCTCCGCACGTGGGTCGGAATCTGTATAGACCGCATGCCCCATCCCATATACAAGCCCGGACCTGTCAAACGCCTCTTTATTGATTATCTTTCTAAGATAGGCGCCCATTTCTTCAGGATCGGTGATATTTGACACATTCTCTCTGATATTCTGCGTCATTGCGGAAACTTTCAGGTTGGCACCTCCGTGACGAGGTCCTTTAAGCGACATCAATGCAGCGACGATCACCGAATATGTATCCGATCCGGTAGAGGAAACAACCCTTGCGGTAAAAGTGGAGTTGTTCCCGCCTCCATGTTCCATGTGAAGAACCAACAACCGATCGAGAACTATGGCCTCAAGGTCAGTATATTCATGATGAGGATTGAGCATACGAAGAATGTTCTCAGCAACCGTGAGTTTAGGGTCCGGATTGACGATCAGGAGACTTTCCCCCATGTCATAATGGACATAAGCTTGATATCCGTATACTGCAAACAACGGCATACTGCCAATAATGTTTATGCAATTCTTCAACGCCTTTTCAACAGACATGTCGGAAACATCACGGTCGTACATGGCGAGGTTCATAACACAACGTGACATGGTGTTCATGACATCATTTCCGTTCTCGCGAAGGATGACCTCCTTTACAAAATACGAAGGAAGGGACATCTGCCTGTTGAGGTAGGTACGGAACTCGGAGAGCTGTTCCGCGTCTGGAAGTTCGTTGAAAAGCAGAAGGTAGGCACATTTCTCAAAAAGTCCCTTCTCGGACCCTTGGGCTTTAATGAGTTCTTCGATCGGATAACCGCGATAGGCCAATCTTCCCTTACAGGGAACAGGGTGGCCATCGACAACGGTGAAACCAGTAACACGGGAGATATTGGTAAGTCCGGCAACGACACCTTTTCCATCCTTATCTCTGAGACCGAGTTTGACCTGGTGTGTATCATAAAGGGATCTGTCAAAACCACTGCTATCGCGGCATTTACCGGCCTGTTCCCGGATAAATTTCTCATAATCACTCATATGCTCTCCTCAGATTATTTCGAATCTGGCTGATTGTATTAATAGTTTAGTTCTAAACTAAACTATTGTTATATATGTAAGAAGTAATGTTCATCTATGAAAGATGAGGCTGAAGAGGCAGATACTTTCGAACAGTTAGAGGTTTTTTCAGATAAGATGAAAAAATGCATAAGATATCTCCTCGCCCCAAGCCTTTCAGAGATGGGTTTGAAGAGTTACCATATTCTTATTATGTTGCAGATCGAACGGCATGGAGGTTTATCTCAGAAGGAAATCCGCGAACACGTACCCTTCGATAAATCTAGAGTGTCGATGATAGTCTCCGAATTGATAGCTATGGGCTTGGCGGTCGACGAAAGTATTGGTAAGACCAGTTCCATTCGCCTCACTGAAAATGGATCTAAAGCATGCAATACCTTCCGTTCAAAAGTAAATCATCTGAACGGAGAGATCCTCAGTGCTCTCGACGAAAAAGACCATCAGGAATTCCTCCGTTGCATGGCGATCCTGAACGCTCGGATCGACGAACTTATCGCCCAACATGAATTGGGTTCCGGCCTTTTTGCTGAAAATAACCCCGTAAAACACGAGATTTTGAACTGAAATTCTAATTTCAACTATTTTTGAAATGTTAAGGTTTCCTCAAGTTGTGATAGGATTATATACTCATTTCAATTATTTTTGAAATAGGTGTAACAAATGCCCAAAGTAATCGTAGACAACTGTGTAGCATGTGGTGCATGCGTTGACGCATGCCCGACCGAAGCAATCACCATGGACGACGTCGCTGTCATCGACGCCGAGAAATGCACTGACTGCGGTGCCTGCATCGACGAATGCCCCTCTGAAGCAATCGAAAACTGAAGGGATTCAGATGGTTTCCGTTATCGCAGACAAGTGTGTCGCATGCGGTGCATGCATCGACGCATGCCCCAACGATGCAATTACCGTTGACGACGTCGCTGTCATCGACGCTTCCAAATGTGTCGACTGTGGCGCCTGCATCGACGAGTGCCCCTCTGAAGCAATCGAAAACTGATTTTAAACACATTTCCCGTACTTAGGTACGGGACTTTCTTTTTTTATCGACATTTATTCTCATCTTTCAATTCAACAAATTGATGAGATTAGGCTTTAGCGTCTTCGTTCACGAATATCGCCACCATGCGAATCGACCAGCGAGAAAAACTTTACCAGAACGTAAACAACCAGCTGTTCTAAAGAATAGACCTCTGAATCAGAGATCTTCAGACATAGTGAGCTCGAACATTACATCAGACCTATGAACCAGACCAGATCATGAAGAATACAAGTCCTGGATTAAAATTCGACAGGTCAAACCAAAGCCTGCAATGATTTCAAAATTCTGATCAAAAGGTAAGGGCCCCAATGGGGCCTTTGGTTTTAAATTGTTTAAGGCAGGTAGTTGATCACTGCTTGAAGATTATCTTAGAAGAATAATGCTGAACAATGAATAAGTGTCCAGCAAGAACGGAAGCACTAAGGTTTGTCTCATAGTTGAATATAAACCAATACTTCTCAACCTTAATGGATTTGTGACTGGAACTGAATGCATCTCCACCAAGAGACTTGAGATGTTTAGAAACATAGATCTGTTTCAAATTATCACAAGAGTCATAGAATGCGTGACTTCCGATAGAGGTTACTGAATCGGTAATATTAATACTATTGAGGGAAGAACATTTTGCAAATGCATAATCTCCAATTGTAGAGAGATTGGAAGTTGCTACCGAGGTCAAAGCTGAGCAGTTGTAAAATGCATATGGTCCCAGAGAACTAAGAGTCTTGGGCAGTACTATAGACTTAAGAGAGGAACATCCAGCAAATGCATTATCACTGATCTGATTGACCGAATTACCAAGGTCCACAGCGGTGAGTGACGTACAGGATTCGAATGCGTGTGCTCCAATCGTGGTCACAGTACTGGGAAGACGGATAGATTTTAGTGATGAGCAGTTGATGAAAGCATGATCGTCTATCGCAGTGAGCTTGTTCGGGAGGACAACAGATTCGAGAGAGGTACAATCGCTAAAGGTATTGCTGCCGATGGTCCAGAGTTGACCGGAAAGTTCCACACTTTTAAGAGAACTGCAATATGCAAATGTATTTGTTCCAAGGTACATGAGGGAAGTTGGAATGTGCACCTCGACAATGCCACTGCAGAATTGGAAAGTATAGCTACTGATGTAGGCGACAGAATCCGGAATATAAATTGACTTGAGGTTATAACAACTGGAGAATGCACCCTGATATAGAGCAAAAAGAGAACTTCCGAGATGTAAGGATTCGAGAGACGCCCAACCAGAGAATGCGTACTGTCCAATGGTAACAACAGAATCCGGAATAACAAGAGAGTTCACACGGAAACAACCAGTGAACGCGTTATCCCCGATCGAGGTGACAGAGTCACCGATGGTCACAGACGACAAATTAGTACATTCGTAAAATGCATAGGCTCCGATCGAGGTGACAGTATCGGGAATTGCGATTGAATGAAAACCGATACATTTGTAGAATGCGCCCTCACCGATGGAAGTGACGGACTTACCAAAAGTCACTGATGAAATATATGTATTATAGAAGGCATTAGCTCCGATCGAAGTAACGGAATCTTCGATCACAACATGATTAATGTCCCAGGATATCTTACTCCAGGGGGCCCCATACGGAGAAAAATCAACCATAGGTCCATTTCCGCTGATGGTCAGTGTCTTGGAACTCTCATCGAAACTCCAGGAAATATTCTTTACTACACCAGATGTGTCATAGTCAGCAGCTGTGACGTCCGAATGTTCTGCAACAAGATATGCAGAAATTGCAAACACAGCAAAGATCATTACTACAATTTTCTTCATGGATATACGCCATATCCTCAAACCGCTAGGTACACGGTACTGAGATTAATACACTCCATATATACCATATATTAATAGTATTGTAAACTAACAGTACTTTTACCTATTTTTTACGATTCCTAAATTTCATAAACATATCTGATTCAGAAACATGGATTAAATGTCAAAGGTTACTAAAGTGTAAAATCGATTTCTTAATTTTATTATAAAATCTACTAAATTTCAAAGTAATTTGATATTTTTTAGCAATTTTTTAACAAATTTTTGGTTCTATGACAATTCGTGTGGAAAGCTGATGCGAAACTCAATACATTCT
>CAVHHN010000069.1:0-9979 GCA_963635855.1 Faecalibacterium sp. CAG:74 | reverse complement strand
TTTCTCCTATGGACTTCACACCTTCGGATATCGCCACGGTCAGTTCTGCCTTGGTAATCTGCCAAGGCGTGTTTTCGTTATATTGGTACCAAGTTCCAGATCCATTGGTGAATGTTATCTTCGCTATGTTTACACAGCCGGAGAAGATAGGATCGGTATCAGATCCGACACAGTTAAGGCTTATAGGAACTGTGAGTTCCTTCAGACCCAGACAGTCTTTGAACGCCCCTGCACCTATTGTTGTGAGGTTATCCGGAATTGTCAATTTATTAAGGACAATACAACCATCAAAGGCATGATCACCGATGGAACTGACATGGTCGAGGGAAATGGTTTCCAACTTGGAACATCCCTTGAATATTCCTTCGCTGAGGGTTGAAACATTTTCACCGAGCGTTACAGATTTCAGAGCAATACAGTCACTGAATGCGTATGCTCCGATCGATGTTACATTATCAGGGATACTTATCTCAAGGAGGGAACATCTTTGGAACGCATAATCTCCAATCTTGTCGAGCTCTGAAGGGAGAGATACAGATAAGAGACCACAACCATCGAAGGCGTGTTCACCAATTGATGTGACGGAATCGGGAATCGTGATGGATTTAAGATTAGCACAACCGCAGAATACCCAGTCACCGATTGAAACCACGCCTTTAGATAAGGTAACGGTCAGGTCGACCTTAGTAAGGTACCATGGCGTTTTCGTATAATTATCCTTAGTAATATTCCAACTCCCGCCCTCTGTGAAAGTGATATTACTGATATTATTACAATTATTAAATACAGGGTAGGAATCAGATACAAAACAATCAACACCGACTGGAACGATAAGATATGTCAACTTGGAACAATTTGCAAATGCATTTGGTGCAAGTGTCGTAGTTGAATCGCATATTTTCAGAGCGGTGATTTTGGTACAGTCCGTGAATACTGACGCTGCTACAGATGAAACATTTTTATCTATAATTATTTCCAGCTCGTCGGAGTTGGTGATAAACCAGGGGGTCTGTAAGATAAGCTCAGTATAATCTGCCCAAGAACCAGTTCCATTTGTGAACGTGATAGAATTGATATTTTTACAGTTGTAGAAAGCAGGTAAGCTCACGGATGCAACACAATTAAGGCTGAGGGGGATGGTGATTTTCTCCAGGTTCTTACAACTCCCAAACGCGGAGGCCCCAAGATCTTTGACGGAATCGGGAATGCATATGGACCTAAGTTTGGAACATTCGCTGAACGCACTATCACCAATTTTTGTGAGATTATCACCGAACTTCACAGATTCAAGAAAACTACATTTTTTGAAAGCAGAAGCAGAAATTTCTGTGACATATGTGAGTACGATTTCAGTTAAAGCAGTATCCTCGAACGCTTCTGTTCCGATTGCTTTAGCACCACCGAAATCCACTTTGGTAAGGGAGGTACACTTCTCGAACGAACTTTCACAAATGATTACGGACGAAGAAGGAAGATCCAATCCTCCCAGCTTGACACAACCTTCAAATGCAGAAATTCCAATACGTTCCAATTTAGTGCTACTCGTGAGATCCACTTTGGTAAGGGAGGTACACATCTCGAACGCGGATTTATCAATACTAGTTAAATCGCTTGGAAATTTCAAGTTATCGAGTTTTGTGCATTCGTAAAACGCTGAGTCCCCAATATAAGTAATAGAACCAGGAAGACTTATTGATTCGAGAGCAGTACAACCACTGAAAGTAGAGTACTTGATTACTGTAATTCCCTCTGGAATACTAATAGATTTGAGATTTTTACAATTTTCAAACGCTGATGCTCCAATGGATGTTACTCCAGCGGGAAAAGTAATAGAGGTAAGATTAACACTACCAAAGAAGGAATAATCCCCTATGGTGCTTACACCAGTGGGTATTGTATATCCGGTCTGGGAATTACCTGCTGGATATGCGACAAGGGCCCCATTTGTATCAAATAGCACTCCATTATCCGCACGGAAGTGAGAATTCCCCTCTGCGACAGTGAACGATGTGAGTTTGGCACAGTCCACGAATGCCATAACCTCTATGGTCGTAACAGCCCCAGGTATATTATATACCGTCTCATCAGAACCCGCAGGATATTTGATCAATTTCTCTTGATTTTCATCAAAAAGTACACCATTTACCGCACTAAAGTTTGCATTTTCATTATCAACTGTGATCGACTCAAGATTGGTACAACCATAGAATACGTACATTCCGATTGAAGAGACCGAAGAACCAATAACGACCTTTGTTATATTTTCCAAATATTCTTCATAGGGTATTTTACCCTCTTCAGGATCGAGATTATCTGTTATCGTCAATGTGCCATCATCATAGCTCCAACCATCTCCTTGAGCGGTAACAGAAGACGCATCGGTCCTTTCGGAATGTTCGGCAATAATAAACGCAGACACTGCAACCAGTGTCAACATCAACATCAGTATTTTCTTCATAATACACCTCTATGTCCAGACACTACAGTATTGGCCTGAAACCACTGACTGATTTACAATGCGTTTACTAAACTCATTAGTTAAATAATTGTTTGTAGAGAGAATCAGATAACTGTATTAAGCACAAAAAAACAGAACATACCCAGCAGTATATTTTTGTGTATAGAACTTTCAAACTCAAACATATTGATAGATGTTACTACGTCATGGACAAGTATGGACTTAAGCGGCATGATCACAAACACTTCGAACCGACAGAGCGGTTTAGAAAGTGGCAGAGAACGTTGAACAGAATCGGTGATCAGAGAATACGATCGTACCGAGTTCCAGACCCTACAATAAAATTCTACATAAAAAGCCAGGGGCTTACGCCCCTGATAAAAGTTTCAAAGCAATCTTCTTGTCAAGACCACTGCGGCCGGCAAGACACCAACAGCAAGGATCGCGAGGGCAACATAGATCATGCTGATCTCTGAGTGCGTGGTAGAGGCCTGCTTTACCCATTTTCCGTCAATCAACTTGAATGTTGATCCAGCCAGGTTTGCACCTGTCGGTTCAAGTTCAGAACTACCGTTGGAATCGTAGAATCTTCCGTTGAATGCAGAAGCACCAATGGTTACCACGGAACTCGGGATGGTGATGACCGTAAGAGATACGCAATCGTAGAATGCATAAGCTCCGATCACTGTAACAGTGCCAGGAATCTCATATGTGTCATTCGATTTTCCTGCAGGGTACTGTATCAACGAGGTCTTATCCTTGTTGAAAAGAACACCGTCCACCGAACAGAATTTTTCATTTTCAGCACTTACATTGATGGACAGTAATGCAACACAACCCCTGAACACACCATCCTCAATAGAAGCAACAGACTTACCGATGGTCACAACAGTGATAGCGGCACAGTCCTTGAATGCGTAAATTCCGATAGAGGTGACACCATCAGATATGGTGACGGAGGTCAGGGTGGATTTACTGAGCTGCCAAGGCGTGTTTCCGTAGAATGATGGCTGAGAACTGTCTATACCATAGATAAACCAAATTCCAGATCCAGCAGTGAATGTGACCGACTTGATGTAGATACATCCTTCAAAGATGGATTGTTCGTTGGATCCTACACAGTTAAGACTTGCTGGAACAGTGAGTTGTTTCAGACCGATACAGTCCTTGAACGCAGAGTCTCCGATCTTTTCGACCGAATCGGATATGGTCACAGTGCTAAGAGACTTACAGTTGTAGAATGCATAGCTTCCGATCTCTTTGAGAGCGCTCGGGAAAACAAAGACGGAAAGGGAGGTACAGTTTTCAAATGCAGAGTCACCGATAAATTCGAGAGGTCCACCGATGGTAACGAATGTCAGAGACGTGCAGTCTTTGAATGCGTTGGCATCGATAGAGACCACCTTATCGGAGATTATCACAGTTGTCAGAGCAGATTTGCTGAGTTGCCAGGGCGTGTATCCATAATAAGATCCTTGATCAGAATCCGTACCATATTGGTACCATTCCCCACTTCCAGTGAAGGTGATCTTCGTGAGATTGACACAACCGGAGAATATAGGCGAACTGTTAGATCCAACACAGTCGAGGCCCACGGGAACTGTGAGTTCTTTCAGACCAGTACATTCACCGAACGCAGATTTTCCAAGTTTTGTGACAGAATCTGGAATCGTGATAGATTCAAGAGAAGTACAGTGGAAGAATGCTTGGCTTCCGATCTCCTTAATGGATCCAGGCAAGACTATAGAGACAAGTGAGGTACAGTGGAAGAACACCCCATCTCCGATCGAATTGATGGAAAGAGGAAGTGTTAGGGTCGTAAGTGAGGTACAGAAGGCGAATGCCCCGTCACCGATCGATTCGACGTTACCGCCAATGAGGGCCGAACTGAGAGATGTACAGCCCCAGAACGCAGCATCTCCAATGGAGGTGATGGAGTTTCCGATCACCACAGAGGAAATGGAAGTACAGTGACGGAACGCCTCGTTTCCGATCGACGTGACAGAACTAGGAACGATCACAGCAGAGAGCTTGGTACAGCCGAGGAAAGCATGGTCTCCGATAGATGTCACACCATCAGATATGTAAACATAGCTCAGAACGGTCTTACTGTACTGCCAAGGCGTGTATCCATAATAGGATGCTTGAGAGTCCTGGGCACCATACTCATACCAGTTTCCAGACCCTTTGGTGAAGAAGATCTGTTCGATATTGATACAACCTTCAAAGGCAGGATTGTCGTTGGATCCGACACAGTTCAAACTCACTGGGACAGTGAGCATCTTCAGGCCGGTACAATTCTTGAATGCAGAATCACCGATCGACTTGATCGAATCCGAGATCGTTATGGAGGTAAGGGCGGTACAATTGCTGAACGCCATGTATCCGATCGAGGTGATATCATCAGATATGACGATACTGGACAGGACACTCTTGCTGATCTGCCAAGGGGTATATGCGTAGTTGGATGCATCGTATGAATACCATTCCCCGGACCCGGTGAATGTGATCTTACTGATGTTGGTACAACCCGAGAACGCTGGGAAAGTGCTGGAACTGACACAGTCAAGGCTCACAGGGACCGTAAGTTCGGTCATACCTGTGCATCCACCGAATGCATTGGTCCCAAGATATGTAACAGACTCTGGAATGATCAACGAAGTAAGTGAAGTACATTTGGAGAATGCATCACTAGCTATCGTGGTAAGAGATTTACCGAATTGTACTGAACTGAGTTTGGTACAATTTCCAAATGCATTGACCCCTACGATAGTTACAGAATCTGGTAGAACCAGGGATGTTAGAGAGCTACACTTGTAGAACGCATAATCACCGATGGAGGTAACAGACTTACCAATTGCCACAAAGGCAAGAGCGGTACAGCCATAGAACACTCCGTCATCGATGGAATCGACAGAGTCCCCGATTGTTATGGAGTTAAGGGAAGTACACTTGTAGAATGCCTGCTTTCCGATTGATTTGACAGAGTCAGGGAGATCTATGTGTGCCAAAGAGGTACATTTGGAGAACGCCTCGTTTCCGATCTCAGTGATAGTGTCTGGAAGGATCACGTTTGTGATCTTGGTACAATCTTCGAAGACGCAATCCCCGATGGTGGTCACACCCTTGGAAACAATAACGGTCAATGCGACCTGGGTGATCTGCCAAGGTGTGTATTTGACGGTCGATGCATATGATGCCCAAGTTCCGTTTCCAACAGTGAATGTGACAGTTTCAAGCTTTGTACAGTCAGTGAAAACGGGCGAAGTGGTAGATCCGACACAATCAAGACTGATGGGGACCGTGAGATATTTCAGTCCGGTACAACCTTTGAACGCAGAGTCACCAAGCTCTAAGACAGTATCGGGGATAGTGATGGAATAAAGTGAAGTACAGCCATTGAACACATTGCGTCCGATATTTGTGACAGAGCTCGGAATGAGGATCGATTCCAGGGAAGTACAATCCATGAATACCGACTCTTCGAGAGAGGTGATCGATTTGCCGAGGATCACAGATTTGAGAGCAGTACAACCACAGAAGGTACCCGATAAGGTTTTGATGGAATCGGGGATAACTATAGATTCGAGAGATTTGCAATATACAAATACACTACTTCCGATCGATTCGAGAGATTTGCCAAAGGTCACAGAAACGAGTGAGAAACATGAGGCAAAAGCACTATCTCCAAGGGTTTTAACAGAATCAGGAAGGTTCAAATTGGAAAGAGAGGTACAAAATGCGAAAGCTCTTTGCTCGATGATCTGGAGGTTACTACCGAAGTTTATAGTGGTAAGGGAACCACACGTGAAGAATGCAACGTCTCTGATCGTAGTGACGGAATCACTAAGGGTCAAAGTCGTAAGTTTATCACATGTATTAAACATACCATTGGCAACTTCGGTCACACCGTCGGATATTATGACGGTCAGTGCGACCTGAGTGATCCGCCAGGGAACTGGGGATTTAACAGCATATGAGTACCAGGAACCTGTACCGGCCGTAAATGTGATCGTACTGATGTTCACACAACCTTCGAAGATTGGAGTCTCTTCGTTGGCTCCGATACAATTGAGACTGATGGGGATCGTGAGATCGGTCAGACCAGTACAGTTCTTGAATGCGGAGTCTCCGATCTCAGTGATGAAATCAGAAAGAGTAAGGGAAGCAAGAGAGGTACAACCCTCAAATGCAGAAGATCCGATCTTTGCTACAGACTCCGGGATCGTGATCGATTTGATCTTGGTGCAGCCTTTGAACGCAGAATCTCCGATGGAGAGTATTCCGTCGGATATGACGATTTCCAGATCGGCCTGAGTGACCATCCAGGGAGTTAATGAATAGGTTGTGGAATCATATGTATACCATTCCCCGGTTCCGTCTGTGAAAACGATTTTTTCAATATTAACACAGCCGGAGAATATCAGTTCATTCTTTTCAGATACGCATTTAAGACTGATGGGGATCGTCAGCTCTTTTAGACCGACACAGCCCTTAAAGACATCTTTCTTGAATGAGATCTCAGAACTTGGGATAGTTAATGAAGTGAGTGCACTGCAATCGTTGAATGCATACTCACCGACGTATTTAAGGCCGACAGGGAAGGTTAAAGATTTAATGGAAGTACCACTGAACGCAGAGTCACCGATCGATTCGAGAGATTCAGGGAGGGTCACAGATGTAAGATTTGTACACTGCCAGAACACATCATTTCCAATACTCTTCACACCCTCAGAGATAATGATAGACAGGTCTACAGTGGAGTATCCCCAGGGAGTTAGTACTACGTGTTCAATGTAGTAAGAATGCCACTCTCCATTCCCCACAGTGAAGGTGATTTTACCGATATTGTAGGTCATGTAGAATGCAGGCTGATTTACATCTCCTATAGAGTCAAGACTTATAGGAACTGTAAGTTCTGTCAGACCACTACATCCTTTGAACGCAGATGCTCCGAGCTCTGTAGTAGAATCCGGAATGACCAAGGTAGTGAGAGAGGTACACTCTAAGAACGCCTCAGCTCCGATAGATTCAACATGATCACCGATAGTCACAGAGGAAAGAAGAGCAGATTTATAGAACGCCCTGGCACCAATGTCAGTCAGATCATTAGAGATAATGACAGAGAATGCAACTTGGGTAAGTTGCCAAGGTGTGTATTGATAATCAGAACCTTCACCATTACCTGAGTAGTTGTACTCGTACCAAGTTCCAGACCCTATGGTGAATGTGAACTTTTCGATACAGATGCAACCATCAAATATAGGCGAACTGTTGGATCCGACACAGTTAAGGCTTATAGGAACTGTGAGTTCCTTCAGACCCAGACAGTCTTTGAACGCATAATCACCGATGCTTGTAACACTATTGGGGATGGCCACTGAAGTAAGATTGATACAATATCTGAAAGCATAGGTCCCTATTGAGGAAACACCATTGGGGATCACATAATTCTCAGAGTCGGTTTTACCGATCGGATACAAGAGCAACTCGGTTTTATCCTTGTTGAAAAGAACGCCGTTATCCGAACTGAAATTCTTATTACTACTATTTACATCGAATGCGACGAGAGAATCACATCCCTCGAATGCATATTCTCCAATGGAAACTACTTCCGCGGAAATGACTATCGTCAAAGCAACATGAGTGAGCTGCCAGGGAGCGTACCCATAATATGAATCCGCATTTTTATCCGCCCCATATTTGAACCAGTCCCCAGTACCTGTGAAGGTGATCTTTTCGATATGTTCACAGTCAGAGAAAACAGGCATGTCATTGGAACCGACGCAGTTAAGACTTACTGGAACTGTGATCTCCTTCAACTCGCTACAGGACTTGAATGCATAAGCTCCGATCGATTGGACAGAATCTGGTATAACGATTGATGTGAGGGCAATACAATTAGAAAATGCCTCATCACCGATCGATTTTACATTTGTACCAAAGGTTACCTCAGCAAGAGCTATACATCCACTGAATGCGTTAGCTCCGATCTCTTCGACAGAATCAGGGATTTTAATTTTTGCAAGAGAGGTACAACCATAGAACGCATAATCTCCGATCGAAATGGTCGTACTGGGGAGGTAGAAAACATTAAGGGCGATACAACCATAAAATACTCCTTCTTCGAGAAATTGAAGTTTTTGACAAAGATTCACTATGGAAAGTCTCGTACAGTCTTTGAACGCATAAGCCCCTAATTTTGTAACTGATGAGAGAGTAATGAAATCAAATGGACAATTTTGGAACGCATACTCTCCGATTTCTTCGACAGAAATGCCAACGACTACATTGTAAAGTGAAGCACAATCTGCAAATGCTTTGTTCCCGACAGTTTTCATTGTATTCGGAAGAGCGAGCGAACCGATGCCACAGCCTTGGAACGCAGAATCTCCAATAAATTCGACATTGCTAGATATTAAATCTTCCATCTTAGCAAGAGAAGAACAACCGGCAAATGCCCCTGCCCCAATAACTGTGACAGATTTTGGAATACTGATGGATTTGATGGTAGTACAACCATTGAATGCATCTTTATCGATAGTAGCGATAGCTGAACCAAATATTACTGTAGCAAGCTCCGTGCAACCCATGAACGTTCCAACACCAGTCGTTGTAAGACGATCGTTGAAAATCACTCTGACGAGAGAGGTACAGTTACCAAACGCCGAATCTCCGAGAGATTCAACAGACTCAGGAATGGTCACATCGATAAGAGCAGTACCGAAGAATGCCCTTTCTCCGATCAAAGTGATGGAATCACCAAAAGTCACGGTATCAAGTGCAGAACAACCATTGAATGCATAATTTCCGATCGATTCGACACTGCTGAGGTCCACATTGTTGAGAGAAACACATCCGCTGAACGCAAAATTTCCGATCGATGTGACAGTGTTGAGATTCACAGTTTTGAGGAATATACAATCATCGAACGCGTTGTTTCCGATCGATTTAATATTGTTTCCAAGAGCCACATTGGCAAGAGAAATGCAACCTGAAAATGCATAATCTTTGATTGTGCTGAGATTATCGCTGAACTCAATAGAGGAAATGGAGGTACATCCATCAAACGCATGTTCTCCGACATATTCGATGCCACTACCGATTTTCACAGAAGTGACCAACGGCATGTCATAAAATGCATACGCACCGATCGAGGTGACTCCACTATCAATATCAATAGCGTGAATGAGGCCTTTTACCTTGGCCCAGTCTGGAGGCTCACTTTCAGAATAATCCCTCATGGAACCTTCACCATGTATTATCAGAGTGCCATCTTGAACTTCATAATGAATCTCTCCTACAGAACCTTCGGAAAAGGGAGATGCACCAGTATCTTCGGACTGCAAAGCAGCAACGAAGAATGCAGATACCATAACCAGTACCAAAATCAACATCAAAATTTTCTTCATATTTATCCAACCTGTAACCATCGCCATAGCATTCTGACCTGACGATGGTATTGTATACGTTTTGTATATGTTTTGTCTACTTTTTGTATACGCTAGTTGATATAAATAC
>CAVHHN010000068.1:0-10228 GCA_963635855.1 Faecalibacterium sp. CAG:74 | reverse complement strand
ATCATTTTGGATCCCCTGGGAATTCCGAATAGTTACAAATCAGGAATGGTTAGACGACAGCAGAGAGAAACGTGCTCTGCTTACTCCGGCAGCGTTCAACATTTCGAATTCGATCAGATTGAAATAGGTTAGATGTTCAGAGTGCTGTCCGACCAGACCTTCTCCGATGGAAATCGGATGAGAATCTGGACCGATAAATAAGGTATGCTAGGTAAAGGACGCTCAAGGACTGTACCACTCCGAAGAAGTGATAGACGAAACTCCACATAGGTTGGAAACCATTGGACCAAGCGACCACATCGTTGACGGAAATGATCCCCGTGTCATGTGCGAATGTAAGGAGCAGAGTGAAATTATTGGCCAAAATGTATCCTGTTGCAGCGATACATATCAAAAAGAGCGGACGCATGAAACGACGGTCGATCGTTACCGCATAGACCACAAGGAACGGTATCAGTAAGATCAGATATTGTGGGGTCGGAGGATACAAGAAGACCAATGTCAGATTGATGACAATAGCAGATAACAATTCCCGATCGAGGTTCTTTCCGGCCTTTTTGTAAAATACCCAGGCGATAAAAAATGAACCTAGGACAATGAGAGAATAGATCAGAACGGACATCACACTCATTGCTTTATAGAGAAGAGTGTCCCCGGCCCCGGCACGTTCTATGAGGAACGAGAAACTATCAAGGATAGTTCCATCCAGGATCTGCGGAAGGAAGATCATACAGACCACAAGTACGAACCCGACCACAGCATAAGCGACCTTTGAGAATCCCCTACGAAGATCGCGGTCTTCCCTGACCAGAACGTATGCCACCGCCAGAGGAAGGAGGAATACGGGAAACAGTTTCAACAACATTGCAAGACCTAACATGACCCCGGACAGGAAATACATCCGTTTCCTAAGGCCAAGGAAGCACATGATCGTCAACAATGCGGCGATATTATCGAACATTCCTTGAACCGCGGGAGCACATATAACCAGAGGGTTGAACACCCAGAGAAGAAATGCCAACCAGGCCTTTCTGCGATCATCGGTGACCTCTAAAATGGCTTTGTATATCAGACAGGCGACCAATAGGTCCACCAGATACAAAGGAAGTTTGATCCAGAATGTGAATGCTAAGGATGTCGTGTTAGAAGAGATAAAACCATCATAGGCCTCGAAACCGAGTGCCTCGGTTACCCTATATGCAGTATCACCCAAGGACAAAAACGATTGCTGGCACAGATCGATGAATGCCAGAATGTAACCCCAGACTGGTGTGTAGAAATAGCCTGTGAGGTCGTATAGTCCATTTCCGGAAGAGATATTGGACATCACCAGAGCCCAATGGGAAACATCGTACCCGTAATTGAGCAGGACACCCACAACCATCCGAACAAGCAGACCCATCGCTAAAACCATCAAGACCTTGAGCAAGAAAGGTATGCGATTGAGATCGGACCTCAGATGGCAGAGTATACTTTCACGACCTGTTGAAATAGAATGCTTTTCCGTATACTGAGAAATCGCCACCCAGGTATATGAACACGCTCAGATTTCCATGAGTGTCGGGAATGTTCGAGAACGAACCGGTGACGGTCCCGCGGGTAACAGTACCGGTGTTTTTATCAAGCTCATGGGAGCAATAACAGATCCCTGATGCGATGACGGTGGCCATGTCCATACGCTGGTTGTTCGAGTAATTGCCACCGAACACGCAGACCATTCCGTCACCGCTCTTGGCAAGGGAAATGCTTGCATACCCATCTTGTGTAAAGCCGATCGCAAGTGTGCCAGCCACATTATTTTTCACACTATATAGCACATTGTTGTTCTTCAGAGACAAAGTTTTGGAATATCCATTGTCAGTGATCTCTGAATAGGCACGTCCATCCTCGGTCTGATCGTTCAAACAATTACTTACACCAAAGAACAGGGATTGGTAATCCCCTTCGACCTCTTTCACAGTTCCGCCGGACAATCCACAATATTTACCTATGGTCTCCCCTGCCCAATAGAGGGATCCTCCGGAATGGATCCATGAGAAAATAAGATCGTCGGACCCACCTTTGTAAACGGTCTCCGGAAGTGCACCTGAGATGACGATCAATCCTTTTCCCTGACCTGAGGTGGAAAGGGCTTCGGCCAGTTCACTGGCATTGACATATCTTATGGCTGTGACCGAGTAGTAGTTGAGGTTGTTCACGAGTTGGGAAAGATAATAGTCCTGGGTCAACCGTTTCGCACCGATCTCGACGTTGACCTCGTGGACCAGGTTTCCATAGGACTCATCGAAATAGATCAGGTATTCGGTAGGTGCGACGAAGGATCCGTTATCAGAAACCGATGCTATGTATCCATGAGAACCGGAATCATATATCGAATATGAGCCATCCTCACTTGCGGATGCATCGTAATGGTATATGTGCCCATATGTGGCGTATTCACCGATCAGTACTATCGCACATATAATACAGGCCAAGATTATAAGGGCCAGATCATTCCTTTTCAATTTCCTCACCTCCAAAGATCCGACTCAATCTATCGGAAATCTGATTGAACCTTTCATATTTAGAGAACAATCCAACACACCGGAAAAGAAGTACCAACAAAATGAGATTGAACACTAACTGAGTGGTTTCAACAATGAAGGACATTCCTTGTCTAACGGGGAAACCGAAGTTTAAAGAATCCAACCACGTCATCGCATTCACCAGATCGGATGCACTCCAGAAACCACAATATTCTACTATTGTGGAAAGCAGTGAGAAATTATTGTTCAAAAAGGCTGCTATTGTCGCAAATATTGTAAAGATCAATGTGCAGATCAATAGATCTTTTCTATCATTCGTGACGGCATAAATAGACATTATTGGAAGATATACTATACAATACTGTGGGCCACTGGAACATAATGTTGCCACGCATAATAAAGTTAGAGCGAATAAAGTAAGATGGTTTCTGATCTCCGCACTAGACATAGAACTGCTCTTAAAAGCAAGAGCGAACACTGTGAAAATCAACAATACTGCTGGAACCCAAATACGAATGGTTGCGTAAAGTGTACTATTTGAACCCCTAGATATGATAAAGGACAAAGAGTCAATTGCAGTCCCAGATAGGATCAAAGGCAAATAGATAATAAAAACTGTCAATAAAATGCCTAAAACAAATGAAAACAATTGTCTGATACTCAGGCGAGGGGATGTTTCGGTTTTTAAAACATAGGCACAGAATAGCAGAATACAAAAGACCGGGAAAAATTTCAACAAAGCGCCAAGCGCAAAGAACACGCCTGCAAAGAAATAGTAATTCCGTTTGAGAAGAATAAGGGACATTAATGCAAACAGTGCTGAGAAACAATCGAACTGTGCTTGAACAACAGACATATAAATGACCAATGGGCACAGGAACCAACAACCGAATGCGAGGGTGGATTTGTGTTCATCCTTTGATTTGAACAAGACCACACGATAAACCAGATAACCAACAAGAACATCAACAAATATCAAGGGAAGTTTCATCACAAAATTATATTCTACTGTGGTCACAGTTGATGTATGAAAAATGAATAAAAGGGCTTCTACTCCAGCAAGATCTATGAAACGATTCCCATAGGTCAATGAAAGAAAACAATTTAAAAACAGGTCTTGGGCACCTAACAGATATCCCCACACAGGAGTGTAAAAATATCCAGTTAATGAATAAAGGCCGTTGCCGCTTTCGATATTCTGCATCACAACTGCCCAATGTTCCATATCGAATGGATAAGTGAACAACGGTGCCAATATCAGACGGATTGCCAACCCGATCAAAAGTATGGTCAGAGCAGGCCCTTTGAAAAAAGTGATTTTCATTTTGGAATCTCTTTTTTCATTAGGGTCATTTGCCGTCAAAAACATGATTCGGTCTCCGAATTAACTTTCACTTTTTCTCGCCAGGATACATTTCGTAGTAATCTATTCTATGTATTTTTGAAAGGAATTTGGCAAGAAATTTACCGAATCCCCAAAGTTGATGAAATGTCATAATGAGGACCTTCGGATTGATATGGGATTCCCCTTCAGCGCGGGTTCCAAAATCATAGTAAATATAATTGACTTTGACTTTATGATCGGAATATTTCATAAAATCCATCAAAACCTTCCACCCTTTGATCTCAAAATTATCCCAATTCGCCTGGATCATAGGGCGAAACACATCACAACGAAGTCCAAACAATCCACTCATCATATCTTTGGTCGTCTGTTTACCATGCAGTTTAAAAAAGAACTTACAGAATACTTCTACCGCCTCAGAACCAAAAGCACGTTTGAATCCCATCGACATTCTACTGTTCCTACAACCCACGCAAAGGTCCACCCCCTCATCAAGCTTTGCACAGATCTCTTTGAGCGTGGAAATCGGATGCTGAAAATCACAATCCATGCATATGGCGTAGTCGGTCTCAGCAATTTCGAAGCCCTGTATCACCGAAGCTCCCAACCCTCTTTTCTCTGGTTCTCTGACGAAAATTTTAGTTAATGGGTCATTGAGTTCTTCGATGAGCTCCCGACTCTTGTCGGTCGATCTATCATCCATGAACAAAATATGATAATCTGGATATTCGCTCCTAATAGCTTTTGCCATAGCTTGAATATTTTTCTCCTCGTTGTAGGTAGGGATTACAATCGTGCAAGTTCCAGACATTATCTCGGTGGGTAATTGGAACATCCCTATATTATACGTCCGATAATTTCCAAATGTTCCGTTCACGCTATATAGGTCAGAGAATATATTGCTATAATCGATGACCAGTGGCCTAATTAACAATCTTTTCTACGGAAAACACGGAGAAGCAATACGTTACATCTTCTTTGGAGGCCTTAACGTAGTGGTAACATGGGTATCCTATGCAGTGCTTGTCTTAATAGGGGTTGCACCCACCATCAGTAATGCTGCTTCCTGGGTCATCGGAGTTACGTTTGCATTCGTGGTCAACAAATTATACGTGTTCAACAGCAAGACTATGGAGACAAAAGCTGTCGGAAAGGAGGCCGCATCATTTACGCTAGGCAGAATAGCTACTGGGATCATAGCTATTGTTGGATTTCCCATCCTTTACAACCTTGGCCTAGATCAACAACTTCTTGGTGTTGATGGTTTCCTTTCAAAAATAACTGTGACAGTTATCGAGACCGCACTTAATTACTTCATCAGCAAATACTTGGTATTCAAGCACAATGAATCGATAGAATGATAGGTGTCATTCAAAACCTTTCTTTTTCTTAAAGAATAATGAGGACAAGATACTGATCCCGATTACAATCAGTATCATCAAAATCGTGAACATCTGAGATTGTTCCGACTGAAAGAATTCGTAGAAGAAATTGCTTAGAAGCAAGATCACTCCAAACTTCATTACGCATCCGATGATCAAATAGAACGAAGATTTGGGAATGCTCCATCCCTGGTTTGCGATGAAGGCACCTGCAAAAGGCAACATGGGAGCGACACGGTTCAAAAGAAGTAATCTCTCGTCACTTACAACGAGAAAATTTGCATACTTATCCAAAGCATATTGGATCTTTTTTGGAACACGATCGGCGTCTTTGTAATGTTTCACCACATAGTATAATGAAAAAACACCGATCTGTTCAGCAATCACTGCTGCCACCAATAATTCCACACCGAAAAGAAGGGGGTGGCCATAATTGGCCCCGCCGATAAATCCCAGTACGAAAAATAGTTCTGGCAAGGTCGGAATGAGAAGTGCATCAAGCAAAAATATCAAGAAGATACAGAAGACAAGTCCCAACTCGCCTCCTTCTCCGAAAATATCGTAAATGGTCTGCCCGATGTTGATTGTCACACCCAACCGGAATTGACCCTGGCCGATGGCCAGGGCTTGTGTTTACATTCAGTTGACGTAGTCAAGCCAAGAATCGTATTTTGGATCCTTGCCTTCGACAATATCATGGAATTTGGCATGGATCTTGGCAGACACTTCACCAGGAGTTCCATTGCCGATGGGACGTCCATCAAGAGAGGTGACAGGAACGACCTCTGCAGCAGTACCGGTCATCCAGACCTCGTCAGCAGTGGTGATCTGGAACCTGGTGATGGGTTCCTCGAGAACCTCATATCCAAGGTCTTTGGCGATGGTGATTATGGAACTGCGAGTGACACCCTGAAGGATTCCCTCGGAAGTTGAGGGTGTGAAGATCTTTCCGAACTTGTAGAAGAAAATGTTCTCTCCGGTACATTCGGCGGGGCGACCCTCTTTGTTGAGCATGAGTGCTTCACCAGCACCCTGACGAAGGGCTTCTCTTTTCGCAAGACAGGATGCAACATATGATCCATTGACCTTTGCACCGGCAGGTCCGCACAGATAATCGGGCCTCTGCCAAGAAGCAGTGATGAGCTTGGTTCCAGCAGATGCGGCACCTTTACCAAGGTATGCACCCATGTAAATACAGGTGATTGCCATGCTCTCTGGAACTCCGACAGGATTGAGTCCGACCTCTTCCCCACTAAGGAAGATGCAAGGTTTCACATAATCTACCTTTTTGTTCGCCCTGACGGCTTCACGGATTGCTTCACAGAGACTGTCAAAGTCATACTGCTTACCGCCGAATTTCATCTCGAAACCCATGAGTTTGCATCCATCGATGAGCCTGCGGACGTGATCTTTGAGCCTGAAGATCGCAGCCCCTTTAGGGGTCTGATAAACCCTGATGCCCTCAAAAACACCCGTACCGTAGTTCAATGCATGTGCCAGAACGTGCACTTTAGCTTCGTCCCAGTTCACAATTTTTCCATTAAGCCAAATTTTTTCACACTTTTCTCCCATAAAATAACCTCCGTTTATAGCGCATTGAGTGCCTTCACATATCTGTCCGGCTCAGAACGAGCAATGATCTCTTCAACCTGATCTGAACCACCAACGACACCGACATTCCCATTTGATGTCGAAATGAGTGCGTAAGCGGATTGACCAGATTCTGGGATCAGTTCTGCATTGTAAACATCCTGTAACTTCTGTAACCTGCCGATCGCAAGACGGGCTTCATTCTCATCGATGACAGAAAGGACCATACGGGATTTGCCTGCCTGTTCGCATTTGCCTACCACAATGGTCTCGACATTGATCTTGTTACGGGTGAATTCCCCCATAACTCTCTGCATGACACCGAACTCGTTCTTGACAATCAAGGATATAACATACATGTGTCCACGACTTACGCGTCCATTGCTAAGGTAATATTTAGGTTTTAGATGGGAGTATGCGTCCCCAACAGCGACATTATGCAAAATACGTCTCAGAATAGGGCTCCAAAAGTCTTGTTATGATACGTCCACAAGAATATCTTAGTATCTTTCTTGTTATTCGTATCCAACCAATAACAACGTAACACTAAACAAAAAAAGACACAGGAAGAATACGTTCTTGATTATAGTCAACAATACCAAAATCGTGTTGGATTTCAACTCCAAGTACGTATGTAGGGCATAACTCTAGTGTTCGACAAGTGATCCACAACATGTCGTTTAACTGAATTGCCAGAGGCAATTCAGGCCACCCCACTCCATTCCCCATCACACCCAGGATCTTAGCCTTGGTCATTTTGTACCTGTTGAAACAGTCAAAGTCAAAATGAAATACAAATTGAGCATTAATCCTATACAAACAATATGTTATGGATCGAAGATAGTGGTAGAGTTTCCCTCAGGTGAGGTGCGATGCTTGGATCAAATGACAAACAGATATTGACGTTGTTCATTGGGGTGGTTATAGTACTAAGTGTAGGTGGCATCCTATCCTCTATGCACATTTCCTATGGGTATTCCTCAGAACTTAGTGAGATCGAGAATGGTTTGTCCTACAAGGTCGGTGGAGGTGCTCCCGCAGAGTACAATATTCTTCTTTCAGAAAACACTTCTTCCGTTGAAAAGGTCTACATTTACTTTGATCCTGCTTATGGAACACTCTATAATGATGGGGGAAAATTTGTCAAAAATATATCGAATAGGCTATCTGATAGAGGATTTGCAAACGAAACGATCGATACGGTTGGATTGAAACAACTTCTTTCAGAATCGCCTATTGGCGTAGGGTTAATGATAAGTTCGGGGGCGATTCCTGAGGATGTTGCCGATGGAACCTTGCTCAAATGGGTGCAATCTGGGGGAACATTGTATTGGACATTCAACTGCATTGGTCTCTATGGTGCAAGATCGGACGGTACTGTGTATTCCTTCGACAGATCATACCAATCTGATTTTCTAGGTTCTGACTGCACTTCTCTTAATAACATCGTTGCTTCAAATTATGAAACCGCCTCTGGTTACACAACTGCTTTAAGCCTTACCTCCACCAACCTTTTCGGAGGATTGGTTTCATCTGCGATCACCAACCCCCACTTGTCAATTGGTTTTACCAAGACAGGGGTCTATGGCACCACATTAATTTCCTGTGGTTCTGGTATGGTCGCGGTTGTATCTGGAAACCATGATGTTTATCAGAAAACCGATATTGTACAATTGATCTGTTCCGGTATTACCGTAGATTCGAAATTGATCGAACACAAAATTGTTAAAACCGGCTTAGGCAAAATGGTCGAGGGGGAGATATTATTTACCAAAGTTCCTGGGACAAAATACGTTATTTATGTTTACACCTCAGGTATCAACCCCGCCTATGGTAAAACCATGTGGGTGATCGCATGAACTTTGCAAATGTTCTGAAACAACACCCCCTGGTAGTTCTGGCAATATGCGGTGTTGCAATAAGATTGATTCTGGCAGCTACGCTGACCCGCATATATGATGTATCCTCATGGGGATTCATCATTGAGGACCTGCGTGCTGGAGAAGGATTATACGATGTCGATCAGTATTTTTACACACCGGTCTGGGGTTATTTCTTGGAAATAATGCGTTGGGTGATTGACCTTCTCCCCGGCATGGAAGTACTAGTATTGGACCCCAGCACGATCGCACCGATCCCAGATGTGACATTCGCACTCGACGATATCCGCGTACCTACCTTGATTTTTGCATTTGTGATCAAATTACCTTTGATTTTAGTAGATGTTGTGGTCTCCTATCTTTTATACATCCTTGTAAAGGAGATCACTGCCGATGAGAAGAAGGCTATTTTCTCATTCGGAGCATGGATGTTCATCGCACCTGCAATCTTAGTTTCGAGCGTATCTGGAATGTTCGATAATTTCGCGGTAATGATGCTGTTGATCTCCATATTCTTCCTACGGAAAAAATCATACTGCATCTCAGGCATGGCGTTGATGATCGGTATTATGGCCAAGATCTTCCCTGTGCTTGCAATGTTTCCCATGCTTGTTTATATCTTGTGTACAGAAACTGGACTGAAAAACAGGGCGGTGGCATATACCCAATTCCTAGGTTCTGCGTTATTCATGGCAACACTAATCCTATTACCACACCTCATCAGCGGTGATATTAACGAGGTGTTCAATTTCTTAACATATCGTTTAAAAGGAAATAGTACAGGCGGATTATCTGACGGCGGTTTAAATTTATTAATATTGATAGTTGGTGCGATCGTCGGGGCTTTAGCAGTACCGTGGTTCCTCAGTAGGAAAAATCAGGATGCTACCCAGATTTTATTTGCATCCACCTCATTGATGCTCGCATTATTTCTCGGATACTATTACCAACAACAGTACCTGATCGAAGTACTTCCTTTGTTGATCTTGACCTGCGTTGTATATCACGTTCGGATCGGTAAATTGTTGATCATTTTAGCAGCATTGTTTGTTATAATTGCTTTAGGCGAACTACCAACAATGTTGCTCCCATTGGCTGAATGTACAAATTTGATCTCCATAACTACGATTGTGAATATCGACCATTACCTTAATATCGACCCTGCTGGTGCCTGGGTATCTCATTATCTCATACCTTACGCAGACACTGCCGTACATTACGTGCTTTTCCTAATGGCTCTGATAATATTGGTCCAATCGATCCCAAAAGTAAATGCGTGGTGCGAAGAGAAAATAAAAGAAATAAAAATGAAATTAAAGCCTGATCTCTAATTCCCGAATATCATTCTTTCTACAATTGACCGTCCACAATCGATTCCTTATCTTTCGACGTGATAAGAGAGTGAAACCATTTCCAATTGTCCTTTTCCGACCCGATAACCCCATATTCAAACCGAAATTCTGCTGTGTGGGTAATCAATCCTCGTGGTCCGCCACGGCCTCGATA
>CAVHHN010000067.1:1469-10470 GCA_963635855.1 Faecalibacterium sp. CAG:74 | reverse complement strand
CTGGGTCTTGTGAAAAGAAATACCTTGCTTCCATCCTGAAGAATATCTGAAATGAGTTCGGATTTATCGACGAAATAATATCCCATCTCACGAACTTCTTTGAAATCTTCAAGCCCTTTCGGAATCTTCAGTTTCTGCTCTCCCTCAGCCATACTTGGTATATTGTGTTAAGGACTATAAAGAAGACGTTATTTGTCACCTTTAAATGTTTTAGAAAGAAGGCCTCCTTGAAACCAAATCTCAATGACTGATCTTAGGGTCGGTCTGTTAATTTTTCAAATTGGATATATTTGGATTCCCCATGGGTTCTGAACAATTACAATCAGGGAAAGGTTAGACAACAGCAGAGAGAAATGTGCACTACTTACCGCAGCACCGTTCAACGTTTCGAATACGATCAGGTTGAATGTAGATCGGATGTGACAGTATGATTTTAATGGGGCCAACATTTCAATAACTTCTGTATAATGTGAAAGTTGATTGATCGGGTATCGGATATGTCTTTTGACCATGTTCATCCATCCGAGTTATGTACGAACCTTTAAATGATAGAATTAGTTGAAGGGTTTTGCAGGGCCCGTGGCTTAGCCAGGATATAGCGCTGGCCTTCTAAGCCAGACGCCTCGGGTTCGAAAGTCCCCTAATAAGGAACCGAAAGTCCCGACGGGCCCGCCAAAAAGAGTCCGTCTTTGCCAAAAGGCAGAACAAGAGGAAGGATCATGAAGAGAGGCTCACGCGCCTGGAAGAAACGCGGAAATCAGCGTTGGAAATGGCGCAAGAAGAAAATGAGAAGAAGAAAGAGAGCAGCAAAAATGCGCAAGAAGTGACGCCGACGCTCTCGGCATCACCAATTGGGGGTTTAGGCTAACCTGGTAGACTAGCGGGCTCCAGTTATGAGCGTGATTTGAATGAGTTTGCTGAGTTATGATGAATAACTGGAGCGATGACTCATTAATTTCATGGGAGGTAGCTCCTCCCGTGGTGGAAACCCGCCTATGGGGGTTCAAATCCCTCAGCCCCCACCTAAGCATTTTTGGTGGACTCTTACCCCTCGGGGTTAATAACTTTTTATCACAGCATCTGTGAACTTTTATTGTACACATTGTTTCTGGGGACCTTCACCTCATAAATATCTGTAATCACATCCTGGTCAGCGTTATTCCGGTTGGTGTTTATGGATTCTGAAAAAATCAAAGAGGTGTTCGTGAGGTCTGCTAGCGATCTCCTGAGGTACAATAAGGAGATCCAAGGTCATTCTGATGCAGTGGTCGGTATCGAATCATATTCGTTCGTCGGTACCAACAATCTCCTATTATGCTTGGAGGACGGGATCGATGATACTGCCGGTGCCTATTTGAACATCGGAAATGGGGACCTGGTCCTCGGCAAAGAGAGTGTCACCTACCCATTTTATGATCACAATTCCAAGACCTTGAATGTCGAGATCACCAATCCTCTCATAGTGAACATGATCAACGATCAGCACCCTGATATGTGTCTGGAGTTCGATCTTTCTTTTCTTATCCAGAATGCACGTGAATATTACAGCTCGTTCGGAGATAAGATAGGATATCCCGAAATAAGTCCTGAGTTCTCTGACGCGGAGATCGTGTTCCCTGCGAAGTTCACTCCTAGCGATCAGCAGAAGGTGGCCGTCAAGACCATTCTCAATTCCAAACTTTCCTATATCTGGGGAGCACCTGGTACTGGAAAGACCCAGATGGTTCTAGCGACCGCCATTATGGCCTATCTTCGCAGAGGAAAACGTATTGCCATCATCGCTCCGACCAACAACTCCGTCGAACAGGTTCTGAGAGGAGTTATCAATGTCATAAATTCGGACGAGGGTTTCAAGAAGATAGTGAATCTGGAACGTGACATCGTACGTGTGGGTACCGCCACGCAGCAGTTCATCGAAGATTACCCAGAACTATGTGAGGCACAAAGTATCGGTGGTCTCATATCTAAAAAGAAGAAGGAGGTTGAGGTCCTCAAAGGGGTCTTCTATGAGAAGTATCTCGATAGGATCTCTGCTAACATCCGTGCACTCGAGCTCCTTTTCCAGGAAAGAAAGAAACCGGCCGACCGTAAGACAAAGCGTATGATGACCAAACAGTTCGACGGTCTACTCAAGGAGTTGCGGAATGTCATCGACATGGATGAACACAACCAGGACCTTGTCCGCGACCTGAACATGTTCAATTTCGAATATCAGATCGAGGTCATCAAGAAGAGATTGTATCAGAGGCCCCGCCCCATGAACAGCATCCCCTAGTATGAACCCTGTACTTTGGAAGCCATACATGATATGATCGATCTGGATCTTGCATTCATAGACTTCTTGAGAACACTGGCATCGGAAAAGAATCTGGAGGAGGCCAAGATCATCGCGTGTACTCCACAGATGTATATGATGAGGTTCAGCCCCAACGGGTGTGGGGAAACAACGCCTGAACTCGGTGCGGAACATATTTTCGTCGATGAGGCAGGTTATTGTAACGTTATGAATGCGATGACCCTGTTCGCCAATCGTGTTCCCATAACCTTCTTGGGAGACCACAAACAGCTTCCGCCGGTGTGTACGGTGGAGAACCAGGAGCTCAAGGATTTCATCGAGAAACACCGGTGGATGGAGTACGCTTTCCTGTGGTCTCAGTCGGCGTTGTTCTGTGAAAGTATATTGACCGACACGATCAGGGAGGTGGAGAATGCGTTCATCGAAACCTCCGATCCCCATTTCACATTGACCCAGAGGTGCGATCTCACAGAGTCTCATCGTTTCGGTCCGAACCTTGCGAGCATTCTTGACAAACATGTTTACAAGAACGGTATCAAGGGGTTCGGTAGCACCCCTCTTGAGATCATATGTCTTGATGTGCGGTGCGGGCCTCGTGATGAGAGGGAGAACGAACCTGAAGCCCAGGCGATCGAAGAATTCCTTTCAAAGGATCAATGCAAGGATTTTGTTATTTTGACACCGTACAGCAAACAGATCAAGGTGCTGAAGGAGAAGATGCCTCAGTACAAGGAATCCCGTATCCTTACCGTGCACAAATCCCAAGGGAGGGAATGGCATACGGTCATACTGAGCGTGCAGGACAATGGGAGTGTGAATCGTAGCGTTCCGCTGAGATTCACCAGCTCCCACACCGATGTGGGGATGAAGGTGATCAACACAGCAGTGTCCAGGGCAAAGAAGAGATTGGTCGTTGTATGCGACAGGACATTTTGGTTGTCCCAGGAGAACGAACTCATTGCAGATCTGATCTCCGAGGAGAACTGTCAGACCGTCAATGGTCAGATAGATATGTGAGGTGTGGACATGAGGAAGAGATTGGAATGGTGCTTCGGAGCGAAGAGATATACGTTCGACGTGGATCCGTCCGAAAGTCCCTATTACCGTAAGTGTCAGATAAGTAGAAATATCTACTTTCTTCCATATTATTCGACCATCGACGATCCGGTCACAAAGGAGATAGCAGATTATATTGACAGCGAACTTCCGTACGATGCCGATGATGCATATGCCGCCAATGTAGTGCTTGCGATGGTACAACAGAACATCAAGTATGTAAGTGATGAGGAGCTTTATGGAGTGCCAGACCTCTGGGCCCTCCCCTCCAATGTATTGGAACTTGGAAAGGGGGATTGTGATTGTATGACCGATCTCTATGTCTCGGTCGCATACAATCTAGGTATAGATGTGGTATCTGTAATTGTTTTCGGACACATGTTCTCTGCAGCCCATATCGATTGGGGTGGCGTCCATTATAATTTGGACGGGCGGGAATATTACCACTTGGAGATTACCAGTGACAGACCGTTCGCGGGAATGGTCAATGAGGATTTCAGGGTGGAGGCGTGGGCACCTCCTGAAGTGCCTTCGGCCGAGTTCCTGGAGACGTTGACAGAAAGTCCTGGAATGTGATGTTTTTCAATTTTGGCATATACCTTGTGTTTTTTGTGGAAACTTTCGTATTATTAACAAACTTTTTATTATATTAACATATGTTAAGCCGAAATGCAGATCACGCTTGACTTCATGATGCGGATTTTGCAGATTTGAAGCGGACCTTTGTGGTCTGTTGGGGTAATGTTAATGTTATCAATTGAATTGACCAAAGGACGCACCAATGTTTTGTATATCCTAGTAATGGTGGCGGTTCTTTTGTTGGTGTCCTCACTTGTCCTTGTTTATGACTTCTCTAAAGCGGACGCTGGGGGGGCAAATGCTTCCAATGAGGATAGAACTGTCGAATCTTACGGGGACGGTAAGTTCATCGATGCTACGGGAGATGCCAAACTTATCTACACCATTGTTTCTGATACTGAAACTGAAAAGACCGTAAGGATCACCGATATGAAACGTGATCCAAGAAGTTCTTCGTTCACGACGTTTCCCGATAGCGTCAGATATGATGGCAATAACTACTCAGTGGTTGGAAATACTGTCACATATGACGAAAGTAGTAAGAAATACGTCGATGGTTTTGGACTGGAATATAAACTTGCTCAAAATGGTTCGGGCAAAAATATTGCGTGGATCAACAGTTACTCTTCTTCGAGCACATCTGTTATATTCCCCGCAAAAATATACTATAACAATGCGGAATATCTAGTGGCTGGGGTTCAGAGCAGCAGTACAGATTTTCAAAATGCAACTATAACTGACCTCACGATCATTGTTTCTTATGATGATTATAAGCTTGGAGCAAAATTCATGCTAAACAATAAAAATCTGTATTCGTTGAAATTCATTGTAGATAATGATGATCCCAGTACAGATGGATGCGTAGATATTCAGGCCGCGTTTAAAGGTTGTACAGGGCTGACAACTTTAGTTCTTCCTAATGTGTTGCATAGAGCGGACAATGCCTTCGAGGGATGTACTGGCCTTGGTTCCGATAGCGAGAATCCATTTTTATTCAACACAAAGTTGCGTATCACTCAGACCGAGACAAGCAATGTGTTTGTAAATTGTATCGATACTGATGGTAATGGACTAAAATATCTCGAACTTGGTACGAATGTCAATAAGGTCTCTACCATTTTCTCTGGATGTTCCGGAATCAGGATCATTTACAACACTGGTACAACCATCACTGAGAGTGACATAGCAAGCTCCATCCTAGAAAGCGGTTCTCACAATGTTATACTCTTCTATAATCCGGGTGGAAAATTTACCAAGTGGTCATCTATCACAACTGTTGGGACAAGCAATACTATTACTATGCCCAAAGGCACTTTTGGAGGAGTCAGTATTCCCGAATGGAGCCATAAAGATGGTATTGCAAGATACAATAGTGGGGATGAGTACTCATCCTTCTCGCCCTGGAGCACCAGCGAACATGAATACTCATACTATTATTATGCCCTGTATGGAAGTTGTACTATCACATACCATGTAACTTACAATGATTCGACCAATGCAGTACAGACCGATACAAAGACCCAGACCGTTGTATGTATGTACAATACGCCCCTGTATGACGAGACCACCTATCCCGATGAGACCACCGGTCAGATCATCAAATCAAAAATGAAAGCACAGAAAGCTGATTTGAAATGGACCGATACTGCTATTTTCAACTACGCCACAACCACGTATCGTCTTGGGCAATCTATAACCCCATATTGTGATCTTGATTTGTCCTTATCTCTGGATAGTGCCTTGCCTGAATCTGTCAAAATTACATTCACATGGGATTACATTTGGGTGGATGAGTCTAACATGTTATCTGTGAAAACGTACGCTACTACAAAGGATGCTACAAAGGCCACTATCGGTTATGGTCTTTACATATTGACTCTTGATGAGTTCATGAATGCTACCACGTTGGCTACAGATACGAATGGTGCATTGGACTACATCAAGAACTCTTATCTTTGGTATAACACCTCTATTCTATGGGGTTCACTGGATGGAAACACAATGCAGTCTGGTGGTTATTGCACTTTTTATGATAATGCCACTTTGACTCTGAAGATGAATTCTGGTGATTTTTATTATAATGCAGATAGCAAAGATCAACGGTGGTATTCTGGGTCATATAGCAGTATTTCTGTAAATCCAAATATATTCTATACAGAATCCAGCTATGGGTCCAATTCTTACTTCAAATATTGGAAATCACCATCTGAGGACATTTTATACTCGGGGGATATGCATATACCACCAAATCGTAGTAACCCTCGTCTATATGCAGTGTTTAGTGGTGGTACGGAGAATGCTACCGTTACGTATAACTTATACCCCAATGAGGCAGGGACATACGTCTCCGAAACAGACAATCCAGAATTTGGTGCCAGTTATAATCTTAAGGAATATCCCCGCTCAGGATACAAACTGGTCGGTTGGAGTTATACTAAGTCCGGTAATGTGAATTTCCCTCTTGGCACACCGGTCACGATGTTGAGCGATCTCAGACTCTATGCTGTATGGGAAGAAGGATCATCATCACAATCACCAACTGTGATCACAGATAACCTGCTCATTTCCATAGATGATGTACCTGATGAGAGTGAGGGCTACAAGACCAAATCCTTATTCATTGGCACTCTTGCTGAGGGAGACAATGTGGTATGGAATGTGATCTTCTCTAACAGTGTTGGAGAAGTTGTCACAAAACCAACAGATGTCGGAGTTTACACCATAAATGTAGGGTACCAGGTATTTAATGGCACGACCGACGTGACCAAGAACTACTACAGCGATTACGATGGAAATCCTGTCACGTACAACTGCTATTTCGGATTCCTCACTATCTATAGCGGTGAACGCTCAACGGTCACCGATTGAAATCCTTTATCCCCTTTCAAGGGGACCGATCTTATTATCTGGGTCTTTAGCAGACCCAGATCAAAATTAATGGTTTGCCGGTCAGTTCTTGAAACTGTGTACGGGTGCAGGGATCCTTCCGCCACGGTTGATGAAGTCTGCACAGCCGTAAGGATTCACAGGCATGATGGTGGCATCACCGAGAAGTCCGCCGAGTTCGATGTGATCACCTGCTTTCTTTCCGATGACCGGAATGATCCTGACCGCGGTGGTCTTCTGGTTGATCATTCCGATGGCCATTTCATCGGCGATTATCCCTGAGATGGTGGATGCACTGGTATCTCCGGGAATGGCGATCATATCAAGTCCCACGGAACACACACAGGTCATCGCCTCAAGTTTTTCCAAGGTCAGGGCACCGATCTCGGCCGCCTTTGCCATGGAACTGTCTTCGGTGACCGGGATGAACGCACCGCTCAGACCTCCGACGTATGAGGAGGCCATGATGCCGCCTTTCTTCACCTGATCGTTGAGAATGGCGAGAGCGGCCGTGGTGCCGGGTGCACCGCAGTATTCCATACCCATTTCCTGAATGATATCAGCTATCGAATCTCCGACGGCCGGGGTGGGTGCAAGGGACAGATCTACGATACCGAACGGTACGTTGAGTCTTTTGGACGCCTCTTTGGCCACCAGCTGTCCGACCCTGGTGATCTTGAACGCGGTCTTCTTGATGGTCTCGCAGAGGACCTCGAAGTTCTCTCCGTGTATCTGGGTAAGTGCGTGTCTGACCACTCCGGGCCCGCTGACACCGACGTTGATGACCAGGTCTCCTTCGGTCACACCGTGGAACGCACCGGCCATGAACGGATTGTCATCGGTAGGGTTGCAGAACACCACCAGTTTTGCACAACCGATGGAATCCCTATCTTTAGTGGCCTGGGCCGCTTTGACAACGGTCTCTCCCATCAGTTTCACAGCATCCATGTCGATACCGGTCTTGGTGGAACCAAGTGCGACGGAACTGCAGATATGTTCTGTCTTGGCGAGTGCTTCGGGAATGGATTCGATAAGAAGGCGGTCCGCGGTGGAGATACCCTTCTGCACGAGTGCGGAATATCCACCAAGGAAATTCACCCCGACCTTCTGTGCCGCCTTTTCCAGAGTTTCGCAGATCCTGACGAAATCCTGGGGGGTCTTACAGGCACTGGACCCCACAATGGCGATAGGGGTGACGGAGATCCTCTTGTTGATCACGGGGATACCGATCTCCACAGCGATCTCATCCCCCACCTTCACCAGGTCCTTTGCACTTTCGGTGATCTTGCGGTAGATATTGTCACATAATTTGTCAAGGTCCGGTGTCATGCAGTCAAGGAGCGATATCCCCATCGTGATGGTCCTGACATCGAGGTTCTCCGAGGCCACCATCTCCTGGGTCTCGATGATCTCTTGGAAGTCGAGCATGGGGATCAGATCCTGTGCATCATGTTGAAGATCTCTTCCTTCTGGGCGGTCACCTTGCAACCGACCTCTTGACCGATATGGTCCAGGTCGTTGACCAGTCCAGGGAAGGTCTTTTTGTACTTCTCCACGTCGATGATGATTATCATGTTGATGTAGTCCCTGATAGTGGTCATACTGAGGTCAAGGATGTTGATGTCATTCTGTGCGAAATAATTGCAGACCGCGGCGATGATACCTGCGTGGTCTTTTCCTATGAGTGTAACAACGATTTTGGATGTCATTGGATCTCTCCTGTTATTTATTCACAACCTTACGTTCATGATGGAGATAAGGTCGCTGAGGATGGCCGAGGCGGTCTCTATCTTTCCCGCTCCACGGCCGGTGATGGTGATGGGGCCGGCAAGGTCCGCATCTATCTGAGCGATGTTCAGGGTACCTGCGATGCTCAGGGGGTGTCCGATGGGGATCAGACGGGGTGAGACCTCGAGACGGGTGTCCGAGATCTCCCCGATGAGTCTGATGACCATGTTGTGAGATGCGGCCTGGGCGATGGCATCAGGTGTGATCCCTGTGATACCGGTGATGTTCACATCTTTGAACGTCACGTTCCGGTGGAACACGGAGTTGGCGAGGATGACCACTTTGGTGGCCGCGTCATACCCTTCGACGTCATTGGTGGGGTCGGTTTCGGCATACCCGAGTTGTTGTGCTTCTTTTAAAGCCTGTTCGAAGGGCTGACCGTTGTCCATCTTGCTA
>CAVHHN010000067.1:0-1459 GCA_963635855.1 Faecalibacterium sp. CAG:74 | reverse complement strand
GGATATAGTTGCAGGTACCGTTGAAGATACCGCGGATGGAGGAGATCTTCTCTCCGTTGAGGTTCTCGTGGCAGAGGTTGATGATGGGCATGGCACCTCCGACGGAACCTTCGAAACGGAATTTGCATCCGTTCTTCTTGGCGAGGGAGATGAGTTCCTGGAATTTCAGGGCGAGGGGACCTTTGTTGACGGTGATGACATCTTTTCCGTTCTCAAGGGCATGGGTGATGTTCTTCAGACCTGTTCCACCGGTTTTTACATCAGTGGGTGACACTTCGATGAGGATATCATATTCCACGGAGTCCATGACCTCTGTGGAATCCTTGTAAGGGGTGGAACTCACAGTGTGTTCTTTGTGTTTCCTTTCCACGATGGCCTTCATGTCAAGACCTTTCTGATCCACTGCGGCGGTCTTGGAATCAATGACACCTACTACGACAGGTTGTTCCCCGTATTTGTTGTCAAAGAAATCTTTACGTCTTTCCAAGACCTCGACAAGGCCCTGACCGACGGTACCGAATCCAGAGATGAACAGCCTTACCATTCAGATCCCCCTGATGTAAAGCATGTCATCTTTCCTGCAAGCGTCCATGAAGAATTTGTCAAGAGCCTCAATATCTTTCTCGCTGCGCACTTCCGCGGTGATCATGGCGGTGTGCTTGTCCGAGGAGCTGTTCTTCGAGGTATATCCGATGTCGGTGGATTCCAGTTGGACGATTGTTGAAGCCTCTTCGATGAGGTTCTCGATATAGGTGGCGTTGAACCGGCCCACGAGCATGAACTCGCGGGTGATCGTTTCATAGACGGAACCCATCTTCGAGATGATGATATCCATGGACCTCCAGATGGATTTGAGCTCATCTAATTTTTTCGTGTTGCCGATCTCGAAGGTCACACTGACCGTGATCCTGTTGTTGACCAGTTTTTCACGGTCGTGAACAACGCTTATGATGTTGGCGTCCACCATGGATATGGGCTCCAAAGAACCAACCAACTGCCCTGGTAGGTCCTTGACATATAATTCTGCGTTCAGTAGAATATGATCACCTTTGATGGATTGTGGCATTTATTAATAATATAAAAAAGACGGCTGTGCACTAGTATAATAGGTGGTACCCGAAGGATCTTGGATATTCATATGGTAGAACAAGGTCTGGGAGCAGGTCGGGTTCGGTGTCACAAGACCGGCTGGAAGACCTCGTAAATAGGCCTTATTGAAATCAAACTGTCACATCTGATTTACTTTCAATCTGATCGAATTCGAATCAGTGAATGTAGCTACAGTATGCAGAGCATATTTCTTCTGTTATTGTCTAGTCCAGATCACATTTGAGCAAGTGATCTGTTGATCATAGGCAGGTCTCTTCGAGAAGGACGGTGGCTGTTTTTGCTTTGAACGCGATTCCGTACAGTAGGGTCTTTCCTTTCAGACCTCTGCAATAATCTTTCTTGTGGATCT
>CAVHHN010000066.1:0-10659 GCA_963635855.1 Faecalibacterium sp. CAG:74 | reverse complement strand
CAGAAATGCGTACTTCAAATCGGTGCGCCCTTTCATTGAATCTATCGATAACATTCACAACTCTCCTGCGGATATAAAATCCGCAATTCATACGGTTTTTCGGACATTTTACAAATATTTGAGTAAGATGTAGACAGAATGTAGACCACGCCAGAAAATCATCAGGTTAATCAAATGTGCCTTTGAGGGAAGAAAGATGATGGGTTGCATATCTCGGGGCTATGTGACCCAAAAACCTTTTTACCCTTTTTGCCATTGTGATTGCAGGGATGAGATAGATTTTCGTCTGTCGTTTGACCGTTCGGCATGTTTGAATTTACAAAGTCGTTCCGAATCGTGTCGCTGGAAGACACTTTAGAGTTGCCTAACGAGTATATGCGTAGAGCTGGCTATAAAGTTCAGTCCATCCTGATCGATGATCGTATGGACGGTGACGCGGTCTCCCGTTCCAACGAAGCCATGAGACTTTCTTTAAGGATGGGCGAATCGGCATTGGTCTTGGGAGAGATCAGAGGTTCTGAAGCCAAAACCCTTTATGAGTGTATGCGGACCGGTCGCGCTGGCAGTTCTATCATGGGTACCATTCACGGTGATTCGGCCAAAACGGTCTTCGAAAGGGTTGTGCATGACATCGGGGTTTCCGGCGAATCGTTCATGGCAACCGAGGTTCTCATCAC
Source organism: Faecalibacterium sp. CAG:74 (assembly GCA_963635855.1). GTDB lineage: Archaea > Thermoplasmatota > Thermoplasmata > Methanomassiliicoccales > Methanomethylophilaceae > Methanomethylophilus. The sequence continues at coordinate 9,982 of CAVHHN010000066.1, read as the reverse complement.
CATGGGGACAGTTTTGGACCGCAAAACAGGTGCTCAGACCAGGAAAGTATCTGAATTTGTGGTTACTTCAGATCGTATCGGAGAATTCATTGACATCTCTGGAGACATCGACTTCAATGCACCCGTCATGCGCCGCGCACTGTCTGTTAGCGGAATGTCCAAAGAAGAGGCATTGGCAGAGATCGAAGCAAGATCCAGGATCAGAGAATTCCTGGCAGAGATGGGTAAGAAACATGGCGAAGAGTATTGGGGGTCCGATTGGATCTGTGCATCGAACGAATACGTTGCTCGCAACAGCGGAAAAGATGCCGATAGCATATTCAACGGATTCAAGAACAAGTTCGAGACCGAAACGGGACTGAAGGAGTGAATACCCAGAGGTTTCGGTCAGCGTCTGTAAGAGCATGATTTAAGTGGCCATTTGGCAACTTAAATCATAGCATTGATCTACGCCTTTGACTATGTCTTGTGATAACAAGGAATATGTCCAATTCCGGTCAGTGCGGTGTGGTCTCAAAATCAAAATGCCACGGCGATTTTATATCCTTGATAACATGGAGAAAGCATTGAAAGCATCAACGATCGCTTTGATCAGAAAGTACAAGGACGAAATAAAGTTAGATGTACCGATTTCCAAGGAGAATGAGACAAAGGTCACACTTCAGTTGCTTCAATTCTTTACGGATCTGGATGCTTCATTGTCTTTCGATTTTGATGAAGGTATAATGTAGGATCGTCAGCTCTTGAAGGACGTTTCTGAAGCTGTTGATGATTTCAATCTTGACGAGGGTGAACACATCGATCTTGCATCGATCAAGGACATCCTGCTCGGTTGATAATTGTTGAATAAGGCTTCTTGTCCACTAAAGTGTCTCATTCAGCATAAAATGTAGAAATCATCAAGAGTCCGCTGTCGTTAAGGGCATATTTCGAGTAGCCATTAGGCTTCTCGATCCATCCAGCATTGATCCATGCCTTCAGGTAATGTCTTTGATAGAACATTATCTCTTTTTGTTTGGCAGCGGTCTTCACTTCGTTGGCTATCGGAGTGTACTCCCATAAACCCTTTTCCTTCAATTCCTGAATGATGCCCGTTGCGGTGGTGGATTGCCCTTGGGTGTAGCGACGGTGGAACACACGGAGTGCCAGAATCAGAGTTCTGTCAGGTTTTTCAATATCGAACTTGGGTAAAATCCTAGGCGAGTGGGTGTGTTCAGTAAGTCCGACAGGTCTATCCCCTTTATAGTAGAGTTTTCTTATGTCCTGCGTTTTGATAGTGAATTCTCTGGTGCCGACAGTGAACGACTTGACCCCGTCATTCATCATTCCGACAACGATCGCAGCGGCGCAGAACTGTGATGTTCCAGCGGAAGAATTGATGTAGATCTCGGTTCCCTCAGCAGGATCTTCGGTAGTTCCGGGATATCTTTTTTTGATGTCTGCGATGAGAGTAAGAAGATCCCTGAACATTAACTGAAAATCATAAACGGGATCGTTTGCGTGTTCGAAGATCACAACTTTAGGCAGTTTATCCTTGATCTGTGTTTCCACTTCGTTGTAGAACTCTTGGTATATACGTCCGCCCTCATCGTCGGGATTGCGCGTGTAATGAAAAAGATGTACTTCGTCCGCGCCGAAACTGACTGTCGGTTCTACGATCATCGCAGTTTCAAAGGATACGCAGGAAATCACAATACATCTCTTTTCAGACATAATAATGCATATTCTACATTATTTATAACATTTACCTGTTATGTTTTTTCGAATAGTTTACTTTTAATGTAATAATGATAAAAATCGGGGGTATTTTTTGATGATTTTTTACGTTTTTAATCAAATTCGATCAATATCTGCACCATAATTATGGAGTAATTACAATATTAAAAAATTCCGAAAAAAATCATTTTTATGCATTAAAAACAAAAAAATGTGAATAAATAGACAGGTTATGGAACAATTATTTAACATATTACTGAACTCCATCAATATGAACAACAAAGCTGTGGCAGTAATTGCCAGCGTCGTCGTTGTGGCGGCATTGGCTGCGAGTGCTATCTGTGTTCTGTGTGATGACACAACTCATTCCGATTATTCTTTATTCGGTGTTGATGACCGGATCGCCGAAAATCTTACTATAAAATCCACCTTCGATATGTCCAAAGGAAAGGGAAGTGGCGTACTTGTTGTAGATTCAGTTAACAACGGTATTGTCAAATCCCATGAAACCACGGTTATCTCATCTTCCTCTACAATGGATCTGAGTATGTTTATGCCAGGGGTTCAAAATGACTACCTGCCTTTTGACTACACCAATGAAGAATCGATTATTGATGCCGGCGCCACCGTTGTGCATGATAGTAACCACTATAATCTCAAGTGGAAAGTGGTTGACAAAGAATCCAATGCTACCTTCGAAATGGACATCGTCTACGATGGCCATTCCGTTTCCAATGTCGTTGGAAAAGGTACCGATGTCATGCAGGATGTCACCGATACCGCATATACTGTCACCACCACCGAGTATGGTTTTAGTACTTCTGGTTCAAAGGTCACTGTGACAGAAAAGCAGACCCAGGATTCAAAGTATTCTGAGAAGGTTTCTGATTTCTACGGAAATCATTTCACCAAGTTCAATGAAGAGACCTATAAGGCTATCTCACAGAAATCCACCGAGAGATATGGAAATATTGCTGTCAAGGCATATACCGTCAATGGGACCATCAGAGGGGAAGATCCGGCCACCGGAGATATAACGGACCTCGTCTACAAGGACTACGTTTTCTTCACGTACCACGGATATGTCATTACGGAATTCGGGTCGTTGAACGGAAAATCCGTCAACACCTCCTTAGAGATCTATATCGCTTGAAACTTTTACCTGGGGTTTTCCCCAGGATCTTTTAACTTTATTGAAATGGGTTTCAAAGACCCAATTCGTTCAAGAACGCGACGATGGAGTCACGATAAAGTTCGAACTGTTCCAGTGCCAGGACGTGTCCCGCATTGGGAATGATCGAAAGGCGCGAGCCTTTGACCCTATCATGATATTCGACAATACGGGGTATGGTCACCTCATCCGAATCAGAACACATGAACAATACTGGGATATTCAGTTTCTCAAGTCCTGCCGTGATATCGAAGTCCTTTAGTTTTCCGGTAGTGGACATGTCATTGGGACCGTTCAGTTTACGAAATGTCTCGTTCGGTTCTTCTTTTGCGGATGCAAATGCATATTCACGAAAAACGGTGCGGTTGAAAAGGAATTTTGAGTTATATTCTCCAAGAACTTCAATGAAATCGGGACCGAAATCATTATGTTCGATAGCTTTCTTGACAATATCAACTCTGTCTTGGCCCATGGTTTGCAAATTCTGCCACATATCCTGAGTCCACAGTTTTGTGCTAAGAAATGGTGATGGTAGGATCATTGCTGCGATCTTCTTGCATGAAGTTGCTACTGCATATGAGACCGAGAGTCCGGAACCCCAGGAAGCACCGATGATTATGACCTTATCTGCTGGAATATGATCAATGAATTCTTTCATTTCATCAACATATTCCTGTATGTTCCAGGAGTCGTAATCTTTGATGGGGTCGGACAGTCCGCAACCCATCTGATCGAAAAGATAGATCGGATTATGGAGATGAAGGCGACGTGCCTTGACCGGGTTGCTATCTCCTCCCGGACCGCCGTGAACAAAGACTATCGGGGTCGTGTTCAAATGGGTGTTATACGCCCAATACGCGATCTTTCCATCAGACGATTGGAAGTATCTCACATCGTCGGCATAAGCTTCAATATCTTCGCTGCAGACCTCGTCGATCCAAGATGCAAGATAAGTGGACAATCCGTTGAATTCACCGGATAATCTTCTATCTTCGGCTTCAGTAAGAATTTCTTCTTTTTTCAGTATGGCAGAAAACCGATCGTTTCCGTTATCAAATGACAGACACAACTCGAGAGAATATCCATTGGCCGCCCCTGTGAATATATTTTCATCTTCGGTGCTCAATACGAAGATACCTAGGGCCGAACGTACTATGATCGTTTTCTCTGTTGATGGATCTGACATATGTACATCAATCATAATTTTCCATTAATCCTTATCGATGAGAACGGAAATCAATAAACACATAACCGAGATGTAGACCCATGTTCGGGTTGGGTAAAGTAAAGACCGATGGGAATCGGGATTATTCGGATGGGTCCAAAGCTTATTCCCGTGGGGAATACAAAAGTGCCTTCAAACTGTTCCTGAGGTCTGCAGAGGCAGGTAATGCTGAAGGACAATATGCCTTGGGCAATATGTATCATGACGGCCTTGGTACTTCCGTGAATTTCTCGAAGGCCATGAGCTGGTGGGACAGATCCTCGGCTCAAGGAAATTTCAAGGCCCAATACAACATTGGTCTGGCATACCACTTCGGTGAAGGTGTGAAAAGGAATGATGACTATGCTGTCAGTCTTATTCAAGCTTCTGCCAACTCCGGTTATCCCAAAGCTATGTACACACTCGGTTCGATGTATTCATTGGGACAGGGTGTTGCGAAATCCGATTCCTCCGCATTCAATTGGTTCTTGAAAGCAGGAGACAAAGGAAACATCCTGGCACAGTACAATCTTGGTGTTTGTTATGAGGAAGGTATGGGTACCGAGGTCGATTATCAGAACGCCATAAAGTGGTACACACTTGCCGCCAAGAACGGGTACCCACAGGCAATGTACGCTTTGGGCCTCATGCACGGTGACGGCAAAGGTACGGACCATAACGAGCATGAAGCTGTAAAATGGTTCAAAAAAGCATCTGAAGCGGGTTGTTCCGAAGCAACTGAAATGCTGAAGAACTATCAAGAACTCAAGAATGAGTGATTCAGATCTGTTTGTTCTCTTGGATATATTGATCGGATCCGTTCAGATCCAAGGATACCCTGCGCAAGAGATGTTTTTCAGCCACGGCAATGTTTCCTTTTTCCATGTATGCTTTGGCGATCTCTCCATGAAGCGTGGAGATGATCTCTTGATCTATTCCGACGCCGTCTGCAACAAGTTCGTCGATCATCGAAAGAGTATTCTCCATTTCCGAGAGGTATGTGTCAATACCAAGCAATTCTTTGTCGGCATCAGCTTTTGATGCAAACGCAAATACAAGGTCCTCGGGATCATCGAGTTCAGAATTGGCATATAGGTCGGCGGCCAGTTTACAGGATTCTGAAAACACTTCGGATGCAGTTTTATGATCGGACTCAAGAAGAGACGCATATCCGGAATAGTTGAGAAGGCCTAAGCGGATATTTTTGAAAAATGACGAGTCTTCGTTAGAGGTTATTTCGAGACCTTTTTCGATGAATGGGCGGGCCAAAGATAGCTGTTCAAGATCTCCAATGGATTGGGTGGCGATCGAACACATATCCGCGATGGTCTTTTTATCATAGTATTTGGAACCGGGATGTAGATCAGCAAGATGCTCGATAGCTTTTCTGTAATCCTCGATAGCATTATCCTCTTCCCCTTCGGAATACAGTTCGGCACGCGAAACATATGTTCTGACGTAATATCCCGCATCAATTTTTACACCATTCTTTGCGAGTTTGTCCATAAGGAGGATCGCATCATCGAAATCTTCTTTGGCGGATGTTACGTAATCAAGCATGGAAAGTACAGCACCACGGTTGATGAGTGCGTCAAGCAGTTCGATCGAATCCTCTTTGCGTGAAAGATCATCAACCTTGCAGTTAAACTCCGCCAAGGCTTTTTCTAAATGAACGGTCGAAGTGCGCATGCCTGTCCATCTTCTTATCGGATAAAATCCCAACGCTAGTTCATTGCTGTTTTCCGGTAGTTTGGTCAAGATGTTGTATGGTGTGGGTGCATACGTAAGCAAAGATCATCAAGACCATTAGGCCGAACAGAACCGGTAGGAACAGGTCTAGAACGTTGTTGTATCCACTGAGTACAAATACCAGGGCTGTTGCGCCACCTGGGGGATGGACCGTGTCTGTAATTACCATGGCAACAATAGCCACAGAAGCCGCGATACCTGCCGCTAACCACTGTAAGCTGTCAAAACATCCGAGGTATTGGAAAACCACGACCATTGACAATCCGACGATCGCTGATATCAAATGACCCAGGAAGACGTTTTTGGGATGTGAGAAGGGTGACTGCGGTACGGCGAAGATCAATACGCTGGTGGCTCCGAACGAGGCGATCAGATAATGGTCCGGGAGTTTTGAATCCATCCATGCAAGAACAGATATCGCAGCGAATGATGTCAGTAAAATCAAGAACAGGTCTTTCTTTCTGTATTCCATTTGATCCCAGCTATACCTAGGAGTTATGTGTTCAGTTTTTTACCCCATATAAAATGCCATCACCGTTCGATGGCGGAATCTGAGCTTTGAATCCCATCACACTCATTACAACTTCTGCACAAACACTGCCATATGGAAGATTTTGGTAAGTTTCTGGGAGAATGAAAACGGGGCCACCTTTTCTGATGTGGTTCATGCACTTCATCATCTGTCTGAAACGTTCAGTAAGGGTGGTGGGACCACAAGTGGCGAAGATAGCACCATCATAGATCTCCCACTCATCTGAAACGGTTTGTTTTCCATACTGTATCACAGTTACTTTATCCTCTTCGATCAATGCAAATTTACGTGAAAGAGGAAGCATGTTAATCAACTTATTGACATCAGTAACTGTTGTCGCACCTTCGACATGATCTTCAGTAGTGAACAGCATTCCGTAGTAACGTTCTTCCATGAGTCTGACAAGTTCATAATCCTGTTTCAGTTTTCCATAATCCTCATTGATCATTCTGATGAAGAAGGGTGATGTTTCCAGATCGATCGTGCGAGGATAGTCCTGTAATCCAGTTTTTTCGTTATACACGATCTCTCTGTATGAATCCAGATGTCTTACCAACTCAAAGAACGGTTTGAGATCAGCTTTCAAATCATGGGGAGTGATTGCAAATTTGAACATTGCTGATTTGCGTGGAAGATATGGGGTCTGAATGTAACTATCGAAGAATGATGGGTTGAGAAGGGATTTCAGAGTGACATCTGACATATGTGAACCGAAGATCTCATCCAAATATTCCCGGGTACAGTTACCGCCCATGAGCCGGGCGTTGGTCTCGATAAGAACAGGCCCATTTTCATCCACTTTTATCTCATTATGACAGAAACCATTTTTCATTTCGACAGCGTCAAGAACTTTGTAATCATATTGGAGAAGCTCTTGCATTCCAGGTACCAGGCGGTCCACAAGTACCATCGTATCATAAATCAATACGCCATCGGTATCGATGAACTTCTCATATCTCCACACATCAGTTATCTTGTGCCTTCCATCGATGCTCAAACTGTTCACGACATATTCGGTTCCACCGATATGCTCCTGAATAAGGATCTGGGATCTAAAGCCAGATAAATTGTACATGGACTGCATTTGTTTGAAATAGTCCAAACTGTCTTCAAGAGAACCACAGGTCTTCAATCCTACGGTTCCTGAACTTTCCGAGAATTTCATCACGGCCCTTGATAGTTTATTTTCTTTCCAAAATTTTATTATCTGTTCCGGGTCGGTCACAACTTCGGTCTTAATGGCTCTTATTTTCGCTTTTAGCAAAGCATCGTACATTCCTTTCTTCGTACAACGTAATTGCGTTGTTTCCGGATCATTTCCTTTAAGACCCAAGGCTTTATTGAGTTGGTCTGCTAGAGTGACACCGGTCTCTGATCCGGGCACGACACATATTATATCATAGGCCTTGACTTTTTTAAGGAGTTCATCAAAAGAAAGGTCTTTTGAGATCTGGATGATGTCAGTACGGCCGTTGAGGCGTTTCTTCACTTTTTCTACATTTGCATGAAGGATCTGAGCATGCTCTGCATCGATGTATGTGTAGATAACAAGGGGGCGATAACCCATCTCTATAATGTCTCTGATGTACATTTCTCCGGAAGATGCGCAATCCACCACAGCGATGTATTTCATAAAAGTACCATCAGTTTACGCTATTTTATCCTATCACAGCCCAACCTCAAATTTATGTGGGAGGACATAGGAATTACAAGAATATCAGGGGCATCAAGTACTTAGATGCCCCCGATTTTGAGTTTTCAGCCTTTTATTCCATACAAAATGCCGTTACTGTTCGATGGTGGGATTTCTGCTTTGAATCCCATAACACACATCACGACCTCTGCACAAACACTGCCATATGGAAGATTTTGGTAAGTTTCTGGGAGAATGAAAACGGGGCCACCTTTTCTGATGTGGTTCATGCACTTCATCATCTGTCTGAAACGTTCGGTCAGGGTTGTGGGTCCACAGGTGGCGAAGATAGCTCCATCATAGATCTCCCACTCATCTGAAACGGTCTGTTTTCCATACTGTATCACAGTGACCTTGTCCTCATCATATAATGCGAATTTACGGGAAAGAGGGAGCATGGAGATCAGTTTGTTAACATCTGTGACCTTTGCTGCACCTTCGACACGGTCCTCTACAGCGAACAACATTCCATAGTAACGCTCTTCCATAAGTCTGACAAGTTCGTAATCTCTCTTTAGTTTTCCATAATCTTGGTTGGCCATTCTGATATAGAACGGAATTGTATCCAGATCGATCGTACGAGGATATTCCTGTACCCCGGATTTTCCGAAATACACGATCTCCCGGTAAGATTCCAAATGCTTAACCAGTTCAAAGAATGGTCCGAGGTCAGCCTTCATATTGCGCGGAGCGATCGCAAATTTGAACAATGCGGATTTGCGTGGAAGGTAAGGGGTTTTAAGGAAACTATCAAAGAAGGATGGGTTCAACAATGCCTTCAGCGTGATATCCGACATATGGGATCCGAAGATCTCATCAAGATATTCGCGGGTGAAATTGCCACCCATGATTCTGGCGTTGGTTTCAATGAGAACCGGGCCTTTATCATCCACTTTTATTTCCGTGTGGCAGTATCCGTTCTTCATATCGACGGCGTCCAGCACCTTGTAGTCGTATTGGAGAAGCTCTTGCATTCCAGGTACAAGACGGTCCACAAGAACCATCGTGTCATAGATCAAGATCCCGTCTTCGTCAATGATCTTTTCATATCTCCAAACATCGGTGATCTTGTGTCTGCCATCGATGCTCAAACTGTTCACGATGTACTCGGTACCTCCGATATACTCCTGCATAAGGATGGGGGAGTCGGAAGAACCGATATCATTGTACATCGAATGCATCTGGTCGAAATATGCGACACTGTCTTCGATCGAATCACAAATTTTGAGGCCGACGGTTCCGGCACCTTCAGAGAACTTGAGGACGGCTTTCTTCAATTTATTGTCGTTCCAGAATTTTTTAACCTGTTCTTCAGAAGTAACAATCATCGACTCGATGCGTCTGATACCGGCCTTTCCCAAAGCCTCGAACATGCCGGCCTTTGTACGGCGTAGGTCTGTGGTATTCGAATTATTGCCCCTAACGCCGAGAGCAGTACTCAGTTTCTCAGCAAAACGGACACCGCTTTCCGATCCAGGCACCACTGCGGCGATATCATATTTCTTCAGTTGTTTCAGGAAATCTTCGAAATCCTGGTCCTTGGTTAACTGAATGATCTCTGCTTTATCCTTGATATCCTTTTTCACGCTGTTCATATTGGCTGTCCAGCCGACAGCGTGTTCGGTATCAAAATACGTATAAATGGCAAGAGGGTGATAGCCCATTTCTATAATATCATCGATGAACATCTGTCCAGAGGAGATGCAGTCTACAACCACAATGTACTTCATGAGGCGGACTGACGCTTATACTAGTTAAATCTTATCGAACTTTAATAACTTGTGAAATCACAAATTGTAAACACTACTACAACAGTTTCCCAAAATCGTGGACTATCGAGTCCGCCGATTATTTGATTTCTAATGATATCCTCATCGAGTGATATCAATTTCGCCCCTTTTTCCAGCGTTTTCTGTC
>CAVHHN010000065.1:0-10665 GCA_963635855.1 Faecalibacterium sp. CAG:74 | reverse complement strand
ACCATATGCATGATTCAGAGTATTGTCGTATTCATCAATGAGAACGATCGGTTTAACTCCATGGTATTGTTCCAACATGGAACAAAGGGTATAGAGCGATTTTTTGACAAGTGTCAGATTGGCCGTGCCGAGATCGATATTATGGTAATCTGTACGATCGGCAGGATCTACCTTTTTACTTTTTTCCAGATATCTGAATCTTTTGTACACGTCTCTGATCCTGTCTGTGAAATCTGAAAGAAATTGTTCATAGTTATCAAAACACAGATCTTTCATCGATAGGAAAATAACAGGGCGAGTGTTCCGATATTCTTCGACCTCGGGATGTTCGTTGATCTTCAATCCATCGAACCAGTTATTTCCTTTGTATTTCAGATTGAAGAATGCATCAAGCATGGAGAGGTTGAGGGATTTACCGAAACGTCTGGGTCTTGTGAAGAGATATGCACCGGTCGGATTTACAAGGAGGTCTGAAATAAGTTCACTCTTATCCACGAAATACAATCCAACCTGACGGATCGTTTTGAAGTCATCGACCCCTATTGGTACTTCCAACCGCTTCTCCTCTCCTGACATACTTTGTACATTGCCTCCCGATTATAAAAGAGACACTATTAGTATCAACAGACGTGCGTATTACCAAGCAACCGATATCCATTAACGATTTCCGAAGTCATTGCACTTTAGGCTTGTTCTTGCTTCCCGGAGGCCTGCCTCTGCCCTTCTTTTCGACCTTGGGTGCCTCGAGCAGGCCCAGGTCGATGTACCGCTTCTCCTGAGCCTCGGTCAGGTGCAGGAGCTTCCTTTCAGAGTACGTTCCCGCACCGGATTCATTTCAGGAACTTCCCTATCTTTTCCCACAAAGAATCGGCAAAGAACACTCCGAACAGAATCACCCCCACCCCGACGAACACCGGGGCCGGATTCCTCCTCATTATACCCAGAACGGCAAGGATGGAACCTGCAACGATACAGATCAACCGCAGTATGTTCCCCCCCAGAAACCTTCGCATCCAGATAGTCCGTCAGATCCATCTTCTCCGGTTGGAGATAATTGACCTTCGACACCTGCAGGTCCAGCTTCGCCTGGTTGCACATTCCGTCGGAATTGCATACGGCCATTGCGTCATCTTCATGGTATACCCCTCACCGATGCACACGGTTTCGTAATCCTCCGCATCCATCCCTTCCTCGTACCACGAGTTCAGCTCCTGTCCCGAATGCCATATGGCAACCAGACAGTTCTGTTTCACTTCGTGGTCGATCCCCATTTCCAACGTGACCGATTCGGATTGAAAGAAGGGCATGAATATCACGTCCCTGTAGACCGCATTCCCGAACTCGTCGTATATGGTCCCCCTGACCAAGGGTGCGACCATTCCCGTGGCGTACAGCCCCATCCTCAGGTCATTCAGGTCCTTCTATTCAGGACGTATACGGCGACACCTAATACGGCCAATACGGCAACGACTCCTCCGGCGAGATAGATGGTGGTGTTCGATCCTTTATCGGAACCGTCCTCTGAAGGAACCGTATTCTGCTTGATCCATTTGCCATCGGCCTTCTTGAAAGTACATCCTGCCAGGTTTTCAGCGGTGGGATCGAGTTTGGTTTCCCCATTAATATCATAAAAGTCTCCATCGAACACATTGTTTCCGAGGGATGTTACGGAAGACGAAACGATTATAGTGGTCAGGGCGGAACAATTACTGAACGCACCGTCTCCGAGGATTTTGACCGAATTGCCGAGGGTGACGGAGGTGAGGGAGGTACAGTTCTGGAACGCATAGGATCCGACGGTTGTGACGAAGTCGGACATGGGGGCGGATACCAAAGCCATACAACCATGGAACGCGTACCCACCGATGGATGTTACCGATTCGGGAAGGGTAACGGAAGTGATGGATGTGCAACCATGGAACGCATAGGATCCTATGGTGGTGATCGAACCATTTATGCTGACCGATTTGATGGAATCTTTGTATGGGTTCCAGGGCATCGAACAATCAGAATAATCGTATATCTGTCCGGATCCCCCGATATTGAGTGTTCCCTGAACGATATCGAAGGTGAAGGAGGCGTTATCTCCGCATTTGCCGGAATATACGTATTTGTACCAACTGCCGTCGATTTTCCTGATGGTGGATCCTGCCAGGTTTTCGGCGGTCGGTTCCAGAACGGTCTTGCAATCGGTATCGTAGATCTTTCCGTCGAAAGCATTGGTTCCGATCTCCGAAACGGAATCGGGAATGGTGACGGAATTAAGGGAAGTGCAGTTCTGGAACGCATAGGATCCGATCGAATCGATGTTCTCGAGAGTGACGGATGTCAGGCCGGAACAATCCTTGAAGACGCATTCGCCGAGGGTCGATACGTTTTTGCCGAAGGTCACGGAAATGAGGGAAGCACAGCCCATGAACGCATAGTCTCCGATCCCTGTGGATGAATTGCCGGCCGGACCGGTGGAAAGGGTTCTCAAGAGTGCGGAAGCACCAATGTCGGCGATCCTGAGGGAAGAACATCCGGAGAATGCGTATTCTCCGATCCGGGTGACGGAAGTGGGAAGTTCCAGTGAAACGAGGGAACCGCAGTTCCGGAATGCATTGTCGCCTATGGATCCAAGGCCGGTAGCTTCGATCGTCAGGACGTCGAGGTTCTTACAATCCTTGAACGCACCGTTTCCGATCAGGGTGACCGTATCGCTTATTACGACGGCTTTAAGCCTGTCGCAGGAAGCGAAAGCGGAATCTCCGATCGATCCCACGCCTTCGGAAACCGTGACGGTAAGATCGGCCCCGGTGATCTTCCATGGCGCACTATCGGATACGTTCCAAACACCGGTTCCTTTGGTCAGGACGATCTCGTCGATGTTGACGCAGCCTTCGAAGGCAGGATGGCCGGTTCCGGAACAATCGGCACTGACGGGAAGGGTGAGTTTGTTCAAACTTGAACAGTTCCCGAACGCACCGGATCCGACGGTTGTGACGGAATCGCCGATGGTCACGGAAGTGAGGCTGGAACATCCGGCGAACGCATTGCTGCCCACAGATTCCACAGAACCGTTTATGACGACGGATTTGATGGAAGCTTTGTAGGGGTTCCACGGCATCGATATCTCGGTGAAGTCGGACATCATTCCGGAACCTTCGATCGTCATTATACCTTGGTCGATATCGAAAGCAAAGGTGACCTTGTCCCCGCAGTTGCCGGAATAGACGTGTTTTATCCATTTGTCACCGATCTTCAGGAACGTGGATCCTTTCAGGTTTTCGGCGGTCTTGTCGAGTACGGTGATGCAATCGAAATCATAAAAGTCATCGTCGAACGCATACGGTGAGATGGATTCGAGGGAATTGCCGAAGGTCACGGACGTGAGGGAGATACAGTTCATGAACGCAATGTCCCCAATATCGGTGACGGAATCCGGGATGGTCACGGAGGTCAATGAGGTACAGTTCGTGAACAGACAGTTTGCGATCTCCTTGACGGAATCGGGTAAGGTCACGGAGGTAAGGGAGGTACAGTCGCTGAACGCACCCGTTCCGATCTCTTCGACTGAATCCGGTAAGGTCACGGAGATGAGGGATGCGCATCCCATGAACGCGGCGGCCCTGATGGTTTTGACCAGTTTGCCGAAAGTAACGGAAGTGAGATGGTCACAGTTCACGAACGCATAGGATGCGATGGTTGTGACCGATTCCGGGATTGTGTATGCGGAATCGGTTTTACCGACGGGATACAGGATCAGTTCGGTCATTTTCTGATCGAAAAGCACTCCGTCGGCCGAACTATAATTCGCATTTTTCCCATCGACGTTTATGGCTTTGAGGGAGGTACAGCCGTAGAACGCAGAATATGTGAGGGATCCGACGGAGGCCGGAATGTCGATGGAGACGAGGGAAGTACAGTACTCGAATGCGGCGTATGCGATGGATGTGACGGAATCGCCGAGGGTCACGGAGGCGAGAGAGGTACATCCGCTGAACGCACTGAATCCGATGGATGCGGCGGAACCGTCGATGCTCAATAAGACGAGTCCGGAACAATCCTGGAACGCACAGGCCCCTATGTCGGTGACGGTGCCAGGGATGGTGACGGAGGTGAGTCCGGAACAATCCTGGAACGCACTGTCCCCTATAACGGCGACGGACTTGCCTATTGTAACGGATCCGAGGGCGGTACATCCGTAGAACGCATAATCTCCGATGGATCCGACGTTATCGCCGATCGTAACGGAGGTGAGTCTGGAACAGTCGTGGAACGCATAGGCCCCGACGGTTGAGACGGATTCACCTATCTTTACCGAGTCGATATAATCAGTAAACGAAGACCAGGGGGCTTTGGATGCATAATCGTAATCGTCCATCGATCCGGCACCGGTTATTGAAAGTACCCCGGTAATGGAATCGAATTCGAAGTAAACCTCCGCTCCGCATTCGCCCTGAACGAACAGGAACCAGTTGTCCCAGATCTTCTTGAAGGTGTATCCTGCCATGTTTTCGGCGGTCTGATCGATCTCTGTTTTACCGTCGATACCGTGGAATACTCCGTCGAACACGTTGGTTCCGAGGGTTTTGAGGGATCCGGGGATGGTCACGGAGATGAGGGAAGTACATCCGCGGAACGCATTGTCTCCGATGGATCCGACGGAATCGCCGATGGTCAGATCGGAGAGTGCGGAACATCCGGCGAACGCATTGCTTCCGATCGATCCGACGGAACCGGTAACGATGACGGATTTGATGGAAGCCTTGTAGGGGTTCCACGGCATCGAGATCTCGGTGAAGTCGGACATCTTTCCGGAGCCTTCGATCGTCAATATTCCCTGGTCCAAATCGAAAGCAAAGGTGACCTTATCCCCGCAGTTGCCGGAATAAACGTGTTTTATCCATTTGTCATTGATCTTCAGGAATGTGTATCCTTTCAGGTTATCGGCGGTCTTGTCGAGTACGGTGACGCAATCGGTGTCGTAGAAGTCTCCGTCGAAAGCATACTTTGCGAAAGATTCGAGGGAATTGCCGAAGGTCACAGAAGCGAGGGAGTTACAGTTCATGAACGCACTGGGTCCTATCTTTGTGACTGAATCCGGAATGGTCACTGAAGACAATGAGGTACAGTTCATGAACAGACAGTCCGCGATCTCCTTGACGGAATCGGATAGGGTCACGGAGGTAAGGGAGGTACAGTCACTGAACGCACCCATTCCGATCTCTTCGACGGAATCCGGGAGGATTACGGAAATGAGGGATGCACATCCGCTGAACGTGGCGGTCCTGATAGTTTTGACCTGTTTGCCGAAGGTGACGAAAGTTATGTGTTCACAGTTCACGAACGCATAGGATGCGATGGTTGTGACAGATTCCGGGATTGTGTATGCGGAATCGGTTTTACCGACTGGATACTGGATCAGTTCGGTCATTTTCTTATCGAACAGCACACCGTCGTCCGAACAATAATCCGTGTTCTTACCATCGACGTGTATGGCTTTGAGCGAGGTACAGCCGTAGAACGCAGAATCTGCGATGGATACGACGGAGGCGGGAATGTCGATCGAGACGAGGGAGGTACAGTACTGGAATGCAGCGGATCCGATGGTTGTGACGGAATCGCCGAGGGTCACGGAGGCTAAAGAGGTACAATCGTTGAACGCACTGGATCCGATGGATGCGGCGGAACCGTCGAAGATCACTAAGACGAGTCCGGAACAGCCCATGAATGCGGCGGATCCGATGGTTGTGACGGAACCCGGGATGGTGACGGAGGTGAGTCCGGAACAATCCTGGAACGCACTGAATCCGATGGTTGTGACGGAATCGCCGATCGTAACGGAGCCGAGGGCGGTACATTCGTAGAAAGCATACTGTCCGATGTATCCGACGGAATCGCCGATGGACACCGAGACGAGTTTGGAACAGTCGCGGAACGCAGACTCTCCGACGGTTGTGACCGATTCGCCTATCCTGACCGAACCGATATATCCAGCGAACGGGGACCAGGGGGCTTTGGAGATATATCCGTAATCGTCCATCGGTCCGGCACCGGTTATCGAAAGTTCCCCGGTAACGGAATCGAATCCGAAGTAAACCTCCGCTCCGCATTCGCCCTGAACGAACATGAACCAATCATTCCAGATCTTCTTGAAGGTGTATCCTTTCAGATTATCGGCGGTCTGTACGATCTCTGTCTTACCATCGATGCCGTGGAATACCCCGTCGAACACTTTGGATCCGAGGGTTTTGAGGGATCCGGGAATGGACACCGAAATAAGGGAAGTACATCCGCGGAATGCGGTGTCTCCGATGGTCACGACGTTATTGCCGAGAGTCAGATCGGAGAGTGCGGAACATCCGTCGAACGCACACTTTCCGATGGATGTGACTGAATCCGGAACATCAACGCAGGCGAGGGAAGTGCATCCGGCGAACGCCAGGCCTCCGATGGATGCGACGGAACCGCCGAGGTCCAGATCCGTGAGTGCGGAACATCCGAAGAACGCACCGTTTCCGATGGTTGCGGCGGAACCGACGAAGGTCACCGAAGTTACGGAGGAACAGTTCCAGAACGCTGAATCTCCGATGGTCACGACGGAAGCTTTGACGGTCACCGAAGTAAGTTCGGAACAGTCTTCGAACGCACTCTTGCCGACGGTTCCGACCTTTTCGGGAATGGTGATGGATCCGAGTTCGGAACAGTACTTGAACGCAGAGTTTCCGATCGATGTGACGGAACCGCCGATAACCACGGAGACGAGGCCGGTACAGTTGTAGAACGCTTCGGTTCCGATGGTTTGGACGGAATCGGGGATGGTGACGGAGACGAGGCCGGTACAGTTGTAGAACGCATGGTCTCCGACGGATCCGATGCCTTCGCAGATATCGAGCGATGTTATGTATCCGCAGTAAGAGGACCAGGGGACCGGATCGGTACCGTAGTCGTACATATTTCCGGATCCCGTTATCGAAAGGATTCCGGTGTAAGAATCGAATCCGTAATACGCATTCGGTCCGCATACTCCCGAATCGGTTCTGAACCATTTCTCATCGATCTTCCTGAAGGAGGTTCCGGCCAGCTTTTCGGCGGTAGGTTGGAGTTCCGATTCGCCGTCGAAATCGAGGAATGTTCCGTCGAACGCATACTGTCCGATCGATTCTACGGATCTGCCGATGGTGAGGGAAGCAAGACCGGGACAGTCGGCGAACGCGTAGTCACCGATGGTCTTGACGGAATCACCGACGGTCACCGAAGTGACGGAGTCGCAGCCGGCGAAAGCGGCCATTCCGATGGATTGGACGGAATCGGGTATCGAGACGGAGGTCAGGGACGTGCAGCAATCGAACGCGAATCTGCCGATGGATTGGACGGAACCGGGAATGGACACGGATACGAGGGATCCGCATTCCGCGAACGCGTAGTCTCCGATGGTCTTGACGGAACCGGGGATCGAATACGTATCATCGGTTTTACCCATGGGATACTGTATCAGTTCGGTCTTGTCGAAGTTGAAAAGCACACCGTCCGCGGAACTGTATTTCGTATTTTTCCCATCGACGGATATGGTATCGAGCAGGCTGCAACCGTGGAAAGCAAATTCTCCGATGGAGGTGACCGATCCGGGAATGGCGATCGAAGTGAGTTTGGAACAGCCGTAGAACGCAAATGATCCGATGGATGTCGAGGCACCGGGAATGGTGACCTGGTCGAGTCCGGAACATCTGTAGAACGCAGAGTTCCCGATGGTTTTGACCTTATCCGGGATGCTTACGGATTTCAGGGATTCGCATTCCGCGAACGCATAATGTCCGACGGCGGTGACGGTATCGGGCAGGGTCACCGAGGTCAGGGACGTACAGCCCCAGAACGAACAGGATCCGACGGTGGTGACGCCGGTCATACTGACGGATCCTATGCTGGCACAGTAGGGGTTCCATGGCACCGAGGTATAATGGCCGAAGTTGGTCATCGAACCGGAACCGAAGATCGTGAGCACGCCCTTGGTCGAGTCGAATTCGTAATATGCATCCTCTCCGCATTCGCCCGAGTCGGATATGTACCATTTGCCGTCGATCTTATCGAATTGGTATCCTGCCATGTTTTCGGCGGTGGGTGCGATTTCGGTTTTACCGTCGAAACCGATGAAAGTTCCTTCGAACGCATTGCTTCCAATGGTCTTGACGGAATCGGGAATGGCGATCGAAGTGAATCCGGTACAGCCGTAGAAGGCCAGGTTTCCAATCTCTTCGACGGAATCGCCGAGGTCCAAGAATGCGAGGGAAGTGCATTTGCCGAATGCGTTGAATCCGACAGTCTTGACCGAATCGCCGAGGGCGACGGAGGCAAGGGCCGTACAGTAGGTGAAGGCATAATCTCCGATGGTCTTGACGGAACCGCCGAAGGTCACGGAAGTCAGGGAGCTGCAGCCATTGAAGGCACTCTCTCCGATGGTCGTGACATTGTCGGGGATGTCCACGGAGGTCAGTCCGGTACAGCCGTAGAACGCCAGGTCTCCGATGATTGTTAACGAATCGGTGAAGGTGACGGAGGTGATGGCAGTACAGTTCTGGAACGCATAATTTCCGATCACCGCGAGCGAATCGGGGAAGGTGACGGAGGTAATGGCGGTGCAGTTCTGGAAAGCATAGTCTCCGATCGATTCGACGGAACCGGACATGACGACCGATTTGATGTACGCTTTGAACGAATACCACGGAACCGAAGTGGGGTCCTTGAAGTCGAACATCTTTCCGGACCCGCTTATGGTGAGTGCTCCTGAAGAGGAATCGAATTCGTATGTGGCGTGATCTCCGCATTGGCCGGATACGATAATGTACCATTTGTTCTCGACCTTCTTGAAGGTGTGTCCAGCCAGTTTTTCAGGGGTCGGATCGAGTTTGGTTATTCCGTCGATACCGTAGAAATCTCCGTCGAACGCACAGTCTCCGATCGATTCGACGGAACCGGGAATGGCAAGGGAGGTGAGGGATGTACAGTTGCTGAAGGCGTACCTGCCGATGGTTTGGACGGAACCGGGAATGGCAAGGGAGGTGAGGGATGCACAACCGTAGAACGCATAGTCTCCGATCGACTCGACGGAATCGAGGAAGGTCAGATCGGTGAGAGATTCACATCTGGCGAACGTTAACCGGCCGATGGTTGTGACGGAATCCGGAAGGGTGACGGAATCGAGATGCGTGCAGAAGCCGAACATATAGTCTCCGATGGATGTGAGGGAACTTTGAATAATGACAGATTTAAGTTCGTAACAGTTTTCGAACGCACCGGATCCGATGGTTGTGACTTTTCCGGGAATGGTGATGGAAGTTAGTTTGGAACAACCGGCGAACGCCATATCTCCGATGGTTTCGACCGAATCGGGGATAATAATGGAAGTCAGTTTGGAACAGTAAGCGAACGCACCGGATCCGATGGTTGTGACGGAATCCGGGAGGGTGAGGGAGGTGAGTTTGGAACAATCAAGGAACGCAAAGGATCCGATGACCGTGACATCTTCGCCTACAACAACCGATTCGATATAACCGATGTATGAATACCAGGGGGACCGGTTAGAGTACGAATAGTTGTACATCGCTCCGGACCCGGTTATCGAAAGTGTCCTGGTAGGATAATCCAATTCGTAATAAACATCGTCTCCGCATTTGCCGGAAACGTGTTTGACCCATTTTTCCCCGGTTTTCTCGAAGGTGTATCCGGCCAGGTTATCGGCAGTAGGTTGGAGTTCCCTTTCTCCGTCGAGATCGTAGAAGGTTCCGTCGAAAGCATCGTTTCCGATGGATGTGACGGATTTGGGAATGGTGACGGATGTCAGGGAGTTACAGCCTTTGAAGGCATTGGCTCCGATGGTTTTGACGGAATCCGAGAAGGAGACGAAGGCCAGGGAAGTGCAGCCGCTGAACGCATAGGTCCCGACGGATTCGACCGTACCTGTGATGACGACGGCCCCGATGGAGGCCTTGTAGGGGTTCCAGGGTATGGAAATCTCGGTGAAATCGGTCATATTCCCAGAACCCTCGACGGTGAGTATGCCGGTGTCCGTATCGAAAACGAATGTGGCATCTTCTCCGCAGCTGCCGGAGTATACGTGTTTTACCCACTTGTCGTTGATCTTCTTGAAAGTGAATCCTTTCAGTTTTTCGGCGGTCTGAGGAAGTTCGGTTATACAATCGGTGTCGTAGAATTCTCCGTCGAAAGCTTCCCAGATCTTTTCAACGGAATTACCGACGGTCAGAGAGGCAAGGGATGAGCAACCAATGAATGCACGGTCTCCGATTTCTATAACCGAATCGGGGATATCGATGGAGGCGAGGGAAGCACAGTCCTTGAACGCAGACATTCCGATATATTTGACGGAATCGGGAATATCGAAGGATTTTAAAGAACTGCAGTCCCGGAACATATCTATTGCGATTCCTGAGACAGAACCCAGGATGCTCACGGATTCCAGGGAGGTGCAGTGTGCGAAAGTACCGGGTAAAATGGAAGTGACCGTTTCGGGAATGGTCATGGAAGTGAGTTTGGTACAGTAAGCAAACGCATAATCCCCGAGGGTTGTGACAGATCCGGGAATGGTGTAAATACCGGTTTTGCCGGCAGGGTACTGTATCAATTCCGTCTTTTCTTTGTTGAAAAGCACACCGTCCACGGAACAGT
>CAVHHN010000064.1:0-10693 GCA_963635855.1 Faecalibacterium sp. CAG:74 | reverse complement strand
ACATGATATTCTTATGAAAAGCAAATTCCCCAAGTATCCGAACATCGTGGTCGAGATCAAAAAGGCCAATCCCAATGACAGCGAAGCTGTCGTAGACAGTCTGGCACATCAAGCATTGGAACAGATCCAAAAGAAAGATTACTGCAGGGGTCTGAAAGGAAAGACACTATTGTATGGAATCGCATTCAAAGCAAAAACAGCTACCGTCCTTCTCAAAGAAAAATCTTTGATTGAAGGGCGTATCTGAATCAAAAATGTGAGATAAGCCTCAAAAATACGTCAAAGCATACGGGTTTTGAAGGCACCACATTGCATACATATATAGGTTCCAGAAACCATCAATCTCCTATGAAACTACTGGTTCTCACGGACCTTCACCAAAAAACAAACATGATCCCCTGGATCAACGATCTTATCGATACTGAACGCCCCGACGCAGTACTTTGTCTGGGGGATGTGACCGACCTCGGCACGACCGAGGATGCTGTTTCCATCATATCTTCCATTCACGGAAAAAAGTATGTCCTTCCCGGCAACTGCGATACCTGGGATGTACCTCAGGCCATATCAAGCATAGCAGTTAACATGCATGGCAGATCGACCGAAATCCTGGGACATTATATGGCAGGCCTCGGAGGAGGCACTATTTCCCCATTCAACTCCCCCTTTGAGCTTACTGAGAACGAGATCGATTCTGGTCTTCGCCCTATATCCAAAAAGGGTATGATCCTCATGACCCACGCACCTGCATTTGATACCCTTGACCACATTCCCAATGGAACGCCCGTCGGCAGTCATGCGATACGGAAGATCATCGATGATTTCGAACCCATTCTTGCAGTCTCTGGACATATCCACGAAGATATCGGCATCAAGAAGATCGGTAAGACCATATGTGTGAATCCTGGGCCTGCCATGGATGGACGTGCAGCAGTGATCGAAATTGAAAATTCCGATGTGAAAGCCAGACTTATCGGGCCATAAATAAGAGAACGAACCAATATTTTATATACAAACCCAGATTAGCATGGTCGATTAACATGGCACTATGGCAGGGTCAATCTAGCAGAAAATCTACCGGAGGAAGGCTTGTCCTCGCTCGCGGTAAGAGGAAATTCGAAATCGGCAGAGAAAAGCAGTACACCAAACTCGGTGCTGAGGTACGCAGGCAGTACCGCGGAAGGGGCAAATCCTACAAAACCGGAATGCTCGCCGCTGAATTTGCCAACGTCGTCGACAAGAAGACCAACACTGTTAAGAAAGTTAAAATCCTCAATGTTATCGCAAACCCTTCGGACCCCAACTTCGTCCAGCGTAACATTATCAACAAGGGCGCCACCATCAAGACCGAGATTGGAGATGCGATCGTCACCTCCAGGCCCGGACAGGTCGGCGCTATCAACGCTGTCCTTCTCAACTGAAGATATCAAAATCATTTCCCGGGGCCTGCCCCTGGGGCCACACTTTAAAAGAAGTTTTTTTACACACTGAACGATACCGGTGATTATATGGCATACGATGAAGAGACCGCAATCGTTCTTTGGCCCGAATACTTTGATTCGAACCGTACCCGCGCAGAAGGTCGCAAATTACCTCTTTCATATTGCGTCGAAAAACCATCCTTGGACATGATCGCCAAGGGTGCTATCCTTTTAGATCTGGAATACACAATACATGAAGAGAAAGCCTATCCTGGAAACTGGGTTGCCAGAAACGGATGCGTCAAAGTAGAGAAAGGAAAGATGAAAAAGACCGCTATCCTTTCCGCTGTCGGTGAGATCCTGGTAAAGAACCAGTCCTGACCATGATATCTCATTTAGATTCCAGAGTAATGGATGCGAATGCAGCGGCCATGGGTGTTTCCACCGAAACATTAATGGGAAACGCAGGTAAATGTGTCGCTGACTTTCTGGTACAGCATTATCCATCGAAAAGGATCGGCATCATTTGTGGACATGGAAACAATGGTGGAGATGGCTATGCAACTGCCTGCTTCCTTCTTGAGAACGAAATTTCTGTTTATTCCATCGACCCTTTAGATTCAATCAGATCCCAACCTGTATTACATTATCTGAAAAAATATGCACAGGCCATAATCCCCTTTGAAGATTGCAGATTCGACTTCGATGTTCTTGTGGATTGTGGTCTTGGAACTGGAATTTCTGGGTCATTGAAACCGACATACAAAGAATATGTCGAGAAGGTCAACAGTTTCAACGGAACTGTTGTCTCTGTCGATGTACCAACTGGCCTAGGAACAGACACTGCGGTTCTCCCGGATATCACAATTGCCTTACATGATACCAAAACCGCAATGAACGATACCAATTGCGGTAAAATCGTCATTGTTGATATTGGAATGCCCGAAAATGCGTATCGTGTTACAGGCCCCGGAGATATGCTTAGATACCCGCTCCCCTCGGCAAACAGCCATAAAGGAAAAAACGGAAGATTGTTGATCATCGGCGGAGGCCCTTATTTCGGTGCTCCCGCACTGGCAGCAATGGCCGCTCTGCGCACTGGTACAGACCTGGTGACAGTAGCAGCTCCTGATTCAGTATATCACGAAATTGCATCTGTCAACCCAACACTTATGGTGCAAGGATTGAATGGGAACATTTTGTGCCAGGACCATATCTTGGACCTACTGGCACTTTCGGAAAGGAACGATGCGGTTCTCATTGGCCCTGGTCTCGGAATTGACCCTGATACCATCAAGACAGTTAACGCATTCATCGCCATGTGCAAAAAACCAATGGTCATAGATGCAGATGGCATTAACGCACTTTCAAGCTCATTCAAAGCAAGAACCCAGACCGTCATAACTCCACATGCAGCAGAGTTCATTCGCCTTACAGGACAGAACTGTTCGGATGAGAATGCAGTTATGGCTGCATCCAAATTGAAAAACTGTTCCATCGTTCTAAAAGGCAAAACAGACATAATTTCTGACGGAAACGTCATTAGATTCAATGAGACAGGATGTGCCGGAATGACCGGCGCAGGCACAGGTGATGTTCTAGCAGGGATCGTTGCTGCCCTTCTCTCAAAAGGAATGTCAGCGTTCGATGCAGGTTGTCTCGGTGCTTGGATATCTGGAAAGGCAGGTGAGAAAGCATTCGATAAATTATCCTACGGGATGATCGCCACCGATGTTATTGATTCCATCCCTCTTGTCCTTAAAGATGGTCTGAACGGCAGGAAAAACCAATGATCCAACCAGTTCACGGAATACCTGCTCTTAGAACCGATGATGCACTGATCATTGGTGACCTGCATATCGGTGTCGAGGCCCATCTTTTGAAGAAAGGGGTTCATCTGACCTCTCGCACTAAGGATATGCTCGCCACGATCGATGATGCATCTACTGAAGGAACCGACCGCATAATAATAATCGGAGATGTCAAAGATTCGGTCCCTGGATCTTCATTTCAGGAGTTCAAAGAAATTCCCGAATTCTTTGACAGTCTGCTTTGCTCCTATTCAAAAGTAGACATTGTTCGGGGCAACCATGATACCGAACTTGAAAAATTCCTTCCGTCAAAAATAAGATTACACCCTGCCACGGGAATGTGTTTGGATGGCCTGGGCCTTATTCACGGACATACTTGGCCATCTCCTCAGGTCATGAGCCAAAAAACCCTGATCATGGGACATGAACATCCGACCATTCTGTTCAAAGATGGCATTGGATCGACGGTTTCAGAACCCTGTTGGTTACGGGGATTGTTCCATTCAGAGGTTCAAGGCGCTCGTTATCCAACCCTGCCGAACAATTTCATAGTGGTCCCTGCATTCAACAGATTACTCGGAGGATCGCCGATCAATACTATCGGAGGTCAACTTCTAGGTCCTGTATTGAATTCGGATCTGGTGGATCTCGACAACGCTCACATCTATCTTCTTGACGGATTGGACCTAGGTAAAAGATCTGAGAACATGGTATCAGATGGGCGTATCAAAAAACGCATTGTTGAAAAAACAACACTCTGAATTTTCAAACAAAAAGACCGGAACTATCTGGCCGATAAATAATAATGAACCGGCGTCCTAAGACGCCGTTAAATTGTTTTCAGTTCCTGCTGACGGTATCGTAGATGGAACCGTCTGCGTTCCTGATCTCAGCGGTCAGAGGCATCTGACCAGGGAGACTGTGGGTAGCGCAAGAGTTGCAGGGATCGTATGCCCTGAAGGCCATCTCGCACATGTTGAGGAGTCCGGGGGAGACCTCGAAATTGTGGATAAGGGCCTTGGCGACCTTGGCAACATCCATGCAGATAGGTCCGTTGTTGTTGGTGGTACCGACAACGAGGTTGCATGCGGTGACGATTCCGTTCTCATCGCAGGTGTAGTCATGGGTCAAGGTACCACGAGGTGCCTCGATACATCCGACACCGCGTCCTCCTGGAACGAGATCGGTCTGTTTGATGTTGGGGTCGGTGAGTTTGTCAGAGTTGGCATCGTCACGGAGCTTCTCAGCTGCATAAAGCATCTCGATGAGCCTTGCCCAGTGGGTGGCAAGGGTGAACTGAACGGGTGCACCGCTCTCTTTGACACCGAAGGTCTCTCTGTAGATCTGAAGCTGCTCATTTGCGAGAGGTGTGGAGATCGAGTCGCACACATTGAGCCTGGAAAGTGGGCTGGCACGGTACAGACCGCTGTCGGGCCCATCTACAAGTCCCTTGTATCCAGGGTTCTTGAGGTACGGGAACTTCTCGAAGCTCCAGGATTCGACCGCTTCACCGATGTGGTCAAGATAGTCGAATGAATCATACCTGTCGCATTCTTTTCCTTCCTGGTTCTTCACGCGGACCTTACCGTCGTGGAACTCCAACTGGTTCTTGTCATTGACAAGACCCATGTGGTAGGTCTCGTGATAGTAGAGGTCTTTGTTGGTGATGATGTCGAGGTATTCCTTGTTTGCAAGAACGACATCGTTGAAGATCTTCAGGGAGGTCTGAGCAAATTCGACAAGTCCGTCGGCGTAGCCACGGATCTCGGCTGCTTCACTCTCGCTGATGGCCTTGGAGACTCCTCCGGGGACACCCACGAGAGGGTGGGTGGCTTTTCCTCCGATGATCTCCTGGATCCTCTGAGCGTTGTGACGTGCTTTGAGCACTGCGGTACCGGTCTCGAGACCGACCGAGGCGACAACCCCGAGGACGTTCCTCTGTGCAGCGGGGGCTGCGGGTCCGCAAACAAAATCACCTGCAGCAAGTGCGTAGAAATGCGCAATGTGCGAGTGAATGAAGTGTGCGTGGTAGAAGGTATCCCTGATGTGGAATGCGGCCTCGGTGGGCTTTGCATTGAAACATCCGTCGATAGCCTTGGTGGATGCAAGGTGGTGGGCACCGGGACAGACACCACAAAGCCTTGCGGTGATCTGGTTGAGTTCGGTGATCCTCCTTCCGATGCAGAATCTCTCAAATCCCCTTACTTCGGGGATCTGCCAATATGCATTGGATACATTACCATTGTCATCGAGGAAAATCTCGATCTTTCCGTGTCCTTCGAGACGGGTGATGGGGTCAATGGTCACGCGTTTGGTGTTGACCTTCTGTTTCTCATCCCAAATAATTGGTCCTGCCATGTTTCTTCCTCCTTATGCTTTCTCTTCGACAACAGACCTCTGGATGAGCGACTTTCCGACGGTGTATGCGTAGAAGTATCCGAGAGGATCTTTGATTGTCTTCATGATTTCGATGATCTTGCTCTCGTCCATGGTGG
The DNA here is from genome assembly GCA_963635855.1 of Faecalibacterium sp. CAG:74. Taxonomy (GTDB): domain Archaea; phylum Thermoplasmatota; class Thermoplasmata; order Methanomassiliicoccales; family Methanomethylophilaceae; genus Methanomethylophilus. The sequence continues at coordinate 4,966 of CAVHHN010000064.1, read as the reverse complement.
GGTCATCATCAAGGACAGGGAACAGCGAGGCGATAGCGGTGAGCGCAGAGGCTCCGTGTTCCTGAACAAGCTTGGTCGGTCCGTAGCATCCACGGCAGGGCTGTCCAACGCGGGTACACCTAGCGTTGCATCCTCCGAGGGTAGCAGGTCCGAGGCACAGGATGCCCTGGTCCATAAGACACTTGTTGGGATCGATATTGACCTGGTATGGCTCGTAGATCTTGGTGATCCTTGCATACTCCTTGGTCCTGGGGCATTCGTCACAGAGACAGGTCTTGGTGACTCCGATCTCGGTTCCCTTCGGAGGCAGGGCGACTCCGTTGTACACAAAGTCGACAACGACCTTCAAGAGGTGAGAGATGGACTCCTGCTGGGGAGGACATCCGGGGATGTAGTAATCAACATCGATGACCTCGTCAAGGGGCTTGACAGTGTCGTAGAGCACAGGAAGGGTGAGGTTACCCTCTTCGACCTTGGTGACGGGACTGGGAACGAGAGCTGCATCCGGGTGGTATTTGGCCTGGAATTCAGCTGAAGTGGGGGTCTTGACGTAAACGTAGTCCAAGAGCTCTTTGGCTCCACCGGTGACCAGGTTGGCAAGTGCGGGGGTTCCACCGAACATTGCACAGGATCCGTAGGAAACGACAAGGACAGACTTCTTCCTGAGGAGTTTGACCATGTGTTCGTTCTCGGAGTTCCTGATGGCACCGTTGATGATGGAGACGGTGATCGCTCCATCCTCAAGAGCTTCGATATCCTTCTCTTTTCCGTCCACTGCGATAGGCCACATGACGATGTCGGCGAACTGACCGATGGTCAGAACCCTCTCGTCGGTGTCGAGCAGAGAGACATCGCATCCACCGCAACCTGCGGCCCAGTAGATGGCGAGCTTGATCTTTCCACCTGCGGGCGCGTCCGGAAGGACGGGTCCGAGGTCAGCGGCGGGGAAGTAGTTGGGTCCGCTGCGGGCTGCCGCAGGTGCGGCAGGGGCTTTTGCATCTTTGCATCCGCAGTTCTTTGCCTTTTTCTTGAATCTGTCAAAGAATCCCATTTTCACTCCTCCTCGATCTTCTTGGCCTCTGCGTGTGCAGAGGTGTTGTTGTACATGTCTTTCTCTTTCTCGGATTTGATGGGGGTGGGTCCGAGTGCCCTGATGACCTCAACGAAATCGGTGACGGTCTTCTGGAATTTCTCTCCTTCAGATGCGGAAACCCACTGGAGAAGCAGTCTCTTGGGGTCGAATCCGTACTGCTCAAGGACGAGCCTGATCAGTGCAACTCTTCTCCTTGCCCTGTAGTTTCCACCGATGTAGTGGCAGTCTGCAGGGTGACATCCGAGGACCATCACACCATCTGCCCCTTTGGCGAAGGCCCTGAGGATGAACTCAGGGTCGATCCTTGCGGAGCACATGGTCCTGATGATACGGAAGTTGGTAGGCATCTGACGCCTTCCGACACCTGCGTTGTCAGCACCGGCGTATGAACACCAGTTGCAACAGAAAGTCACGATGAGAGGTTCAAAGTTTTCGTCTGCCATTGTAATCACTCCTTCTCCATTACGGGGTCGAGCAGAGCATCGATCTCTGCGATAATCTGTTTGTTCCTGAATCCGCGCTGTTCCATAGCTCCGGAAGGACAGGATGCAACACAGCAACCGCATCCCTTACAGAGACCAGGGTTAACGGAGGAAACAAGGTTTCCATCCTCGCCAACGATGATGGAGATGGCGTTGTAATCACAGCATCCGACACAAGTTCCGCATCCATTACAGCTTGCGGGGTTGGCGACAGAGGCGGTGATACCTTCGGATATGATGTGGTCCTTGGTGATGATGGTGAGCATCCTGGAAGCTGCCCCGGATCCCTGAGCGATACACTCGTCCATGAATTTGGGCCAGTGTGCGGCTCCTGCCACGAAGACACCTTCGGTGGCAAAGTCGACGGGCCTGAGCTTCTGGTGGGCCTCGAAGTAGAATCCATCCTTTGACAGGGGGACCTTGACCATGACAGCGAGTTTCTCTTTCTCTTCGCGCATAGGTGCGATACCGACGGACAAAGCAAGAGTGTCCACAGGGATCTTGACAGTCTCACCGAGAGTGGTGTCGAAAGCCTCGACGAAGTTACCATCATATTCAGGAAGTGCAGAGTCGTCGGCACGCCTGAGGAACTTGACTCCGAGCTTGCAGGCCTCGTAGTAGAGGTCTTCGCGGAATCCATAGGTCCTGATGTCTTTGTGGATGATGCTGACGCTCGCAGTGGGGTCGCGCAGTTTGATCTCGATCGCTTCGCGGATCGCTCCGGCACAGCAGACACGAGAACAGTATCCGACCTCGTCATTCCTGGAACCGACGCACTGGATGAAGACGACGTTCTTGCCTTTGAACTGACCGGACATGATCTCCTTCTCGAGTTCGACATAGGTCTTGACCTTGGGGTCGGAACCGTAGTTGTACTCGACAGGGTGGTACTGGGCGGCACCAACGGCGAACTCGACAGCACCGACAGGATACTCGGAGCCATCCTCGAGAACGACACGGAAGTTTCCGACGTATCCGGGAATGTTCTTGATCTTGGCGTTCAGGTGAACGGTGATGTACTTGTTGTCGTTGATCTTCTTGATGGTCTCGGCAAGGAATTCCTGCACAGCCTTTCCGTCCTCTTTGTGGACGAAGTTGGTGGCGAATCCTCCAAGGTGGTCCTCCCTCTCGAAGATGTGAACGGGGACCCTCTGGGCAGCGATGTCGAGAGCAGTGGTCATACCGGTGATACCTCCACCGATGACGGCGGCGGCCTGGGTGACGGGAATCTCAGCTCCCTCAAGAGGCTCGAGAAGGCATGCTTTGGCAACTGCCATCCTAACGAGGTCCTTTGATTTCTCAGTGGCAGCCTCGGGGGCGTGCATGTGGATCCAGGAACACTGGTCACGGATGTTGGCCATGTTGTAGAGGTACATGTTGAGTCCTCCGTTCCTGCAGGCTTCCCTGAAGAGGGGCTCGTGGGTCCTGGGAGTACAAGATGCAACAACGACCCTGGTAAGATCATAATCAGTGATGAACTGAGAGATCTCATTCAGAGTGTCCTGTGCACAAGCGTACTTGGTCTCCCTAGAGACGACGACGTGGGGCAGGGTCTCTGCGTACTTGGTGACCTCGGGAACATTCACGATACCACCGATGTTGATACCACAGTGACATACCCATACACCGATACGGGGCTCTTTTCCAGAGACGTCCTTTTCTGCGGGGTAGACCTTAGGTTTGCAGGGTTCCCAGCTGGGGTCGTTGACGATGTTGGCACCAGCTTTGGCGGCTGCACCGGACGCTTCTGCGACGGAGGTCGGGATGTCCTTAGGGGCAGCGAATGCACCAGTGACATAAATTCCGGGCCTGGTGGTCTCCAAGGGGTTGAAGACAGTGGTCTTGGCAAATCCGTACTGGTTGAGCTCGATTCCGAGAACTTTGGCGAACTCTTCGGATCCCTCAGGGGCCTCAAGTCCGATCGAAAGAACGACGAGGTCGAAGGCCTTGGAGAGTGCATTATTATCTTTATCTGTATAGTTGACAATGACCTGTTTGGTCTCAGGATCCTCTTCGAGGTTGGATACACGGGCACCGCGGTGCATGTGGATACCGTACTCGGTCTCTCCCCTGATGATGTAGGCCTCGAACTCTTTTCCATAGGACCTGATGTCCATGAAGAAAATATCCTCATCAACATTTCCGTGTTCCTTGGTGATCATGGCCTGCTTGGTAGCATACATACAACAGACGGATGAACAGTACTGCCTCCATTTCTTCTTGTGTGATCTCGAACCACAGCACTGGATCCATGCAACGGATTTGGGTCCACGGGTGTTCTCATTGTGCTTGTCAGGAACTCCCCATTTGTCTTTTGCAATGGTGGACGGTACGGGGATGTGTCCGTCGAACGGACCGGCTGCACCTTCGAGCCTCTCGTATTCGAGAGCGGTGACAACGTTGGCGATCCTTCCGTATCCGTACTCAGTGGCGTTCTTGGCGTCCCAGACGCTGAAACCACAAGCAGCGATAACGGATCCGACCTCAATGGTCTCGATCTTGTCGACATCATCATAGTGAATGGCGTTCTTTCCGCAAACCTTTGCGCAGACACCACATTTGTCGTTGAGGATCTTCTTACAGTATACTGGGTCGATCAGTGCTTTCCTGGGGACGGCCTGTGCGTGGGGGATGTAAACAGCCCTCCTGGTGGTGAGACCATAGTTGAATGCATCGGAGATTCCCCTGGTGGGACATTTCTCGATACAATCACCACAAGCAGTACATGAGTCGACATCGACGTACCTGGCCTTCTTCCTGAGGGTGACAGTGAAGTTACCGGCCTCTCCCTCGACCTTCTCGACCTCTGTGTAGGTCAAAAGGGTGACGTTGGGGTGTCCTGCTGCATCGGCCATTTTAGGCGAAAGGATACATGCGGAACAATCGTTGGTAGGGAAAGTCTTGTCGAGCATACACATCGTTCCACCGATCGTGGGCAGTCTGTCCACGAGGTAGACATGGATGTTTCTGTCTGCAAGGTCCAGTGAAGCCTGGATACCGGCGATACCTCCGCCAATTACTAGTGCAGATTTTGTAGTCATTTCTTGCCTCCGTTCCCAATTGTTGGTTGGAATGGATTTTATGAAGAAAGAGTGTATTAAAACCCTTATCTAGATAGGGTTAAATAAGATGCGTGTGTTGTGTATGGACTTTTCGAAAAAACCCGTTTTCCCGTTTAAACTATTTTTAGGGTTAACAAAAAATTTAATGGCCAGCATGGAAAAATCATCATGAAAATAGGATTTAGTTTTAATGCTAAAATAACTCATTTTTTGGTAGAAAATCACGCATACGAATTTAATTAATCGTATGCAGTTTAATTTTTCCTAAATTTTTTTAAATTCACGAAAAGATAATAAAGTTTATATTATTCACTCGACCGGAATGGAAC
>CAVHHN010000063.1:0-10797 GCA_963635855.1 Faecalibacterium sp. CAG:74 | reverse complement strand
GTCTTAGTGCGGACTTGGGATCTACATCAGTAGAAATTATGAATAGGTTTTGAACAATCCGTCTCCTCCAAGCTCCATTAAATCTACATCAGTAGAAATTATGAATAGGTTTTGAACGGGACGGTCTTAGTGCGGACTTTGGCATCTACATCAGTAGAAATTATGAATAGGTTTTGAACATTCGGAATCTGCTCAAGAGGTACGGATCTACATCAGTAGAAATTATGAATAGGTTTTGAACAAGACGGCCTTTATTATTGCAGATTGATCTACATCAGTAGAAATTATGAATAGGTTTTGAACATCGTCGGGATCACTGACAAGACCTTATCTACATCAGTAGAAATTATGAATAGGTTTTGAACACGGGTATCATCCTTAAATCGCTGAAATCTACATCAGTAGAAATTATGAATAGGTTTTGAACCCGTTGAGTTATAATATTCGTCAAAGGGCGCATCATTTATGCATTTGATTGATGTAATCAGTTATATTTTAATTTTTTTGAAGTCAAAAATTGTTGTTTTATGGCATACATTTTGATTAAGACCGAGGTTTGTTCAGATGAGTATTATAGAGTCCTCATCATGTTTTGCATATCCCATACGAATTATTTCTTCCGAGTCGGGTATCGAAAATATGAGGACACTGTCAGATTCTCCAAATTGAGGCAAGAACCTATTGTTTATTTCTGATTGAATATTATTCAGGATCCGAGGGGAATTGTCGATTTCGTAGACAGAATATTGTAAACGGTTCCCGAACCGAAGTATAAATTTCATGAATTTTGTCCGAAGTTTGGTGTCAGAGATATCATAGCTTATCACTAGCATGGGTTTCACCTACTGTGAACAGTGGAAACTTATCTATTTTCAATTGTTTCATAAATGCCCTATAGAACGACTGGAAATAGAGGAATATCTCTTCTCTTTTCTCTAGGATTGGTTTCATAAGAAAACTAACATATTCTTTCCGGTATTGTATATCCAGGAGATACCGCCCATCAGTTATGTTGAAGTGTTCTTCTTTTATTTGTCCCCGATTTATGGCTTTTCTAACCTGCCAATCAATAAGAGGCCTAAATGGTTCGACCATATCACAGGTTAAAGATTTACGAAGGTAGAATTCAGTATGTAGAAAACCATGATATGTATCGAACCCATACATCGAAAGCACGGCATCAATATAATCAAAAAGTAAACTATAGCCTATATCAAGTGTCGCATTAATTGCATTGTCTTTTACTCTGGGTTTTCTTCCAACCCAACCCCCCGTATTAAAATGAGATTCAAAGTAAATTTTTGCAGCGTTTCCTTCAATCCCCATTAAACCTCTGATTTCCCCCTCGTACGATTTTACTTCTGAAATAAGGTTATTGAGCTTAGAGATAGTATCTTGGAGGCACTGAGTATTGGTACGCTGCAATAATAGAGTGTTCCGTTGATTCAATATCTTGTTATAAATGATATGTTTTGCCAAATCCCCTTCCTGATAAGAATATTGCAATTTCCGAAGAGCGGTATTTCCCTCAGTACGGTGACCAATGATATCAATCGTTCTGAAAGATGGAGTCATGATATAAATCGGAAAACAAAATTTATGAGATCTTTCGATTAAACCAGATGTCAATGTAATGTGTCCGATGATAAAAAGAGCAAAAATACGATAACAGGTGGATTGATGTTTTATTTTTCCATCTGAGTCGGTTACAACCACATTATCATTTCTGAATGAGATCTTATCTCCTTCCAAAGTGAACACGAAAAGTAATTGTTTTTTTACAAAATCAGGTCTTGTCATCATGGTATTTCACTATATGGACACATGGGGGCGTAAATGCATCTGTCGCATTTTGCAGCATTTGTTTGAGTAAAATTAGAGAGATCAAATGAATTCATCAGAGTAATCGTGTTCTTGAAAAGCTTAAGATAATCCGGAGATTCACTTGGAAGGGGGATATCGTAATTTTTATTGTTATCCATACTATGTATCCTAAGTTTTTTGACTGAATATCCTGCCTCAATCAAGCCAAAATATTGACCATATATCTGAAGAACATGTCCATCATAAATTTTGGTTATGTGTTTCTTACGTTCTGTTAAGGTTTCGGTGCGAACGTCGAATATGTCTATTTTTCCCGTGAGACCATATTGTTCCGAATAGATTTCTATCCCCTGGAGAATTGACTTTTTAGAGGAATAGGTTCCATTATCAATGGTGGTATGGCTCCAAGTGCCGTTGATTTGGTATTCTGATTGATACAAGGTCCTGTCTGACCCGTCCATCAGACTATGAAAGTAGATGGATGCGGGGCAGAACAGGAAGTCATTTAAATTGGAAATTCTAATTAGTTCTTCCATTCTTTCATACCAGTTTGCATAAATCTGAGCCATTCATTATTGTGGATGTATGGGACAGAATAAGAGGACTTTGTATTCCAGGATTCTTTCATCATTCTTAACATAAGTTCACCTTTAAGTGCAATGTTGTATGCGCCGTTGGCATCGGAATCAATAGGTGTTGCACCATTGGAGTTTTTGGTACAGAAAAACTCACTATTTTGGTTCTTTACAGGGGACTGAATATAATCTTCTTTTTCATTTTCCACACGCATTGCAACAGTCAGTTTGAACGCTTCGAATAATGTCCGAATTGCATCATTATCTAGTTTTGTTAATTTTTCTGTAAGTTCTGAATCTATATCACATCCAGATGTTGAAAGAGCCATTTTTATCATTTCGGTCGGATCTTTCATAATATATCCGTTTTTCGAGTAGGTGTATCTAACCCCTACGGTATATACAGTCCAAACATTACGGGCATCTTCAACAGATGTAGTAAAATCACGGTAATCGAACGAAAATGCAAATTTGTTTTCTGATGGGTCAAATTTGATCGATTTAAATTTACTGAGGAATTGTCTTTTTCCTTCGAGGTTGTCTGATACATCTCCAAACTTGAATAAATTTGCAAATCCCGTCGTTGGATCTATTTTAGACGTGTATGCGGAGGGTACATAGAATAAAACTCCAGTCTGTTTGATAGATTGTGCAACATCTCCCTGTGGGCGGGAAAGTTGATATCCTCTTAATGGCCCACCCTCCTCAGAAAGAGACCTGTCTTTAAAAACAACATAATTAAGTTTTGATATCAGCATGTTTTCGAATTTCTGATAAACTTGTTTTTCAATTTTTATTCTACCTCTTTTAAAACCATAATTGAGATCTTCCATAACTAATATCGCATTATTTTCAACAATCATTTTTGTCAATACAGAGACTACTTTAGAAAGATACCCCTCTTTGAATTGTTTAATTCCTTCGACCTTATTCCAATTCCGTTGCGATTCTTTTTTGCCACGTTCGCGAATATCCAAGGCATCGTGATAATCATATGCATCAATTGTATTCAAGCTACCTTGGTTCAGAATTTTTCCGTCGTGGTCGATTATAGAGTAATACAGAAGATTGCGTTCACCACGGTCAATTCCGATAATTTTAAGATTTTTATCAGAAACTGTGGAATTGATAACAGTTTCATTGAGTGTTTTATCCCCCTTGCTTGCACGGAAATTAAACGTGATTGGTACATGGAAGAACATCTTGTCAACTGTGAATCTTCTGTCTTTGATGATGTCTTTATCCGCACGTTTGTAACCAACAAGTGGGAGATATTGTTCTGCCTTCTCACTAATTGTGGCATTGCTGTGATTATAATATCCCATCAGTTCTTTATAGATATCATTTGGAACTGGGAGACCAGTTTTAGTTCTTTTATTTACAAGAATGCTACCTTTTTTGTGGCCTGAAGATTTTAAAGAAGCTTTACGGAAAAATAATTCTGCCTGACCATTTAATTTTATGACAGGGTTAACCAAATTTTCTTGAGAGAATAGGGCTTTCCAGTAGATCGTATGCAAATTATCCTTTGCTTCGTTTGAACTGGTCTTGTTAAAATCTTTATTACTTATTTTGAATAAGAATAAATCTCCTTTTTTTACCATATCATATATATCTGCTGCAGTAATTTTTGACATCGAGACCTTATATCCCTGGTCTGAGACTTCCTTATAAAAATCGTTTAACTCGGAATATGTATTGGTATCAGAGAATTTGAATCCGAAGACTTTCCAAGCTTCGTACTGCTCGATTCCTTTTTTGAAGTAATCTATTAATTCATGACAGAACTTCAAGTCAAAGTTTGGACCTTTATTGTGTTTTTTAGCATCATATCCAGCAAGCAAATGATCAGAGAGTCCGTATTTACCTGAAGTTTTTGCTTTGATGAAAATCTTAGGAAGCATTTTGGATGGATCTGGAACTAATTTATAGTCCATTTTTTCAAATACTGTAACTCCAGGAGAAATAGTGGATGTAGTTTCAATCTGTCCATTTTTTACGACTCCAAGGTAAAATACATTATCTTTTTTCAATAATATCGCATGATTATCTTTTTCTTTGTTAAAGTCCCATCCATCGCATAGTGTAGGGAACTTAAGCCTTACATTGTATTTGGAAGTGTCATATCTTTTTTTTGTGCAATAGTTACGAGCCTTGTTGAATATAGGTACAATTGGAGATACCTTATCAATCACCTCATTAAGGGTGGAATAGAAGGATTGGTCGGAATCTATACCATCTTCAATTTCGAATATCCGCACCATATGAAGGAGATCTAAGTATGCAGATAGAATTTGGCGTAGCATTGAGGTTTTAATCTCAAATTCATCCTCAGGAAGGTTATCAAGATTTACCCTCGATAGTTCTTTCAGATTTATTGTATTTACACTAATTTCTTCGCAAATATTGTTTAATTTTTCGAAGTATTTGTCAAAGGAGAAGGAATCAGTACAGCTTATTGCGTCTTTAATGGTTTTTATCGAAAACCGATCTGATTTCATCTTTTTTTCAACTTTAGTACGAGATTTGAGCATCTGAGGATCATTTAATTCTTTTGCAAAGAAAAATTGTAATTTTCCTGAAAGTGAATCCCAGGAACCAAGTAGATAGTTGGAGAACATAGTGAGATTTGACTGATCTACAAAAATGTGTTCCAAATCATAATTCGAGATATTATACATAAGTTCTCTGATGGATGCGGTCACGCCCTCTTTTTCCAGAGTTTCTGTATATAAATTTACGACGTCCATTAATTCTTCTGAATCTTGAAACTGTTTTGGAATGTAAGATCTCGAGTTGTGTAAACTAAGTATCTGGTTATAGAGTGGTTTCATCTGAATTCTTTTGAATTTGGAATCTTGTTGATGCTCTAAATTCAAGAGTTCATTTAATCCCTGAATTTTTTTATTTTCAGTAGATTCTCCCCCAAGGATATAATTGTAATATTCTATCCCTTCCTGGGTGACAAGTTTGTTAAAGGCACTTAATGTAAAGCATTCCTCGATATCCCTTATGCCGAGCTTTTCATTAATTACTAAATTTTTCTTAAGAGATTCAATAATATCTGGTTTTATATCGCGAATTGTTTCAAAAATTAGCATATTGTCAACGAATTTCGGAAAGTTTTCAACTACAATACGGTATGCAACTGAACCCTTTTCGCTCGAGTAGATATTTTTACGGTTTGTGTGATATCCTGTAAAGTACACAGAAAATCCATTGAATGCTTCAAGTGCAACAATTGAGTCAGTGTCATTATTTTCTCTGGCAACTTCAATCATGTGATCAATAGCAGGTTTTGCGAAAAGTCCTTTGAATTCATCCTGTCTTGGTTTGTTGTTCTTATCGCCTGTGAAGGCTTTTGCGTAATAGTTCAAAGCATCTGCTTTGCATTTATCGAGGTCTTTTTTTGATTTTGCATCTTGTGTGTTATTTCTTTTATATTTCAGTGCAACGTAATAGGGCTTCCAGTCAAAGTTGGAAGTAGATAAAACCCTATTAATGAAATCTCTGTGATTCTGATCTAAGCATTCTTTTGCTCTTTGATATTTTTCAGATCTGTCTATGTCGTTTTCTAAATATTTGCATTTCTCTAGGTTGTCCCATGTTTCGCCTACAGGCGTGAGTTCGAACCGGAGCGTTTTTGAGACCGGATAGAGACCAACAAATTGAGCTGATTTCATAATCTGTTAATATTTGTACGAGTATATAAAACTTGAAGTACATTTTTTTTTTATTTTTTGATACAATAATTTGTAGTAAATGTTATATTTGTAGAAATTTATTTAATACTTAAATATATTAAACTGTATGGAAAGCGGAAAACGTAGAAGGATAATGGTTGCTTGTGTTACTTTTGAAACAGTAAAAATCTCGGAACCTGCAAAATATTACGAAACTCCTATTGTTCATTTGATTCATTATGTGCGTAATCCAAATAGTACGCAGGGAACTACCTATCAGAGTTTTTATGAAGAGACTTCTGAACAGATTCGTTCTTTTGGTGGGGACATCATTGAGCATATTGCTGATGTAAGTAGTTTTCAAGAAATGATGAACATTGTTATGCAAATTTTACGGAAAGAATCTAAAGAAATCCCAGATTCTGACGTATTTATCAATATATCTGCAGGAACCAGTGAATATGTCGCAGCGGCTGCGATGGTCTCAATGATGTTTTCCAATACGATTCCTTTTGTTGTAAGAACTTTAGAATATACTGTTGGAGAAGATATGATAAAAAGCATGTATTATTCAGATGGGCGGCCTGTTGGTTTAGCAAAATCAGTATCTTTACCTTTAACGATACCGAAAATTAGAATAAAAATGCCAGAGGAGCATCTAGTTAATGCTCTTAGAATATATTATTCATGTGGTGGACGTGCGAAAGACGTTATCAAAATGCTTAAAGATATGGGTTTGTGGATGCGTACTTGCTCTTCAAGTTCTAATCCAGAAAAATATGACTCTGTTTATTATCATAGGGATTTTGTATCTCGTTGGATTGAAGAAGGGTGGGTGTTCAAAGATCCATATCTCAGTAGATATAATCTGACTGATGAGGGGAGGCGTGTGCTTAATACATATTATACAGATGCTGAAATCGGGGAGATCAATATGGATCCCAGATTCTGATTAATTTCAGCACATCTCGAACTCACCCTTAGGGGAAACTATTGATAACCATCATACCATCTCCTACCCTATGGACATTGCATCACACGTGGACCGCTTCTTCAAGGTCTCGGAAAGAGGATCGACATTTTGGACCGAGATAAGAGGGGGAATAGTGACATTCCTTGCTATGGCCTATGTCCTCGTGGTGATGCCACTGACCTTAGAACCTGCAGGTATGGGAAAAGAACAGATCTTCTCCGCCACGGTCATCGCCACCATCGTAGGGACGGGAATGATGGCACTCTATGCGAAATTCCCCATTGCACAGGCCCCGGCGATGGGAACCAATGCATTCTTCACATACACCATCGTCATCGGCATGGGTTATACCTGGCAGGAAGCTTTGGGAGCGGTCTTCCTCTCAGGTTGTCTTTTCATTCTGATCACTCTCAGTGGCCTAAGACAACTCATCGTCGACTCCATCCCCAAGGACCTGAGGTTGGCGGTGGCGGCCGGATTGGGTGCCTTCCTTCTTTTCATCGGACTAGAAGGTTCGGGCATCATCGTCGACGATCCCTCCACCCTTGTCACCCTGGGAGATATGTCGAGTGTCGCAGTGCTTGTTTCGCTGTTCGGTATCATTCTGACCACCGCCTTGTATATCCGGAGATACAAGACCGCCATTTTCATCGGCATCATAGTTACAACACTTCTTGCGATGGCCCTCGGTATCACCCCTATACCATCCGAAATAGTCTCAGTGCCAGAGGCTCCGTATTGGGGAGCCTTCTTTGATGGATTGAAGGGGGTACATTTCGATTTGATGTTCATTGTGGTGGTGCTTTCGTTCCTGATGGTCAATCTTTTCGATACCACCGGAACCATCATGGCAGTATCCCGTGAGGCCGGTGCGATGGATGAAAACGGTAAGATCCGGGACGGAAACAAGATGTTCCTCTCCGACGCTGTCGGAACGATGACCGGGGCCGCGATCGGTGTGTCCACAGTTAGCAGTTACGCCGAATCCACCATCGGGATAGAATCCGGAGCAAGGACCGGCCTTTCCGCGCTCGTGGTGTGCCTGTTATTCCTGGTCGCATTGTTCTTCAGTCCCATTTTCACTGTGGTAACGAACACCTCTACCGTCGCTGCACTTTTCATTGTCGCAGTGATCATGATGGGTTCTTTGAGAGAGATCAATTGGGATGACCCAGCAAGTGCGGTGACCGTGGTGACCACCATCATGATGATGGTCCTTACCTATTCCATCACGGACGGTCTTGGATTCGGAGTAATCATGTACAGTGTCTGCAAGCTTTTCAGTGGGAAGTGGAGGGATGTCAGCCCTATAATGTACATCCTTTCCTTGGTTTTCCTTGCTTATTTCATCACTACGGCCGCGGTCTTGTGATCACATCTATAACAGAGGACCCAGGCCGGAGGCCTGGGTCATACCTATAGATACAGTTGACCGCGCCACTCTGAAAGATCTTCTCAACCTTTCTTCTTCAAGATCCTGAGCCTTCTCTTGGCGTCCCTGTCACCTTGATCGGCAGCCTTTTCGAACCACACTTTGGCCTTTTCAATGTCGATCTCAGTTCCATCACCAGTCTCGAAAGCAACAGCGACATTGAACTGTGCATCCACATTGCCTTGTTCCGCAGATCTCAGAAACCACTCGAAAGCCTTCGTGACATCCTTCTGACAACCGTCCCCGTTGGCATACATATTCCCAAGTGCCAACTGTGCATCTGGATCTCCGAGTTTGGATGACCTCCCGAACCAATAGACGGCAAGAACATCGTTCTTCTTCACCCCGTTCCCTTCGAAATAACAGATCGCCAGATCGTTCTGTGCCTGGGGAATGTCCTGTTCTGCGGCGTGTGTGAAATATTCCACCGCCGATCTGAACGACTGTTCCACCCCGTTCCCGGTGGCATAGAGAAGACCCAGGATATATTGTGCAGAAGGATTTCCATTGTTGGAGGAAAGCAGAAGGAACCTCGAAGCCTCCTCGTTCCGACCTTCCTGCAGAAGTTTCAATGCATTTTCCAGATCATTGTCGTTATGGTCCTGCTCACGGACCGGGAGCACAGGGGCTTGTTTTCTCATACGCTCATCCTTTCTTGACGAGTTGTGGATTCCTGAATTCGATCTCGTCGATGAACTTTTTGGAATTCACGAATCCCGCATCGAACGCCTTCCTGAAATATTCCAGTGCCACGGATTCATCCTTTTCCACCCCGTCCCCTTCGTAGTAGAGGACAGCGGTGTCATACAATGCATTGCGATATCCCATATCCGCAGCTTTCCTACATAGACGGGCCGCTCTTGCAGGGTCCTTCCTGGTCCCTGCACCTTCATGACAGAGATGTGCCAGGGAATAACAGGCACTGGCGACACCCAGGTCTGCGGCGGATTCATAGCACCTGACCGCACGGACGAGGTTGCGTTCGGTACCGACCCCTCTCGCATACAATGCTCCGAGATTGGCCAAAGCTTCCGGGTGTCCCGCATCGGCCGCCTTCAAGGTCCATTCATACGCTTTGGCAGGTGAACGTTGGGTTTCTTTCCCTTCGGAGTACATGATCCCAAGTTCGCTCATGGCAGGTACGCACCCTTGTTCCGCCGCTAGGCGGAACCATTTCAATGCATCTTTAGGAGATTTTGGCACAGAGATCCCGTGGTAGAAGAACACTCCTGTACGGAACTGGGCGTCCGGGTGACCGTTCTTGGCTGCCTCCAGGAATAGCGCAAAGGCATTGGGAACATCATGGTTCTCGAACGCCTTGAGCGCGGCGTTGTAACACAGATCGGCTTTGGCTGGATCGGAAGAGGGCATAGATATCATCCAGCCATCACCATTCTGGAATAATACTTTAACTACATATTTGGTTCCATTGAACTCCTGCTGTCAACACCCAACCTATTTCGGTCTGATCGAATTCAAAACGTTGAACGCTGCCACGGTAAACAGAGCACATTACTTCTGCTGTTGTCTAACCTTTCCCTGGTTGTAACTGATCAGAAATCTCCCAGGGTATTCAAAGAATCTAATTTGAAAATGAAAAAGCTGACCTCAAGACCAGACATTGAGATATGGTTTCAATGGAACCCTTCTTCCTAGATCATTAAAGGTATCAACAACGCCTCTTTTATAGTCCTAAACCAATATACCAAGTATGGCTGAGGGAGAGCAGAAACTGAAGATTCCGATCGGAAAGGATAATTTTATAAAAATCCGTGAAGGTGGATACTACTTCGTAGATAAATCCGAATTGATATCTGATATTCTCAGAGATGGATCTGAGGTCTTCCTTTTCACAAGACCCAGACGTTTCGGTAAATCCCTCAATCTCTCCATGCTTGATGCATTCTTCAACCTGAAATACAAAGGAAACGACTGGTTCGACGGATTGAAGATCAATGATCATCCCGAGGTCGAAGAATATCGCAACACACGCCCCGTTATTTTCCTGTCGATGAAGGACCTCGATACACTGAATTTTGAACAGTTCTGTTCAGAATTCAAACGTAGGATAAGAGATTTGTTTGTTGAGTATAGGTACCTGCAGAACAGTGAATTGGTCGATTCGGCATATCGTGCCGATTACCAGGACATAATTGACAAGAAGATGGATCTCGCTTTATTGACGGATTCTCTGTATGTTCTTTGTTCTATGTTAGAACAATTCCATCAGGTGAAACCGATCGTTCTCATTGACGAATATGATAATGCAATTAATCATGCATATGGTGAAGAACCATTCAAAGAGATCCT
>CAVHHN010000062.1:0-10961 GCA_963635855.1 Faecalibacterium sp. CAG:74 | reverse complement strand
TTGGTATATTGTGTTAAGGACTATAAAAGAGGCGTTATTCACCACTTTCAGAAGGTTCCGCGATTTGTCCAAATCAAAATGCTTTACAGAGTTGGTAACTATGCAGTCACAGATCCATTTGTTCGAGAAGGGTTGGCTGTTTTTGCTTTAAACGCGATGTCGTACAGCAAGGTCTTCCTTTCAGACCTCTGCAGTAATCTTTCTTTTGGATCTGTTCCAATGCTTCTGTGCCAGAACTCGAAGAACATTGTTTCGGTAAGAATAGAGTGAAGCAGTGCTCCTCGCCACACTATGACTCAAAAAGGGCATCGGAAGAGAGAGGCCATGTTATAAATTCCCTATGCATTATTCGGATCGGTATTGATTTGGATAAAATAGAGATCGGAGGTCGTTTCGACAGGATGGTCCGGACAGATTGGATCAACATTCATCGTATCCACCAGGCCCGTGTTCTTGTTGCAGGTGCTGGTGCATTGGGAAACGAGGCAGTGAAGTGTCTGACACTTGCAGGATTCCGTGACCTTACCATCGTAGATCCGGACACGATCGAAAAAACCAATCTCAGCAGATGTGTACTTTTCAGGGAAGGGGACATCGGTCGTAGTAAAGCCGAAGTTGCATCTGAAGCGGCATCGGATCTGGATAAAGATTGTGTTGCCACCCCGATAAAAGCTCGCATACAGACCGTAGATCTATCCTCTTTCGATGTCTATGTTGGATGCTTGGATAACGTCAGTGCCAGACTGCATTTGAACTCCCATGCGAAGTATTATGGGATCCCCTATGTGGACGGGTCCACCGACGGTTTCAGAGGAAAAGTGATGTCTGTTCTGAGGACGGGTCCGTGCCTAGAATGCACCATGAACCGTACGCACGTCGAGGAACTCCACAGAACTTTCTCTTGTGTACCGGGAGAGGTCATGTCCGATTCCAGGATCCTCTCTTCCGGAGTGACGACCACATCAGTGATTGCAGCGGCCTGTGTGCGGGAAATTATCAAGATCGTCTGCGGTTGTGAACGCCTTTGTGTGATTGGGTTAAACTACTATGACGGTATTAAGGGTACGATGGAGGTACTCGACGTCGATATCGACCCTCGGTGCCCCAACCATGGAGATATAAATGACATTGAACATCAAGATTGAGAATTCGGTCAAAGCGACCTCGATCTCGGTCGAGGTTGAGGAGACCGATTCTGTGGGGGACATCATAGCGATCGCCTCACAGTATTGGAATAACGAGACCATTACATATGTTATGAAATTCGGAAACAAGTTACTTGCCGCTAGTATGTCTATCGGTGAATTGGGGTTGAAGAACGGGGATACCCTTGTACTGGTCCCTGATCCCCAAGGAGGATGATCTTATGAGTATGCCAAAATTAGTTATAGTGAAGAGATTACGGAACGAACTTTCAGAAATCATCCCGGGGATGGGAATAACTGTCTCGGAGATACCCGATAACATCACTCTTCCGTTCGCTATTAACGTCACGCTTCGCAATACCCGCGCATATTCTGCCCCGAACATTCCCCGTCCTGAGCAGAGTTTCACCATATTTATCGGTGAAGATTATCCCTATGAAAGACCGAAGGTCAAGTGGAATAGTCCTATATTCCATCCGAACATAATGCCTCCTTCTGAAGGAGGTTCGGTCTGTGTAGCGGATCTTGATCACTGGGATTCCGATTCGAACCTGTTGGATTTCATAAAAGTTCTGAAGGAACTGGTCAACGATCCAAATCCGTTCAATCCCCTTGTCACACACACTTGTTTGAGTGCCGCACAATGGTTCCTCAGGAATGCATGATCTATGATCCAGACCGAGAAGAGAGCCCGTTCGGTGCCTGGTGCAGAACTGTTCTTTGGAGAGAGTGTCGCCCAATACTTGGCAGATCTCTCGGATGAAGCATACGCAACAGAAACCACAACAGAAGGTCTTCTTCTCGGTAAAACCTATTCGGACGACCGCGGGAGTTATTGCATAGTGAGCGGGGTCTCACAGGACCTTGGTAGATCCTCTCATGCGGTCGGATGGTTCAGGTCCGTTGAGGGCGGTTCTTCAATGGACCAGTCCGACATAAGGAAGATACAGTCATTGTTCGGTTATATCAAGGTCTATGTGATCGCCGTGGACTGTGGCCTGGGAGAGATGGCGACATATTCTGTGGAGAACGGGGTCGCTAGAAAGATCCCTTCTGCAATGGTCGAGAATTTGTGATTCAGACCCAGATGGCGTGATTGTTACGCATGTCCTGTTCGTCGAGATCAAGTCTTTTCATGAGCAAGGGCACGAGTGTATCAAAAAATAGCATCGTCGCATCCTCAAAGACGGTGCCTAATGGCGCCAATTTGGTGATGTCTTTGCTTACTGGCGGATCGATGAATATAATGTCATCCGAGTCTTTGATAAGATCTCCGTTTCTGTTCGATGTGATGGAGATCACGTGAGTACCAAGGCGATGGGCGATCTTGGCAGTGGTCACAACAGACATCGTTTTTCCAGTGTTGGAAATGAGGATCAGGAGATCATCTTTTTTCAGAATGCGGGTGGTCATCTCTCCGACGAAAGAAACCTGAAGTCCCAGTTGTACCAGACGTATCGCGAAGGTCTGTCCGACAAGACCTGATCTCCCCACACCGAAGATAAACACACATTTGGCCGATAGAATGTGTGAGATCAGATTGTCCATGTCCTTTTCGGAGATGCCGGAAAGAGATTCCGTGCATGCTCCGACCAGGGACCCAAGTATATCCAAGGAGGTCACTCCGCAGTGGCCGCTTCCAGTTCCTGTTTTTTCTTGTCTTTGAGGTACTTGGCGGCTTTCTTTGAGAATACCCTTTCAGTGAGCGTCCTCATATAGACTGCATCATGTTCCAGGAGAGGTGATGAGGAAATTAGGGTCATATCAGGTTTCAACTCGGCCAACGCCTCGGCAAGCCTTTCGAACCTGAGTTCTCCCTTTTTGAGAGGGGTGAGCCATTTCTCATTTCCGTCGGGAGTGAATTCCACATTGGAGAAGGAAGCGTAGATCCCATCTGGAGAATATGCTGCAAATGTATTGAGCACCTCTACGAAATCGGAGGCAGTGTTCAATGCACCTCTGGTCCTAGCCTGGTAATGGGGGAAATTGAGGACAGGGGTGATCTTCCGGTCGAAATCATCGCATAGGTCGAGAACCTGATCGATAGTTCCGAAGACGTTCTGTTGTCCAGTGATTTCAATACCTAGGCGGGATTTGATCCCTGCCTCCTCCCACCACTCGAGAAGCATCTCAAGATTGTTGTGGATGTTTGCCTCGGTCTGCTCACGGCTACGTTTCTTATCATCATACAACCCTGCATTGGTGACGACGATGTCTCCGCCGAGAGCATTGGTGACGAGGGCGGAATGTCTGAGAATCTCGAGATATTGATCTGCCCTGATCGCTTCCTCTTCATTTTCTGACATGAAGTCACATCCAAGGTCCATATAGTAGGGGGTGTGCAGAGACAGCTTTATGTCGTGCCTTACTGCCATATGTCCGAGAGAGTAAAGGTCCTTGTAACAGGATGCGACACCGGACAGGAGCACGATCAGGTTATCTCCGTCTTCGATGGTTTCTTTGGGATCATAGATCAAATCCCCCTCTTCTTTCTGGACACCGATGACAAAGCCACTTTCTGGTCCTAGTTTATCGATCGAAAGGCCCACCTCATCATCATCTGGAGGGACGCAATCCGTCTTAGGCCTTACCATCTGTACTTCCAAAGCGGTCAGGGCAAGATTGTGCACATCCTCGATTCCGTCTTTAAGTGTGCGCCCTTTGCAAGAGAGTGGGATTCCGGCTGGACCATATCTTATCATGGAAAATCACAACTGACAGGCTATCAGGCATTGTGTTATAATATTTTGTCTTCTACATTATATATTAAAATGGGAATTTCCAACAAGGTTTATTAATGACCCCAACATAGGGCCCTTTCACCCAATGTCGGGAGAGTCAGAAATATGAGCAACAAAAGCTTAAAGACAAACCCCCAGCTCGTGGCCTTGATCGCAGATCTTAAGGCCAAGACCAGGGAGGACCCAAAAGCTGCTATCTGGCGAGACATCGCGCTCCGGCTCGAAGCACCTAGCAGGGTGTGGGCCGAGGCGAACCTCAGCAAGATCGAAAAATACGCCGCAGATGGAGAGACCATTATCGTTCCTGGTAAGGTCCTCGCAGCCGGTGATATCAGCAAGAAAGTGAACGTGGCGGCATACAGCTTCAGTGCAAAGGCCGCTGCAGCGATCGTCGCCGCCGGCGGAAAGACTATGACCATCAAAGAGCTCATGGACGAGAACCCCTCCGGCTCCAAAGTCAGGATTATCGGGTGATTAGCATGGTTACCGTAATTGATGGAAAAGGACTCATCTACGGAAGGCTCGCAAGCGAGGTCGCCACCAAGATCCTTAATGGAGAAGAGGTCGTCGTTCTCAACGCAGAGCAGATCATCGTTACCGGTGAGAGGAGTGAAGTGTTCTCCGAGTTCAAGCACAAAGTTGACGTCGGAGAGGTCACCAAGAGGAAAGGACCGTTCTACCCCCGCAGGGCCGACCTTCTTTTCAAGAGGTGCGTAAAGGGAATGATCCCTCGTTACACCACCACCGGCAGGGAAGCATACAGGATGCTCCACGTGTTCGTCGGAGTTCCCAAACAGTTCGAGGCCTCTGAAAAGGTCAAGGTCGAATACGCTTCCAAAGCACCTCAGTGCAAATATGTGACCCTAGGCGAAATCTCTGGATTCCTGGGATCCAAAGTCAGGTGATTTAAATGGATGCAGTCAACACTAGTGGAAAAAGAAAGACCGCAATCGCCAGGGCCGTTGTGAAAGAAGGTACTGGAAAGGTCACCGTCAACAAGACCCCTATCGCAATCTACTCTCCGGAACTCGCAAGGCTCAAGATCGAAGAGCCTCTGCAGCTTGTTCCTGAGAAAGCGTCCAAGGTCGACATCTCCGTCACCGTTCAGGGCGGAGGAGTCATGGGACAGGCAGCTGCCGTCAGGACCGCTATCGCACGTGGACTCGTTGACTTCTACAAGGACGACGAGCTCGAAGCACTGTTCAGGGCATACGACAGAACCCTCATCATCAACGATGACAGGAGGAAACTGCCCAAGAAGCCCATGGGACCTGGTGCTCGCGCAAAGAAGCAGAAATCCTACAGGTGATTTAATGATAATTCCGGTGAGATGCTTTACTTGTGGAAAAGTGGTCGGTTCCGCCTACCCAGACTATGAGAAACGTGTCAAGATGGGCGAGGACCCCAAAAAGGTCCTCGACGATTTGGGATTCGAGAGATACTGCTGTCGCAGAATGATCGTGTCCCACGCCAATCTCATCGGCGAAATCTCGCAACTCGGATGAGTTGCTGGCCTACAACAAACTATTTAACTCAAACCATTTATCCACCCTATATGGGCCCTTGGGGTAGCTTGGTATCCTTCATGCTTGGGGTGCATGTGACCCCGGTTCAAATCCGAGGGGGCCCACCATTCATTTTGAGAATTTAGCAAGATCGAGTGCGCAGTTCACGTTCATTTCGGCGCATTTTCAACAATGACCCAGATATCACAAACCAGACATACGGATCGATAAGATCGACGTAAAACATCATTACTGGTGGGCCTGTCCGGATTTGAACCGGAGTCAATGGCTCCCAAAGCCACAAGTATACCAAGCTAGCCCACAGGCCCACACCTGGGTCTAGCGCTACAGAGTATTTTAAACTAATCCGTGGTCAGAGCAGATTTCTTCTCTTCATTTCATCAATAAGCATATGAACTGCTTTTCCGCGGTGGGAAATCTCGTTCTTCGTCTCTGTGGAAATCTCCGCGAATGACAGTTCTCCATTGGGGCTGAAGATTGGGTCATATCCGAATCCTCCATTTCCTTTTTCTTCAAGAAGGATCTCTCCAGGGCATGTGCCAGTGACAACGATCCTCTCATCACCGAGTGTGCACCCGATACAGCATTTGAACACTGCAGACCTGTTTTTTACACCCTCCATAAGTTTGAGGACACCTTTGTTACCTATGGTTTTCTGAACGAATGCAGAATACACTCCCGGGAACCCTCCGATAGAATCGATAAAGAGTCCAGAATCATCGACCAGGAAATCATTCAGACCTTCGTTCCGAAGTTGTTTCATGCCCTTGTCCACCACTTCTTCCAAATATGAGGTCTGTACCTCGTCGTATTCACGGTTGACATGTACCATTTCGATTCCAAATTCATCGAATTCGGACTGATATTCTCTGACCTTGCCTGGATTGTGGGTGATCACGTTGATCTTCATGTGTATCTTCCTCTGTCTTTGATCTCTTGGACCTTTCTAAGAACTTCGTCGGGATCTGTCTTGGTCTTGCAGTATTCATTTACAATGATGCCGTATGCATCCTTGATGGCTGGATGAGCGGAGGTGAATGCCCTTTCAAGAAGACGGAGATCTACGCCGAAATCCTCAGTTCCGACCAGGGAGGACCCCATCGAGAAATCAATGATGCAAAGCTTTCCCTCTTCAGTAAAGATCATGTTCGAGGTGGTGAGGTCTCCGTGGCAGATCTTTGCATTATGTAAAAGTGCCAGATCGTGCCCGATGAGTTTGCATATGTGTTCTGCATCATCCGGATGTTCGTCAAGATAATGTTTTACCGTGACCCCTTTAACATCTTCCATGGTGATACTACATTGAATGAGGTCCACATCGTAGATAAGGGGAGTACGAAGGCCACCTGACCGGGCTTCGCGGATAAGTCTGGCTTCCGAACGGATCCTATGTGTGCGTATCCTGCGGTCAAGTTCGGTAACGCGGTATTTCTTAGGCGTGCGGACCTTTACCACAGCATCTCTGCCGAGATAGGTGGTCTTGTAGACGATGCCTTCAGCACCTTCCGCGACCACATTCCTCTCATGCTCCATATGTTCGCATCGCGCCGGTCTATAAAAGGACTTATGAACAGTGTATACATTAGCCCATTCGTGAAACGTATCCCGATCGGTTGCAGATTGTTAGACTCCATGCTTGGGGGAGGTATCGAGACCGGGAGTGTCACCTTGTTCTATGGGGAGGCTGGTTGCGGTAAGACCAATCTCTGTATGCAGATCGCTTATAATGTCATCCAGAGTGGAAAGAAGGTGGCATATGTGGATACGGAAGGTCTTTCTTATGACCGTATCCACCAGATATTCAAGGATGATTCTCTGATAAAACAGATCCTGGTGTTCCAGGTACATAGTTTCCGGGAGCAGTCTCAAAGGGTCGATCAAATAGCGAAGATAGCCAAAACAGGGGTGCTGGGTCTTGTCATCGTCGATTCGATGACCATGTTTTATCGTTTAAATTATGATAATATGGAACTACGGAACGATTTCATCAGACAGACCGAGGTCTTGTTGAATATCGCAAGGGATTACGATGTCCCTATTCTGATAACATCTCAGGTATACACAAATCTGGCCACTGGTTCGATCGAGTTCTTGGGTGGACACGCGATGCACCATAATGCAAAGACAATCATTCGTCTTGATATACAAGGATACGGGGTTCGTGCTGCGAAGATCATAAAACACCGGAGCCTCCCTGAAGGGAGGTCGGTATTGTTCCGGATCACGGAAGATGGTGTCCGCGATCCTTGAATTTGTTTTTCAAACTTCTCTGTTGATAGAGTAATCTGCAAGTGCCAGCATGAACTCTTTGTCTTCGCTGTCGGGTAGGATAGATATTGCAGCTTTGGCAGAAGCGATCCTGTCTTCGGCCGCCTTTTTGTTGTATGCGATAGCACCAATATCTTTCATTATCTGCATACCTTCACGGACCTCTTCCTCGGTGGCATCCATGTTACCGAGAATGGACTTGAATTTGGCAAGTTTCTTCTCATCTTTGAGATGTTCGAGAGTATATGTGACCATAAGGGTGCATTTGCCTTTGCGAAGGTCGTTACCGACCGATTTGCCGGTCTTCGATGGATCTCCTGCAATACCGAGATAATCGTCGAACATTTGGAATCCGAGGCCCATGTCGAGAGCGAACTTGTTAATCGCATCAATGTATTCGGTCTTCGAAGTCCCGCAGAGTGCTCCTCCGGCGGCAGCGGCCGCGAATAGGACACTGGTTTTGAGGAAGATAGTTTCGGTGTATCTCTCCTCGGAGACGAGTTTGTGCTCGTTTTCAATATCGAACTGCTGTCCTCTCGCAAGATCCCAGACCGCTTTGGATACGAATTTGAGGATCTCTCTCATGTTGTCACTGGAGATGTCGAGATCTGCGATGATCTGGAATGCTTTAGCGAAAAGTGCATCTCCCGCAAGGATCGCGGTGGGCATGTCGTATCCGATATGGATGGTTTTCATACCCCTCCTCATCTCATCACCATCCATGTAGTCATCATGAATGAGGGTGAAATTGTGAATGTACTCGATCGCGACAGCAAGGGGGACAGCCTTGGATTTGTCCCCTCCGACGGCACCACAGGCCGCAAGAACGATGGCAGGTCTCATCCTCTTTCCTCCGGCATATGGGTACTGCCGGGAAGCCTCGATGAGTCTCATCGGTTCCTCATCCGGGAGATAACTTTTGATAGCGGCATCCATCTCTGCTGATTTTTTCTTCAGATACTCTTTTGCGTCCATTTCATTCCCTCTAACCAATCTTTTGTCTCACCGAGGACGATATATTTCGCCTTGGAGAGTTGTTTGATGTTTACTGAGCCGGTCAGCATCATGGCGACCTTAAGCTCCTTCTTAATGAGTGTAAGTTTTTTCTTGACCGCTTCTGCGGATTCCATTGCTTCGTTCAGGACCGCCTTTGCGACACCTGCTGCACAAGATCCCATTGCGATAGACGTCGCCACGTGGGTACCGTCAAGCACTCCGCCCGATGCTATGAGTGGAAGTTTGGAACATCCTGCACCGAGAAGTGCGACAGGAGATGGTATTCCCCAGTCGAAGAATGTGTTGCCGATCTCCGCCTGTAATTCATCGTTCGCCGCCTCTGCGCGGTACATTTCCACCGCGGAGAAACTTGTACCGCCCATTCCAGCCACATCGATACCGTGGATCCCAATACCTTTCAGTCTTTCAGCGGTGAACGGATCGATGCCTGCTCCGGTCTCTTTGACGATGATCGGATACTGCAGAGCAAGGTCCCTGATAGCGTCTCTGACTCCCGAGCCATTACAATCGCCTTCCGGTTGAACGACCTCTTGTAAGAAGTTCAGATGTATGGCGACATAATCTGCATCGATCAGGTCTTTGGCCTGACCTACCATTTCAGAATTGAATCTATCTTTGCTTTTCTGTGCCACAAGTTGAGGTGCACCGACGTTTCCGATCACAAGGGGGAGATCATAATCATTGATCACGCTGTAAGATCCAGGCTCCACTCCTGTGACCCCGGCCCTTTCGCTACCTACACCCATTCCGATGTTGAGTTCGGAACATGCTTTGGCAATATTCTCATTGATCTTCTTTGCACCCGAGAATCCACCTGTGATCGCGGTTACGATAAGTGGGAAATCGAGCTTTTTTCCAAGGACCTCGGCCGACATATCGATGTCATCCATGTTTATTTCAGGCATGGCATTGTGGATCAGTCTCACATCATCCCAATAACAGTGGCCGGGAGCCACGGTCTCTTCAACGCAAATTCTTATGTGGTCTGCTTTTCTGTTTCTGATGGGTTCTCCTTTCAATCAAGTCCCCCCTTGGCTATCGTACAGGTGACCGTCTCTCCCTTGAGAAGAGAATATAAGCGGTTGGGCGCGTTTCCATTGATAAGATAGCATTTTCTGGTGGAATCTGTCATACGTAACATGGATTCCATTTTGCCGCGGACACCTCCTGTCACATCGTCTATGTCTGATGCGGTGTCGATCTTTGCAAGTTTCTCTTTGGTCACAGTGCCGATCATTTTTGCATTGTGGTCCGTTTTCGGGTTTTTGTCATAGAGGCCGTCAATGTCCGATACGAAGATCACTTTCGATGGATTGAACATTTTACAGAGTGCTTCCATGATCTGGTCACCAGACACTATGGAGAAACGCATTTTGCGGTCGGTGACAACATCTCCGAACATGATTGGCATGATGCCGATGTCTGTAAGTCTTCTCAAAGCCTCATCATTTTCTATGATGAGCTTTCCATTGTCTGCAACAAAACAGGATCCGATGGGAACGGAAACCGCAGGCAAATTTTTGGAGAGAAGTTCTTCAACGACCATCGAACTGAGTTCTCTTGTGTCGCACATGACCCTGGCGACGGCAGGGATCTGTCTGTCATCCGAGTATCCGTTCTGAAGATCGAATTCTTTGGAGAGAACATGCCCGAAGGAACCTGCGCCGTGGACAATTATTGCCTGCTCTCCTGAGCGACTGATCTCTTCCGCTAGGCGGGAAACAGTATCTTTTTTGAATTTGCGATACTCGGCTTTGTCAGTGATCACACTTCCGCCGAACTTTATGAGTATCATTATGCGACTAATTCCGATATATAATATTAAATTGACGAAATGGAACCGGCGCTCAATCACACACTAGAATGAAAATAAGTGGTTGACAGCGTGGATGCTTTCCCGTGCACTTGCGCAACACAGTACGCGACATCTACGCGAGAGGGCTTAACTGCCGGGTTCGAAATGGGACCGGGTGAACCCCTCTGCTATGGCCGTCAGACCAAAACATAGCATACCTATCTACTATATAATCATATCTTTACGTTTGGTCCCATTGAAATCATACTGCCACATCCGATCTACTTTCAACCTGATCGAATTCGATACATCGAATGTAGCTACAGTATCAGAGTTCTCTCAGTTGTTATCTGACTCAGATTGCGTTTGAGAACAGGTGACCTTATTGATTATAGGTGGGTCTCTGTGAGAAGAACGGTGGCTGTTTTTGCTTTGAACGCGATACCATATAGTAAGGTCTTTCCTTTCA
>CAVHHN010000061.1:0-10981 GCA_963635855.1 Faecalibacterium sp. CAG:74 | reverse complement strand
GTATTAAAACCCTTATCTAGATAGAATTAAATAAGATGTGTGTGTTGAATATGGACTTTTCAAAAAAACCCGTTTTTCCGTTTAAACTATTTTTAGGGTTAACAAAAAATTCAATGGCCAGCATAGAAAAATCATCATGAAAATAGGTTTTAGTTTCAATGCTAAAATAACTCATTTTTTGGTAGAAAATCACGCATACGAATTAATTTAATCGTATGCAGTTTAATTTTTCCTAAATTTTTATAAATTCACGAAAAAATAATAAAGTTTATATTATTCACTCGACCGAAATGGAACCGATTTACATCCTGGCAATTGTTCTTTGGTTGGCTGTTATTATAGCCATCGCCATCGTAAGCTATTCCAACCGCTACAGGACGTTTCTGAAGCCTAAAAAAGAAAGTTCCGGCAGTTTTTGGACCACTATACCATACCCTGAGATGGGGGAAGATGGAGAAATCTGTGGACTCTGCCACGGTATGATCGGTGATGAACCCCTTGCCGCCTGTTCTTGCGGAAAGAAGTTCCACTTATCATGCGCAGAACTCGCCCCGTGTCCCGTCTGTGGCAACGACGCATGGCATATGCACCTGCGCCACCCAAGGGTGATCTCATGTCCGATATGCCTCAGGCCGGCACCCGGAGGACGTTGTGGACACTGTAAAATCATCATACCTCAACAAAAAGGGACGTTCAAATGCCCCCATTGTAATACAGTGGTGTTCACTTCCGACCCGACCTGTCGCAAATGCGGGGCCGTGTACGCGGCAAGAATCACGAAAGGTTATATGGACAAGGTCCGTTGAGTCGTCGATGACCGTAAAATCCGAACGTGGAAGGCGTAGATATATCGCCTTCGCCACAAACCCGGAACTGACAAAGGAATCCGTCGTGCACAACATCTCTGGCGGAAAACGGTTCAACATCATCCAATGCGCTGAAGGCATGGCCATAGTCAGATGTGCACCAACGGAGATCGACGAATGCATTGCCACCATCGATCGGATCGACCCGACCTCGGAGGCACTTTTGGTATCCGGTACTCTCAGGACACTACGTGACAAATACCCTGTTCTGAAGCGTACCGCACCCCCTAAACCCCATAAAACACCCGCTCCGAAAAAGTAACCTCGGCCACCTTTTTCCCATTAAGTAATTATAGGGTCGAGTTATCCTCTCTCAAGAGGTATATATTATGCAACCAGGACAAATGGCATATGATCGGGGAATCACAGTCTTTTCCCCCGACGGAAGGCTATTTCAAGTCGAATACGCCCGCGAGGCCGTCAAAAAAGGTTCGACGACCATCGGGATCAAATTCAAAGATGGAGTGATACTCATCGTCGACAAGAGGGTCTCCAGCAAGCTTGTCGAAAGGTCCATCGAAAAGATCTACGACATTGATGAGTACATCGGATGCGCCAGTTCCGGACTTGCCGCCGACGCCAGGATCCTTGTTGACGATGCCAGGAAAGAGGCCCAGATCCACAAGGTCAACTATGGTGAGAACATCGCTGTCGAAATGCTCGCCAAAAAGGTCTGCGATTATGAACAGAACTTCACCCAGTACGGCGGTGCACGTCCCTTCGGCACATCTTTGCTGATCGCAGGTACCGATGATATCGGAGTACACCTCTTCGAGACCGATCCCTCAGGAACCCTCGTGGCATACAAGGCGGACTGTATCGGAAGCGGACGTGCTGTCGTTATGGACGCTCTTGAGAAAGACTACAAAGACGGCATGACCTATGATGCGGCCCTTGCTCTCGGACTCAACGCACTCGCAGCTGCCATCGAGGACACCCCCAAGGCAGAATCGGTCGAGGTCGGAGTCGTCCGCACGAACGCCAAATTCAAACGTCTCTCCGACGAGGAAAAGGAAAAGGCCCTCGCCAAATCGATCAAAAAGGCCAAACCTGCTTCGAAGAAGAAAGAGACCGATGCCTGAAGGCGGATACGTTGGTAGAGCTTGAAGATGCGATCGTCGCTAGGCTCGAAAGCCATGGCGAAAGGTTCGAGATACTTCTCGACCCCGCCGCCATGGACGAAATGAGGAAAGGCAACAAGGTCGATCTTGAGAAATATCTCGCTGTGGAGGACGTGTTCAAAGATGCCCGTAAGGGCACCCGTCCCGCAGAAGAGAAGATCAAAGAAGTGTTTGGAACAGAGAACATCATCGAGATCGCGGAACACATCATCGAGAAGGGCGAGGTCCAAATGACCGCCGAACAACGTAAGGACCTTCTCGATATGAAAAAGAAACAGGTCGTCGCATACATAGCCGCCAACGCCATCAACCCCCAGACCAAACTTCCCCACCCTCCGTTGAGGATCGAACTTGCACTCGAGGAGGGTAAATACCACGTGGACCTCAAACACTCCTTCGACAGGCAGGTCGAAGAAGCAATGAAGGTCCTCCGCCCACTTCTCCCGATCCGTTTTGAAAAGAGCCGTCTCGCGATCAAACTAAAAGGCGAAGATTACGGCAGATGTTTCGATGATCTGGTGAAATTCGGTGTTGTGGAAAAAGAAGAATGGACCGCTGACGGATCATGGATAGGACTTATCGAGGTCCCCGCAGGTCTGGTACCAGAACTTCAAGAGAAATTAAGGAGTAAGACGAAAGGCACGGCCTCCGTCAAATTACTCAATTCATGACATTCAAAAGTGATAATATGGAAAAAAGAAATGCCAGAAGGACTCGCGAGATCGTTGTCCCCGGTGATGTGCTCGGAACCATCGATGAGTACAAGGTCGGCACCAACGCTTACGAACTTGACGGCAAGATCCGTGCCAATGTTATGGGCATGAAAACGTACAACGGTGACGCAGTGGGCGTCGTTGTTATCGAAGGATTTTACATGCCCACCACCGGTGACACTGTGATCGGTGTCATAAACGACGTCGGACCTTCCAACTGGATGGTCGACATCAACGCACCCTATCCCGCCCCCTTGCACGTGAGCGAAGTTCCGTGGAAGGTCGAGTTCGGTGACACCTCAAGATTCCTCACGATCGGCGATGTGGTGATCCTCAAGATCCTGCTCGTTGATGAAAGTAAGAAAATACAGGTCACCATGAAAGACGCCGGCCTCAGGAAGATCGAGGGCGGCCAATTGGTTGAGATAAACTACTCCAAGATCCCCCGCGTGATCGGAAAGAGCGGTTCGATGATCCAGATGCTCAAGAACATGACCGACTGCCGTATAATGGTCGGACAGAACGGTCGTATCTGGATCGATGGAGACGAAGAAAACGTAGAGGTCGCTGCAGAAGCGATCAAGATGATTGACAACGAGTCCCGGTCAGGCAACCTCACAGACCGGGTCAGGGAGTTCATTGCGGACAAACTCCCGCAGTCCGGAGAGGGCTATGAGGAGGATTCCGAATGAGCGGACACACAGATATAGAATTGGTTAATAAAGACGGCATCAGGATCGACGGACGTAAAATCACTGAGAAAAGACCTATAAAGATTGAAGCAGGCGTTCTCAAGAATGCGGACGGATCATGTTACCTTGAGATCGGAAAGAACAAGGTCCTTTGCGCGGTCTACGGACCCAGAGAATGCCGCCCTCGGCATCTTCAGGACCCCACCAAAGCCATCATTCAGTGCAAATACAATATGGAGTCCTACTCCGTAACAGACAGGAAGAGACCCGGAACCGACAGGAGGTCCGTCGAGATCTCCAAACTCATCTCCGAAGCGTTGGAATCCGTCGTTCAAACCGAGCTTTATCCTCGTGCTTCCATCGATGTCTACATCGAGATCCTTCAGGCAAATGCCGGTACCAGGTGTGCGGGACTTACGGCCGCATCCGTAGCTATCGCAGATGCAGGTATCCCCATGAGGGACCTTGTTCCTGCCATCGCCTGCGGAAAAGCGGATGATAATGTTCTTCTTGACCTTAACAAAGAAGAAGACAACTATGGTCAGGCGGATGTTCCACTTGCCATCGTCCCATCCACAGATGAGATCGTCCTTTTGCAGATGGACGGAAACATGACCCGTGAAGAACTTGACCACGGTCTCGACATGGCATTCCAGGCCGCACATGAGGTCTATGACATTCAGAGAGATGCCCTGAAGAGGCGTTACTCCAAGATCTCCAAAGAGGAAGGTGATCCCTGTGAGTAATTATGTAATATCTCAGATCAGAAGAGACCATCTCATGAACCTCCTCGCCGATGGCAGGAGAGAGGATGGAAGGCAGCTCGATGAGGTCCGCCCTATCAAAGTGGAAACAGGCATCATCGAATCCGCCGAGGGTTCCGCCAAGGTCAGCCTCGGAAACACAACTGTCATGGCCGGTATCAAAATCATTCCTGGAGCCCCGTATATGGATGCCCCCGAAGACGGTGTGATCACCACAGGTGCCGAACTCATCCCTCTGGCCCACTCCACCTTCGAACCCGGACCCCCCAGTGAAGACGCCATCGAACTTGCACGTGTCGTCGACCGTGGTATCCGCGAATCCGGCATGATCGATGTCAAAAGACTATGCATCAAACCAAACGAGCAGATCTGGATGGTCTTCATCGACATCTATGCCCTCGATTATGATGGAAATCTCTTCGATGCATGCAACCTTGCGGCCGTCTGTGCCCTCAGATCCGCTATCGTACCATGGAAACAATACGGTTTCGGCGAGGAGGATCTACCTATGCCGGTCACGTGCCTACCTATATCTGTTACCGAATGTAAAATAGGTAATGATTTAATAGTAGACCCTAATTTCGACGAAGAGGCCATATCTGCGGCCCGTCTTACCGTCACGACCGACGACATCGGCAACTTCAGGGCCATGCAAAAAGGCGGGAAGGGTTCGATTACCCGCAGCGACCTGTCACTATGTCTCGACAGGGCTGTCGCAATTGGCAAACAAATAAGAGAAATCATCGGGTGATTCAAATGTCCAAAAGAACAGAGAAAGCAGGAACAGCGGGCAGATTCGGAGCAAGGTACGGAGTCGTTGTGCGCAACAGGGTCAAGGCTATCGAAGCCCACCAGAAAGCCAGGCACGAGTGCCCCGAATGCCACCACCAGACCGTTAAAAGGGTCTCCGCAGGAATTTGGCAGTGCAGCCGCTGTGGCAACAAATTTGCAGCAGCAGCGTACAGTCCTAAAATCAAGAGGGCAGAGGACATGATCACCTCTGTTTCCGAGCAACAGGCCTAAGGCGGTTGCAATGGCAGATTACATATGTGCCAGTTGTGGCGAACCAATCAAAAATGAGTACAGTGGCGACAAAGCACAACAGTGCGACAAATGTGGGTCCTGGATCTTCGTCAAAGTAAGAAAATCCGAAAAGAAGACCCTCAAGTCCGACTGAAATGCCGTCAGCTGTTCTGACAATTGAACGTCCTGGTGCGAATAACATCGTCTCAGCCATCGAACCTGAGACCCGCCGGGACCTTCTCAGAACCCATACCGAAATACGTATGGATGGAGAAAGAGCGGTGCTTTACATCGAGGCAGCGGATACCTCTGCCTTGAGGGCCGCCCTCAATTCATTCCTCGAATGTGTCAGGATCACTGAAGACATTGAAAAAATCACGAAGGGAACAGAATGAACGGAATGAGCCCCCAACTCCAGAACCAGATCGCCCAATATCAGCAGACCCAGCAACAGCTTCAAACCGTCACTACACAGAAGTTGCAGATGCAGTCTCAGCTCAAAGAGATACAAAGGACCCTTGAGGAACTCGGTAAGGCCACAGGGGATGTCTATAAGACCGCCGGATCTCTGCTGATCAAAGTTGGCGACAAGGATGCTCTCAAAGCAGACCTTGAGGAAACTGTCGAAACCCTTGAAATCAGGATCAAAGGTCTCGAAAGACAGGAAAAGGCACTTCAGGAAAATTTCCAAAATCTTCAGAACGCTATCAACAGCGCAATGGGAAAAGCAGCACCTGCTGCAAAACCCGAAGATGAAGAATGAAACCACAGGCCTCGAAAAGGGGCCGATTATTTCTATATATCAAGTCTGATACTCCGCTCAATGACAGACGCATTAGTGGTCAAAGATGTCCACAAATTTTACGGTGACAGTGAAGCTGTAAAAGGTATCTCATTCAGTATTGAACAAGGAGAGATCTTCGGCTTGATTGGTCCCAACGGTGCGGGAAAAACAACCACGCTGAGAATGATCTGTACCTTGTTGGAACCATCTTCTGGCACTATCTCTATCTGTGGCTATGATGTGGTAAAAAATTCCCCTGAAGTGAGGGCCTCCATAAGCTACCTGCCTGAAGATGCAGGTGCGTACAAAGACCTTACCGGCAGAGCATATCTGAAGTTCATGGCCTCATTCTTCGCTGATGGAGAAGAATGCGAAAAGATGGTCCAAAAGGCCATTGAAATGTCCAAACTCGGTAACCGTATCGACTCCAAGATCAATACTTACAGCAAAGGTATGTCCAGGAGATTGCTTATTGCACGTGCGATCATGAGCAATCCCAGACTTGCAGTGCTTGATGAGATCACCTCCGGCCTGGATGTGGTGAATGCATATGAGATCCGTGAACTTGTGCGCACTCTCGCAAAGAATGGCGTAACGGTTCTGATATCTTCTCATAACATGTTCGAGGTTGAAAGTCTCTGCCACAGAGTGGCAATGATCAATCACGGATCGATCGTCCTTAGTGGAACACCAGAAGAGCTCAAGGCCCAATATGGGGCCGCAAATCTCGAAGAGGTCTTCGTCAAGGCGGTGAAAGAATGAACCACCTACTCAATATCACCAAAAAAGAACTGAAAGAACTTCTCACTCCTGGGACCATCATCTCCATCCTCGTGGTCGTGATAATGTTCTCTATGCTCGGAAGTGCCATGAGCGGAGAGACCGAAAAGATGTCCGCACCCCAGCATATGGGCGTAGTGTACGGCGATGGAAACATGGATTATGATGAAGTGGTCTGTACATACACTGACCCTTCATCGGAAGAAATAAAACTGACCGTACAGGATATTATTTACAAGGCTTACAGAAATGCGTTCGGTTCGACCGATTATGATCAATATATCCATAAATTCAATGCTTCGGCCAAAGATTCTGATGCTATCGCAAAAGAAATGATAGATAACAAATGCACATTTGTGATATCTATACCGGATAATTTCATATCGGAGCTCAAAAATGGAAAACCGGTCACGATCTCAACATATTATTCCTATTCTAACGGCGGAATAATCGGTACTGTCACAAGTACCCAGGGAACCACTATCATCAACCGTATGAGCGACATTCTCACCTATGCTTTTACTTGCAACTCCTCCTCTGGTTATTCCCCAGATTTCATCCTTGACCCATTGATAAATAACAACAGTTCAACATATACCTACATCAACGGAACTGTCCATGAGGGCGTCACCCCCAGTCAGATCTACAACTCGCTCAGTGCACAGAACCTTGTCATACCTATCATTGTGATGATAGTCATCATCATGGTCGGTAGTGTCGTCATATCCTCTATGGGAAGCGAAAAAGAGAACAAAACCCTGGAAACCCTGCTGACTATACCTATCAAAAGGACCACGATAGTCACAGGAAAGATCCTCGCAGCCACGATCATGGGTTTGGTCTACGGTATATGTTACTTGGTGGGAATGATATTCTATTCCAGCGGAATGACCAGCGGTCTGAGTGGCAATTCGGTTAATCTCGCCGACTACGGACTTGCCATGGGTGCGATGGACTGGGCTATTCTGCTTTTGGTCCTGTTCTTGTCGATATTCAGTGCCCTAGGCATTTGTATGATCCTTGGTGCGTTCACCAAGAACTACAAGATGGCCCAAACAATGACCCTGCCTATCAGCGGTCTTGCCCTCATCCCCATGTTCGTGTTCATGTTCGCATCCTGGGACTCTCTCCCGACGATCGCTCAGGGATTCATCTTCGCGATCCCCTTCAGCCACCCGATGATGACCATGAACAACCTCATGTTCGGAGACATGGGTTTGATTGTAGCTGGAATCGCATACCTCATTGTATTCGACATAATCATGATCCTCATAACTGTGAAGATATACAATTCGGACATCCTCCTCACCGGACTCGGTCAGAATCCCACCGTGGTTAAACTCAAGAAAATGTTCAAAATAACGGGGAATGAGCATGGAGATAATTGATCTTGTAAAACGTCTTGAAGGCAAGAAAAAGATTATCCTGACCCATGGCAACTCCGACCTTGATGCCATCGGATCAGCATATGGCATCAAGGCATCTTTCGGTCCCGCGGACATCTTTGCTCCCGCTGGCATTGACAGGGTCTCTAAAATGGTGATCGAAAAGCTCGGTATCACTGTGCTTGAAAGTGCTAACCTCGAAGATTATGAGCTTGTGGTGGTGGTAGACAGTTCCTCTCCGGACCAACTACAGACCGAAGGTCTTGTCATTCCTTCCGGAAGCCTTATCATCGACCACCATGCCTGCACAGGTAGGTGGCAGGAGATGGACTTCTTCTACGATGAGACCCGCACATCCTGTTGTGAGATCGTCAAGGATATCATCGATTGTGCCGGAATCCCTATCGACCATACCACTGGTCTTATACTACTCGGAGGAATGCTCACGGACAGTGGTCACTTCCAATATGCAGATCACCGTGCACTGAGGGCTTTCGCAGATCTCCTTGAAAAATGCCAGATACCTATGGATGAGGCACTTTCCCTGGTCAAAGCCCCCGTCAACATGTCTGAAAAAATGGCTGCACTCAAGGCAATAGGCCGTTCCAAATTCGAACGTGTTGGAGATATGATCGTCGCGGTCTCTTTCGGAAGTAGCTACGAAGCCGCATCCTGTCGCGCACTGATGGCCGCAGGAGCTGACGTCGTGTTCGTCGGATCCCAAAGAGATGAAGAATTCCGTGTTAGTGCCAGGGCCACCCAGGAAATGGTCAGGAGAGGGGTGAAACTCGACGTGATCATGGGTCAACTGAGCCATGAGACCCTTACCGATGGAGGAGGTCATGGGGGTGCCGCAGGCATCACTGGAACCGGTGATGCTGAAGCCATGGTACATATGTGCATGATGAAGACCATGGACGAATTCAGAAACATCAAGAAAAGAATGGACGCCGAGCAGATCTCAAACGAATGAAAAACCGTTTTCCTGCTTTGGACAACGAACGCTGTTCAAAGCAGGAAAAAATCTCAACGGAGTTTTCCGAGGGATGCAAGAATATTTTGAACCTTTTCATAGTTCTCAGGGTGTGCTGAGAAGTACTCTCCGACAGGAGCTAGAACTTTGTTGATCCCGTCGACAACCCCTGCTTTGAGATCGACAGGGCTCAGATCTCCGGAGAAGTAAGCTTCAGTGAGAGCCTCGTAGCTCTCATAACTGACATTTCCACCATACTTCTCAGGACGCTCGATATCTATTCTGCAAAGTCTGGGGAACAAAATGTACTTTGCCATCATCAAGATGGGATTAGTGCTCTCATTCTCCTTCTCGGGGGGACAGTAAGCCTTCTTGATCTTCTGCTTAACAGAATCGGGAGTGTCATGGATATTGATGCTACTTGTAGGATCACTTTTAGACATCTTCATATCTATCATGGCCGCAGACTGATCGTCCATGGACTTGGCGACGTCTTTGACAGATACGTCTTTCGCACCATCCCCGTTCATCCTTGAACCGCCTTTAAGTCCGGGAAGCAAAGGCGTGTGAATGGCGACAGGTTTCTTCCATCCGAATCTATCAGCGACCTCACGTGCAAGCATATGAACTCTTCTCTGATCAATACCTGCATATGCAAGATCCACACCAAGGTGGAACATATCGACGCATTGCATCAAGGGATAGATGATCTTGGAGGAATCGAGGTCGGCTTCATCCTCCTTCCTACCCATAATGGTCATGGTCCTCTTGATCCTGGAAAGAGAGGTCACCTTTCCGACCTTCAGAATATCTCCCCAATAAGTAAGGTCGTTGACCACATCCTGAGCATACCTGAACTCTACCTTTTCTCTTGGTACGCCGAGGGCGATAAAACAGTCCTCCATGTATTTGGCAACAGCATGGATGTTATCAAGATCCCCGCCAACCTTGTCGTTGATGGCAGCATGCCAATCAGCCCAAAGAATGATCACTTTGAACCCAGCATCACAGAGATCTTTGATCTTGGAAGTAACGAGTGCCCACCCCATATGAACTATACCAGAGGGTTCAAATCCGATATATGCCAGTGGTTCATCCTTCGCCTCAAGGATCTGACGGAGTTCATCCTCCGTAACGATCTCCATGGTGTTCCGCGTAATCAATGCGAGTCTTTCTTCTACCGACATATTATTTGTAGCCATCTTATCGACAACCGAATTGAATAAGGGTAGGTTCAGCATATATAAAATACACAATGAAGGTGATTCTGGACTATGTTTGAAGAGACAATGATCACACCTTCGTGCATCATACGAAATGTCCAGCTCTTGAGAGGATATCAGATATTGGTGATCTAAAAATTTGTGTAACACTTCCGACATGCTGGCACAACCTCAGTTTCATTCACCTCCCCCTGTTAACATTATAATCCCGACAAAACATGAAGAAACTAAAGATTGGTTCGAGGGATTTTGAATATGCAAACAAAGTATGAAACAGGATTCAGATTGGAATATGGCAGAGGTGTTTCTTTTATAATCGGTGAAACAATATACAAAGTATGGCTAAGGGGGAGTGGAAGTTGAAACTTCCGATTGGATTTGACGATTTCAAAGAAGTTCGTGAGCTGGGATACTATTTCGTCGACAAATCCGAACTTATTTCAGATATTCTTCAGGATGGAAGCAAAGTATTTCTTTTCACAAGACCCAGACGTTTCGGTAAATCCCTCAATCTCTCCATGCTTGACGCATTCTTCAATCTTGAATACAAAGGAAACAACTGGTTCGACGGATTGAAGATCAACGACCATCCCGACGTAGAAGCACATCGCAATACCTATCCCGTCATCCACTTGATCATGAAGGACCTCACAATGG
>CAVHHN010000060.1:0-11219 GCA_963635855.1 Faecalibacterium sp. CAG:74 | reverse complement strand
CTGGATGTGGTCTAGCAGTCAAACAGGTTACGCATGTGAACTCATCTTCTTTTTTTATTTTCAACGATAGTATTTTTTATTATTCAGCGATGTTACAATGGTGATAGGGTGTATGTCTGGCTCTACTACTCCATTTTGGTGTCAGTGATTTTTCCGTTCCTGGCCACCGCAGTTATGACCCACCTGTCTCTAGAACGTCGTTTTCCCGTTTACATTCACATAGGATTGTGGGCTGTCGGGATCATTTTGGTCAATTTCCTCTGTTATCGTACTGTCGATAACATTTATGTTCTGACACCTATCATAATGCTAGGGCCTATTCAACCTAATTGTATCGAGACCTCTACTGTGATCTGTATCTCTTTTTACATTGTCACATGGGCCATCATCACACTTCTTACCTACAAGGGGTCCTGGTCTTCGAAGTTGATGGTCACGTTTATTTACTCACTTATTTGCGTTGCATCGGTTGTTGCTATCGATTCGATTTATGCTCATTTTTATGGATTCGAGTTCCCCGATCTGATCTTCAAGCCTCGTACGACCCTTCATATCTTAGATACCATTGCTGTCTACCTGCCATTGATCTTGTTCTTACCTTCGATCATCCGCAACATGATAATCCGTACGGGCGGTAATATGGTCAAATATCTCCCCGTACCGATCGTTCTCTTTTGTGTTTTCTTTGGGAGTTTTTATTACTCTCTACATCTGAACGGTATCAGTCTGCTGGATTCCTATTACACCTACCTCACCCTCATACTTTGCTGTCTCTCTTACATCCTCCTTATTGGAAGTCTATCTGGTTCCATCAGTGTAGACCGTTACCGTAGGGAACTCGACGCCGCTTCGGTCGTTCAAAATTCATGTCTTCCTGATCCTGCGAAGTTACCTGATGTGCCGTTTGCCGATACTTCTGTTCACCTTATCCCTGCAAAGGAGGTAGGGGGTGATTTTTATGATATTCATAGGGGTGCGGATGGTAGTTTGACCTTTGTAGTTGCTGATGTTTCAGACAAGGGATTGCCTGCGGCACTGTTCATGATGAAATCAAAGGTTCTTCTTGACGAAGCTGTTGAATCAGCAAATTCTCCATCTGAATGTCTCGATCGGATCAACAAAAGACTTCTTTCCGGGAATGAATCCTTCATGTTTGTATCTATGATCCTCTGTACCCTCTCCCCCTCCGGATTATTGAAAATAGCATGTGCCGGGCACCCTTCTCCGTTGTTTAGGCACAACGGTACGGTCTCCGAAGTATCTATCTCTCGTGGCCCGTTGTTGGGGCTGTTTGAAGAGAAGTATACTGACACTATTTTGCAAATGTCCGAGGGTGATGCTGTTCTCATATTCACTGATGGAGCGACCGATGCTGAAAATCATCATGGTGAAATGTTCGGTATCAAACGTCTTTCCGATTCGTTCTTGATCTCCGAAGGTCCAGATCTTTCCGGCAATGTGTTCAGGGCCATCCGTAAGTTCTCTTCTTCTGTAGATCAATCAGATGATCTTACGGTCATGTCTGTTTGTTATGTGAATAAAACAGACTCTTGATCTGATTTCGGGTAACACTTGCTTCTGTTCATAGGATCCTCATTGCATAATTTTAATTATTTTTCGAGAATGACATAGTATGAATGTCCGCATTGTGAATGACGGTGGTTCCGTGATTCTGAAAGTTGAGGGAAAACTCAATACCACTACCGCTCCGGAATTTAATCGGTTCGTTCAAACCAATGTCAAAGGACCTTCTGATGTGATCGTCGACTTCGATAAACTGGAATTCCTTTCCAGTGCAGGGATCCGGTCTCTTATGGCCCTTCGGGCAGTCGTCGGTGCCGACCACCTCAAGGTCATCAATGCCCGTGGGCTTGTTCGTGAGGTTTTTGTTATCTCAGGAATCACATCCCTGTTGGGGGATTGAACATTGGAGTTGGTCCGCGTAAGCGTCAGAGCAGAATCTGATTCTGTCTCACTGGTTCAAGGTATAATCAGATACTATGCGGGCATACACGGTATTCCTTCAGACGAGATCGAACGGTTCCTTATCCCTGTGGAGGAAGCGATAGCTCTCGTCATCGAATATGGGTTTCCTGGCAAGCCAGACTCTATGTTCGATGTATCTGTGGGAATTGAAGGGCTTGATCTCACCGTCACTATTATTGACAAAGGAATACCCTATGATTATGACATGCTAGAGGGTAATTCTGAAGCAGGCGTGTCATTGCGTTTACTTAAGGGGTTTGCAGACAAGGTCTCCTTAACAAGTATCGGTTCTGGTGGAAGGAAACAGGTGTTGATGAAACACCTGAGTGCACTTCCTCAATATGATCGTTCTTCTGAGAGGCTTCTGTGTGCTGAAACTCCAGTTCCTGAAGGTATACAGTTCGATTTTCACATCCTCAAGCGTGAGGAGGCGATCGAAGTGGCGCAGTGTATGTATGATGAGTTCGGGTACACGTATTTGCATGAGATCGTTTACTATCCCGAAGAGTTTTACAGGTCTGTACAAAGGGGTGAATGCATCTCGATGGTCGCCACTGCACCGAACGGAGAGGTCGCGGGACATTTGGCACTTGTCCGTACATCTGTGTTTCCTGGTACTATGGAAATGTGCATGGGGGTTGTCAAGAAAAAGTATCGTAATTACAGAATAAACAGTATCTTGACCGCAAAGATCCTCGAATATGCTCGCACAATCGGTCTGGTATCTGTGAATGCCATGCCTGTTATTTACCATGTATACACTCAAAAAAGTTCGAACAGGATGGGCATGTACCCTTGCGGATTTATGTTCAATATTACCAATGATGACATGTCAACTTCCTTTAAGAATGGAGTTAGGAGCAGTGGCACACTCTCTGTATTGACCATTTCCGATGTGCACAGAGAGATCTACATAAGAACTTCCGTAGAGAAGATAGTATCATACATCCTATCTCACGCTGGGGTCGATAGGAATTTGAACCTAGTTCAGGGGAATGTCTCTCCTATAGGAGAATCCTCGATAACCGTCGAGGTAGACACTAGGGGTGAATCCGGAAGGATTGTTATCAACCACGTCGGTTCTGATATCATTGCCCGTTTGAGATCTTCGGATAGTTACCTACGTACTCAGAACTGTAAGGTCATCATGTTGTACCTCGCAGTTAATGTTGGGGAATCTGTCATAGCTTATGATGCGGCCGTCGAATTGGGATTCTTTTGCACAGGGTTGTTCATGGCATGTTCCGATAGAGATTATTTGATCATGGAA
The DNA here is from genome assembly GCA_963635855.1 of Faecalibacterium sp. CAG:74. GTDB lineage: Archaea > Thermoplasmatota > Thermoplasmata > Methanomassiliicoccales > Methanomethylophilaceae > Methanomethylophilus. The sequence goes on along the minus strand of CAVHHN010000060.1, from coordinate 7,963 downwards.
AGTGTGATCTTCTCAAAGGTGGATTATAATATGTTCCAGACCATCGAACCGTTCACAGGTCTCTTGAACCTTGTAAAGGAAGGAGATCCGCGTGCCGACTGAGATAGACTATCATATCCGTAGGCTCGGTTCTGAAGATCCGAAGTTACCCTCGGAACTTTCCGCAATTCAGAAGTTGTGGGCTATCGAAGACCCATATAATGTTGGCAAGACAGATGATATTTTCATCGAAGCTATGAGGCAAGTTGTGAAGTGGCACGCTTCACGTTGTCCATACTATGCTGATTGGTTATCGAGAAACTCTTTCGATCCAGACACGATTTATACAATGGATGATGTTCTGAGAATACCCTTTCTCCACGCCAATTTCTATAAGACCCATGTCATCAAGTCCCGTCCGGATGAAGATTTTGTCATGACCCTAACTTCTTCTGGAACTACCGGACAAAAGACCCAGATGTTTTTTGATGAGTGGACATTGAATGCTTCAGACAAGTCTGCAGATATGCAGTTCAATTGGTATGGCCGTATTACTGACACACCTTGTAATTACATGATGTATTCCTATGAGCCGGCCCCAGGGGTGAATACAGGTACATTACGCACCAGGCAGATGATGCGCCGTTATGCTCCAGAGCACGATATGGAATATGGTCTGAAATTCAATGGATCAGGTCACGATTTCGATCTTTTTGGTTGTATCAATGCTTTGAAGAGGTTCGAAGCCGACGGACGTCCGGTGAGGATCCTCGGATTTCCCGCATTCCTTTATTTCACCTTGGAGAGGATGAAAGAAATGGGTATGCCTCCGTTGAAACTGAATAAGGACTCTTTGGTAATGATGGGTGGTGGATGGAAGGGTTTTGTGGACAAACAGCTATCTCCCGAGGAGTTCCGCAAGTACATAGGTGATCGTCTGGGTCTTCCTCATAATTGTTGTCACGAATCTTTTGGGGCTGTGGAACACGGGGTCGCTTACATGGATTGTGATAATCATCATCTGCATGCTCCGATCTATAGCCGTGTGGTCATACGCGATCCGGTCACCTTGCAGCCAGTGGAAGATGGGAAACCAGGTTTTCTCAATGTAATTTCACCACTCAACACTGGAGTACCGGTGCCGAGTCTTTTGCTGGGTGATCTGGCGATCAGACATCCTGCAGGTTCCTGTGGGTGCGGAAATCCTGCACCGTGGTTCGAAATTCTTGGGAGAGCAGGCACCAGTAAAAACAAAAGTTGTGCGATTGCCGCGTCCGAATTGCTCCGGAGGCGTTGAAATGTCTCACATATGGAAAGGAAAGAAAGTCGAGTCACTTGACGGATTACTTGAGGACCTCGATGCAGAGATAGAGGAGACCTTGGCACATCCGCTTAAGATCTCTGATGTTCTGAATGCTTGCGGATCTCTTTCTGATATGATAAGATCCGGTGATGTCAAGCGTATGAAGGATGCGCTGATCCATGAAGGATCAACAGACCCAGATACAATATTGTCCGCATTGGCAGATATGATGTCCCGTGAGGCTTTGACCAAAAAGCTGATTGCTGAATTGGGTACCGACGATCCATTTGAGATCACTAGGATTGATCTGAAAAAACAGCATTATGAGGGATGGAGTCCCGTAGGGGTTCTGTTACACATCACAGCCGGCAATTCTCCGATTGTTGCTCCAGCTGCAGCTATGGAAGGTCTGCTTTCAGGAAATGTCAATTTAATCAAAGTAGCTAGCAATCTTGGAGATTTTGCGACCGAAGTGCTTCTCTATCTTTGTCAGTTTCCGGGGATCGGGGACCATATCTATCTGCTGAGGGTGCCGTCATCAGACAAGGCGACCATGCAGAACCTGATGGAACGTGCTGATTGTATCAGTGCTTGGGGTGGAGAAGAGGCTATATCCGCCATACGTGCCGAGGCCCCACGCGGGACACCTATTGTCGAATGGGGTCACAAGATCAGCTTTGCATATGTGACTCTATCATGCATCGATATGGACACTGCACGTAAGATAACTAAGAGTATTTGTAGGAACGAACAGCAGTCCTGTTCCAGCCCCCAGTGCGTGCTCGTTGACACTGAGAACAGATCCGATATCGATAGGATGGCATCACTTCTGGCACATGCTTTTGATGAGGCAAGAGAGCTATATCCGCGCATCGCTCCCGACCGTGCTGAATCCGCCGAGATCACCACGGTCCGTGAGTTGCATCGTAGCGATCTCTATTACAATGACGGTGACGTGGTCGAGGACTTTCAACATACCTATAGGATTCTGGTGAGTTATTCTACGAAGTTCATGCCGTCTCCTCTGTTCAGGACCATATGGCTGTCCCCTCTAGAGCATGATGATCTTGTAGGGGGGCTTAGGGGAATGCGCAAGTATCTTCAAACGTGCGGATTGGCCTGTACACTTGATGAATTAGAAGGAATCTCTGCACTGCTTTATCGCGCGGGTGTCCAAAGGATAACGCCCGTAGATTCCATGAGTGCCAGCTATCCGGGGGAACCTCACGATGGGGGATTTGCACTCCCTCGGTTCATGAGACGCGTTTCAATGCGCATGGACATACCAATGAACGGCATTGTCAGTATGCAGGAGTTACGTGAACCGCAACCGTTCATAGGAAAGGGCCCGATCCAAGGAAAGAAGGATTATCCGCCGATACCAGACCGTGGCACCCGCATACTTACCAAAACCGGGGGCACCACTGGAGATCCTGTGTTCTGCAGTTACAGTGACAACGATTACCAAAGATACGTTTTGCAAGCTTCCGTGAAAGCTTTTATGGCCATCGGATTGGATCCAGAGACCGATGTGGTGGCGGACCTCTTCAGAGCAGGAAACCTCTACGGAGGGATGAATTTTTTCATTTCCATTTTTGACACAATGCACGTTCCGAATCTGAATATCAGTGGCCTCGATGATACCGCTCTTGTGGCGAAATACATGGTGATCGGCAGAGCTACCGCGGTTTTGGGGGCACCCAGCTATATCATCAAGGTGTTCAGGGAAAATCACGATCTCCTGAAGGAATACGGCAGAATTAGAAAGATCTTCTACGGCGGGGAGATGTTTTCCAAGGGCCAGATCGATTGGCTTCGTGAAGAGTTCAACATATCTGAGATCCAATCCATGTTTTATGGTTCCAATGAACTTGGGAATATGGGATATTCATGTAAGTGGTGTGGCAGGAACGAGTTCCATCTGAATTCCGAGATCCAAAAACTGGAGATCCTAAAGGCCGATTCAGATGAACCTGTCGGACCTGGTGAGTCCGGGAGGCTAATTTTCACTGGTTATTTGAGAGAGAACGGTCGGACCGAAAGGTATGAGATCGGAGATTTCGGGGAGTGGATCGAGGGCCCATGTCCGTGTGGCAGGAAAGAACCTCGGTTCAGACTTCTTGGAAGATATGGGGATATTATGCGTATCGGGGGGACGTTCTTCAATTTCAGAAGGATCCAGAAGCTCTTCGAAGACAATCTGGGATATGCAGGGAATATGCAGATAATCTTAGATCATAACAACCTTAGGGATATAATGACAGTGTGTATTGATACCGATTCAATATCTACAGAACAGGCAGCCAAGATGCTTATCGGTGAGTATGACTCATTTGAGAAGACCCTCCCAACCGGTCTGATCGATTTCGAGGTACGTAACGTGGGCATAGGTGGATTTATAGTCAATTCGACCAGCCTCAAGATCACCCCGGTGGTGGACCGTAGATGACCCGTTCACCATATCTGGTCAACAGGGCCTTTAAGACCTTTGCTGCATCGACGATATTGGCAGTCATGGCAACAACCCTTGGTGTCGTCGTAAATGGTATCATTGTCGGAAATATGCTAGGTCATGCGGAACTGTCTGCTGTGAATCTAGTGTCTCCGTTGATACAGTTGTACAATGCGGTCACTGCATTGATATGTGCGGGAGGAGCCGTTTTCTGTGCCGTACTGGTCGGAAAAGGGGAAAATAGCAAGGTCGGTAGCATATTCACCTCCGCTGTTCTATTGCTGGCATTATTGAGCATAGTGTTTGCCATTATCGGTCTGTTGATGTCTGATACTGTAGCAGGAGCACTTTGTTCGAATGCAGAATTACGCCCCCTTGTCAGGGACTATGTCCGGGTCGCACTCATCGGTGCGGCAGCATATCTGTTCCTGCCAGGTCTGGGTATGTTCGTCAGAGTAGATGGTTCACCCAGGACCGTCACTATAGGATTGGTCATTGCCAATGTTTCTTCCGCCATCCTGTGTGTCTTGCTCGTTGGTTTGGGTTTTGGTATTGTCGGAGCTTCTGTGGCAATGGTCCTAGGGTTCCTTCTTGGTGTTGTCATAGTCATCAGGCATTTTTTCACAAATCGTGCGACCACCCTATTCCGTTTGAAGTCTGGAGGAACAAGATATATTCCGCAGTTGCTGTTCTTCGGTGCCCCCGTGGCATTGGCCTCACTGATGATGGTCGCCAAGATGCTTTGTATGAACAGTCTCACTCTTGAGTATCTCGGTACATCCGGTATCGCAACCATGGCTGTGGCCATGAATGTGATGATGCTTGGAGTAATGGTGATCGGTGGAACGTGCCAGACAATACAGCCTGTGGGCGGAACGCTTTACGGTTCGGGAGATACGGAAGGAATATCCTACCTTACAAGGATGATGGCAAAGGTCCTTTTGCTGTTCTTGGGCATATTGGTGGCCCTCATCCTGATCGTTCCGGAATTGTTCTGCGTTATGTTCGGTATAACCGATGCTTCAATGGTGGAATCGTCTTCCACTGCATTGAGGATATTTGCCCCCAGTGTGCTCCTATATGGGGTCAATTATGCGATAATGGTGCTGTTCCAGGTGCTCGGAAACAGGAAGATCTCGATAGCTGTGTCCATAATTCAGCCATTGTTGGTTATGGGGATCGCCATGGCCACTGTCGGAACAGATCCGGACATGGTGTGGGCGGCATTCTCATTAGGTGAGTTGGCGATGCTTGCCATTACCTTTACACTTTCTTTGTGGATGCGTCACAGGGATCCTTCACTTCGTGGTTTCCTGCTTGGTCGTATGCCCACAGTGCCCACCCTGGTGGTCTCTGTGAAGGGTGACGGTAGTGATGTTGAGGATGCATTGTGTTCCATCTCTTCTTTCCTAGAATCCAATGGGGTTACGAAGGATCGGGCCGATCGTGCATTATTGTGTTGTGAAGAGTTGGTCATGAACTCCTGCGAGCACGCGCTCCTCCTGAATCCCAGTAGGTTCATCGACATAGTTGTCAGGGTGGGCGATGAGGTCGCTGTGACCGTACAGGACGATGGTTCACTGTTCAATCCCATGACATTCGACGGTAGTGGAAATGGGTTGCAACTTGTGAAAGGTATATGCAAGACCATGGCATATTCCCGGGCACTGGGTCAGAACAATGTCCATTTCACGGTCTGAAACCTTTTATCCCTTGTGGATAATCGACATTGGATGACGGTAACAACTATCCGTTCCAGGTGTGGATTCGACTCCAATATCTATCTTCTCAAAGGACGTTCCGCGATCCTTATCGATACCGGGACCGGTCTTGATTCAGAGAACGTGATCTCCCAGATATGGGAAGAATTGTCAGGGCTTCGCCTTTCGGCGGTTCTTCTCACGCATTGCCATGCCGATCACATCGGAGGGCTTGCAGCGATCGTCGACGAATTCGGTTGTCCTGCGTACATCAGTGAGATCGAATGTGACGTGGTGTCCAAAGGTGATCCCATTATCTCCTTTGCAGACGGGTTAGGCGTAGCCCTCAAACCGGTCGGATGCAAGAAACTCCTATCGACAGACGTTTTCGATATCGGCGATCATAAACTTTCCGTCATTCCGACACCGGGACATACGGCCGGAAGTGTCTGTTTTTACGATGAATGTACAACCGCACTTTTCTCCGGCGATACAGTGTTTGCATCCGGATATGGTCGTACCGATCTGCCGACCGGTTCCAAATCTGACATGTTTTCTTCACTTGAGAAACTGTGTAATGTAAATATCGGTACTCTTTACCCAGGGCATGGACCTTTTACCGAGTATGGAAACGATTCGGTCGAGAAGGCAAGGAAAATGATGGTGGTGTCATATTGAAGATCTACAAATGCGACCTGTCAAATGGAATGAATACAGATGGGATCCGTGCTGCTGAAGCATCCGCCAAAGCCGTCCGTTCTGGCAAGCTCATCGTATACCCCACTGATACTGTTTACGGGATCGGTGCTGATATCTATGATGAATCTGCCGTCAAAGCTCTGTATCAGGCAAAGAAAAGGCCTTTTGATATGGCCCTTTCCGTTGCCGTCTCCGATATCGCTCAGATGGAGAACGTTGCAGTATTGAACGAGACCGCTGAAAAGCTGATCTCCGCATTCATGCCCGGTCCGCTCACGATCATCATTCAAAAGCAGTCCGATGTTCCGGATATCGTCACCGCTGGTTCTCAGAAAGTCGGTATCCGCATTCCCAACCATCCTATGGCCATGGAGATCGCAAAACGTGCCGGCCCTGTTGTCGCCACTTCTGCCAACACCCATTTCCATCCAGACGCTGTCAACATCGATATGGCGGTCGATGCATTCGGCGAATCTGTTTCCACCTATGTCGATTGCGGACCCAGTCCCCTTGGGAAACCTTCGACCATCGTGTGGATCAAGGATAAGGATATAGAGATCGTTCGTCAGGGTCTGATCACAGAGCAGATGATCAAAGAGGTCTTAACTTGCTGACCGAAGATGAACTTGCAAAATTACGTAAAGCGGGCCGTGTGTCCGCCGAAGCCAGGGAACTCGGACTTAGCCTTTGCAAACCTGGTGCGAAATTGTTTGACATCGCACAGGAGGTCGAAGGATACATCCGCGATCATGGCTGTGGTCTTGCATTTCCCTGCAACCTCAGTATAAACGAGGTCGCTGCTCACTACACCCCATCCCCTAATGATGAGACCCGCCTCAGTGTCGGCGATGTCATCAAGGTGGACTGCGGTGGGTTCCTTGACGGATACATCGGAGACACCGCTGGAACCGTCGAGGTAGGTTCCAATGCTTACAAGGAACTTGTCCAATCTTCCAAACGTGCCAGGAACACTGTTGCGGAGTTCGTCGGTGCCGGTGTCCCCATCCGTGAGATTGGCCGTGCCATCGAGATGAGCGTCAAGAGGGATGGCTTCAAAGTTGTCGAGAACCTCTGCGGACATCAGATCGCACATTGGGATCTTCATGCAGGTTATTCGATCCCTCCGTTCGATGCCGGTGACGAGACCAAGATCGAGGCTGGACAGACCTTTGCTGTAGAACCTTTCGTTACGAACGGAGAGGGTTTTGTTAACAATGGACAACCTGGAAATATCGTCATAAAAGTACGCGACAAGGAACTCACAGATCCTGTTCTCAAAGATTTCGTGGATTTCATCGATAAAGAATTCCATGGACTCCCCTTCTGTGCCAGGAGTTGTGACAGGAGTCGTGGCGATTGGCAACTCGGAGATTCCGTCAATCCTGAGAAATGTGTGAAGAAATTGGTCCGCATGGGTGTTTTGAGCAGCTTTGCCCAGTTGGTCGAGGTTCCCGGGTCGATCGTCAGTCAGCACGAGTACACATTTTATGCCATTGACACGAGGGCTGAGGTCACGACCCTTCCATAAACCTTTAATCATTTCCCCCATATGGGGGATTACAACTGCCGACGTAGCCGAGCGGCCAAAGGCGTCAGACTCAAGATCTGCTCCGTAGAGGTTCACCGGTTCGAATCCGGTCGTCGGCACCATTCTTCAATACCTTCGGGTTCAATTATCTGAGTGTAAATTTCTCGGGTTATTTCGACTTTGTTCAGTCCGGTTCCATTGAAATCATGCTGTCAACACCAGCCTAATTTCGATCTAATTGAATTCGAAACGTTGAACGCTACCACAGTAAATAGGGCACATTTCTTCTGCTGTTGTCTAAC
>CAVHHN010000059.1:0-11615 GCA_963635855.1 Faecalibacterium sp. CAG:74 | reverse complement strand
TTGGTGAATCCATATCTTTCATCAAATTCGGTGCAGAAAATATTATTGACACTGAGATTGTTCAATCCGGAGAATATCCCTTCCTTGGCGATCTGCATTACGCCTGTTATAACGGCGAATCCAAGATATTCATTGCTTTTGAGTGTACGTGAATAAAACTTCCGCAGTACATTGAGGATCTCTTTGAATGGTTCTTCGCCATATGCATTATTCAGAGTATTGTCGTATTCATCAATGAGAATTATCGGTTTCACTCCGTGGTACTGATCCAACATAGAACACAATACATAGAGAGAATCTACCAGCAAGGCAATATCGATATTACCTTTGATTATATTTTCAAAATCAGAACGTTGCATCGAAGTAAATTTGTCACTATCTGATAGGTACTCAAAACCATTGAACAACAACATTATCCTACGTTTGAATTCTGAACAGAACTGTTCGAAATTCAGCGTATCGAGGTCCTTCATTGACAGGAAGATAACGGGGCGCGTGTTCCTATATTCTTCGACCCCTGAATGATTGTTGATCTTCAATCCGTCGAACCAGTTGTTTCCTTTGTATTTCATGTTGAAGAATGCATCAAGCATAGAGAGATTGAGGGACTTACCGAAACGTCTAGGTCTTGTGAAAAGGTATACTTTGCTCCCATCCTGAAGAATATCTGAAATAAGTTCGGATTTGTCGACGAAATAATATCCCTTCTCACGAACTTCTTTGAAATCTTCAAGCCCTTTCGGAATCTTCAGTTTCTGCACTCCCTCGGCCATACTTGGTATATTGTATTAAGGACTATAAAGAAGACGTTATTTGTTACCTTTAAATGTTTTAGAAAGAAGGCCCCATTGAAACCAAATCTCAATGACTGATCTTACGGTCGGTCTATTCATTTTCAAATTAGATTATTTTGGATCCCCTGGAGGAGCCCTGAGCAGTTACAATCAGGGAAAGGTTAGACCACAGCAGAGAAAAATGTGCTCTGCTTACTGGTATTGTTCAACGTTTAGAATTCGATCAGATTGAAATAGGTTGGATGTCGACAGTATGATTTCAATGGGGCCCTGGTTTTGATATCTATTATATCTTTCCAAGCAATGGGGCATACAGTAGGATTCTTCCATTGCCACCATCTTATTATGAGATCTATTCGTCGAATGCCGATTATAGTGTACGGCAATCTTTTATATTTCTCTTCTATCAATAGATTCGATGACTGACGAGTTCAAGGAGAAGATCGCAGGCGAGATCACTCTTGCACCTGAGCCCGGTAAGGCCATCCGCAAATGGCGGGAGGAGTTCGGCATCTCACAGTATGAACTGGCGGATGCAATGGGTGTATCCCACAGTGTCATCAGTGATTATGAATCCGGAAGGAGGAAATCTCCAGGGGTCACGGTCGTTAAAAAGATGGTCAATGCTTTTCTTGAGGTAGATGAACGTAACGGGTCTCCTGTGGCGCTCAAATACGTTCCAGAAGGGAAACTGAGCTGCGTAATAGCTATGGATGAATATCCACAGGGTATCGAAGAATCAGTTTTTATCCGTGCGATATCTGGCACCAACATCAATCCGTTAAAGACCCCTAACAAGAAGATCTACGGATACACTGTTGTTGATTCTCTGAAGGCGATTCTTAGTCTTTCGTCACAAGATTATTTGAAAATTTATGGGTGGAGCACAGAACGTGCACTTATCTTTACAGACGTTCATTACGGTCGTTCGCCGATGGTCGCCATTCGTGCCCACCCCCTAACACCTGCAATGGTGGTGTACCAGAAACCAGATCAGACCGATCAGCTTGCAATAAAGTTGGCGGAAAGGGAAGGGATCCCCCTGGTAGTCACCGATCTTACGGTTGACCGTTTGATATCTAAACTCTCAAAACTAAAGGAAGGGAACTGAATATGGTTGGAATAGTAAGTTATGGGGCATATGTGCCCAAGTATAGAATAAAACCAGACGAGATTGGTAGGGTCTGGGGGGCCGATGGTGCTGCCATGGGAAAAGGTCTTATGATTACCCAGAAGTCCGTCCCCGCACCCGATGAGGACACTGTCACCATCGCTACCACTGCTGCGAGGGATATGCTCGACCGTGTTCCAGATGTGGATCCGGCCGACATCGGAGCTATTTATATCGGTTCTGAATCTCACCCCTACGCGGTCAAACCCACCTCGTCCATTGTTGCCGAGGCCATCGGTGCAACCCCCGTTATGACGGCAGCCGATCTCGAATTCGCCTGTAAGGCCGGAACCGCCGGTATTCAGGCAGGAATGGGGCTCGTTGCTTCCGGTATGGTGAAGTACGCTGTTGCGATCGGAGCCGACACCTCCCAGGGCGCTCCCGGTGACGCATTGGAATATTCTGCGTCTGCAGGAGGGGCAGCATATCTTCTTGGCAGTGAGAACTGTATCGCAGAGATCAACAAGACCCTCAGTTTCACCACCGACACTCCTGATTTCTGGAGGAGAGAGGGTATGATGTACCCTGTCCATGGAGGAAGGTTCTCTGGCGAACCCGCATACTTCAGGCATGTCACCTCTGCCGCCAAGATGATGATGGAAGACCGTGGGACCACCCCCGAAGATTACAATTATGTTGTTCTTCACCAGCCTAACGGAAAGTTCCCGACCAGGGCCGCCAAGATGCTTGGATTCACTGATGAACAGCTCGCTCCCGGTCTTTTGACTCCTGTCATCGGAAACACTTATTCAGGTGCGGTCCCGCTGGGTCTAGCACATGTGCTTGACCAGGCCAAGGCCGGTGACAGGATCCTTGTAACATCCTATGGTTCCGGAGCTGGTTCCGATGCATTCGATATCACTGTGACGGATGCCATCAAGAACTTTAAGAGAGATAACGCACCCATTCTTGACAAGCTTCTCGCCAACGTTGAGTATGTGGATTATGCCGTTTATGCAAAGTTCAAAGACACTATCAAAATGCCGGAGGAGTGAAAATGAGGGAAGTAGCAGTTATCGGAGTTGGAACAACCAAATTTGGAGAACTCTGGGGAGAATCATTCAGAGCATTGGGACTTGAGGCCGGAATGAAAGCAATGGCATCTGCCAATCTTTCCGGTGATGAGATCGACGCTGTTTACATTGGTAATATGTCGAGCCGTCTCATCAAGCAGCAGCACATCGACGCCCTGGTCGCAGATTACACTGGAATGGCGGGAAGGCACATCCCTTCCACCTCCATCGAAGCCGGAGGAGCATCTGGGGGCGTCGCTTTCAGGCAGGGTGTCATGGCCGTTGCTTCTGGTATGCACGATGTTGTTATTGTCGGAGGTGCGGAGAAGATGACCGATCTCGATGATGATTCTGTCAACGAGGTCCTCAATGCCACTGGTGATGCAGACTGGGAAGCGGGAATGGGTATTTCTCTCACATCCCTTTATGCGATGATCGCCCGCAGGATGATGACCGAAGGCATCGCCACCAGGGAAGAGATCGCTGCCTGTGCATACAATTCTCACTTCCACGGGCAGTTCAACAAGGCCGCCCAGTTCAGAAAAGAAATCAAACTCGATACCGTCCTCAAAGCAGGGCCGACCGCCGAACCTCTCACCATGTTCGATGGAGCACCTATCTCTGATGGTGCGAGCGCTGTCGTCCTATGCCCTCTCGAAGATGCCAAGAAGTATACTGACAGTTATGTCAGGGTCGCTGCCACCGCTCAGGCATCCGATACCCTGGCACTGTTCCAGAGAGAGACCATTACCAGTTTCAAGGCGACCTCTGTCGCATCCGGACAGGCCTACAACGCTGCTCATTTGACCCCCCATGATATCGATGTCGCAGAGATCCATGATGATTACACCGTTGCTGGAGTAATGGCACTTCAGGACCTGGGTCTTTATGAGAAAGGAGGTAAGGCGTTCTTTGATGGCGACACCAAGTTCGATGCTGGAAAGATCGCAGTCAACACTTCCGGCGGTCTTAAAGCCAAAGGATATCCGATCGGGGCTGCAGGAGTGTCTCAGATCGTAGAACTCTTTGCTCAACTGACCAATAGTGCGGAGGGCAGGCAGGTCAAAGATGCCAGATACGGTCTTGCTCAGTCTGTCGGAGGAACCGGTTCTGCTGTGACCGTATCTATCCTGGAGGCGATTTGAAATGGCAATGGTATCAGCAAGAGAATGGCGTGAGATCCCCGGAAGGTACAACCTTATCGGGACCAAATGTGGCAACTGCGGAAAGATCTTCTTCCCGACCCGCTCGTTCTGCCCTGACTGCAGACGTGCCGGTGTTGGAAAGATGGAACCCTTCAAGCTCAGCAGGAAGGGAGAGGTATACTCGTTTGCCATCAACCACGAGTATTCCGGATTCAACGACAGGATGATGCCTTATGCGGTTGCATTCATCAAGAATGACGATGGTGTGATGCTCGCAGGACAGCTTGTCGATGTTGACCTTCAGGAGATTCAGATCGGAATGCGCGTGAAGGCCGTCATGAGGAAACTCAACGAGGACGGTAAAGCCGGAGTCATCCACTACGGATTCAAATTCGTCCCTGACGAGTGAACAAACATTTTCCGGCCCTACGGCCGGTATACAAATCATTTAGCGACGGAAATGATAACATGAATACCTTGGTCATTTGGGATCTGGATGGGACACTGACAGAGTCCAAGCCATGGATCATTGCATCGTATAAGTACGCCGCAGAAGCAGCCGGCCTCCCAGTACCTTCTGATGAGGTCCTTTCGCATATGATGTGCGGGGGTATCCTTGGTCACGTCTACGAGATCTTTGGTAAAACCGGTCCGGAGGCCGATCGTATCGCAGGATATTATCGCGAACATTATGCTCGTACCGGTTTGTACAACGTTGAACTTTTCGAAGGGGTCCGTGAGCTGATCGAAGAGCTGAACTCAAGAGGTGTTGCCCAGGCCATAGCTACAATGAAGGTCAAGGAAGTGGCAGAAAAGGTCATGGAGAGACTAGATCTGTCAAAATTCATGGTTGCGGTCGAAGGTGACACAACAGATAGTAAGGTCACTAAGGCCCAAATGATCAAGAATTGTATTCTGACCGGTACTTACGATAGAGTGATCATGATCGGTGACTGTCCGTCGGACCGTAAGGCCGCTATCGAAGCTGATGTTGAGTTCATTGCTGTGGTGTACGGTTACGGATATACTGCGGAACGTTGTCATAAAGAAGGTATACCTTGTGCAGAGACAGTATCTGACATTTTGTCAATGATCTGTTTCTGATTCTGATAGATCTTCACATTTTTAAAAAGTGGACCGTCTTCGTGGCACGCAAGGATATTTTCAAGAGGTCCGTTTGCAACCAACATCCATGCAGGCCCGTCGAAGTGAGGAGAGTAATTAGAATACCTCATTGGAAGTCCAAGACATGCGATCGTATTCGATACATCACATTCTTCTTTTACCCAGACATAACCATCGGTATTGCGACAGTCGGTCCACGTGATCCAATTATCTTCACAGAACTGTACAAAAGATCTGGATTTCTTTCTGAAGTAGATCGTAGTACCATCCAATACTATTTTGGTGGGGCTGTTGGTGAGAATTTTCCCACACCTAGCACAGGTTTCGGTGACTCCGGCAGGAACAATGTTCTCGGAGTTACAGAACCTGCAGATCTTCTTATGAAATTCGAACCTGTTAGTGGGAACGTGCATGCCCGTCGCTTGCTCTATACTGATATAAGTTCAACGCTGACAGGCATTAGACAATGAAAAATTTTTATTAGTGTTGACTACAATTTATTTCAACCATGAACATACTTAACACGAGTGCCTTTAGGGAAATCTTTGTCACTATGTTCTGAAGTCTTCGTTATTGTCACGCGATTCAATCCTGTACATCCAGAGAACAGGTTCATTCCATTGTATTTCACGACACCGAGGATCTCGCAGGTCTCCATTCCCTTACAGTCTGCGAATGCCTTCTTGCCGATCGTTTTGATGGACGATGGGATTGACAATGCCTTGAGTGCAGAGCAATTTTCAAATGCACTTTCGCCAATAGATATGAGGGTGTTAGGTAATTTGGCCTTTGTCAGTCCGGTACAACCTTTGAATGCACAGGCACCGATAGATACAACGGATGATGACAGATCGATTTCAGAAAGACCCAGACAATCTTCAGCAGCATATTGTTCAATGCTGATCAAAGATCTTGACGGAGCGAATTTTCCCTTGAATGTTCCGACTATGAGGTATGCTTTGTCTTGTTTTCTGCTGTATAAAACACCGTTTTCAAAGCAGAATCTGCCATTGTTCTTATCGATTTCAATAGACTCTAAGGAACTACACCCTGAGAACGCTCCAGTACCGATCTGACCAGTTCTTTTGGGAAGTATTATCTTCTTAAGGTCCCGGCATCTGTAGAATGCCATGCTTTCGATGCTTTCCAAATAATCTCCGGCCACCAGTTCAGATATGCGGGTGTAGGCGAATGCATTCTGACCGATGGTCTTCAGGTGCCTTGGAAATTCCACAGAAGTTAGGGTAGAGCAGTTGCAGAACGCATTTTTCCCGAGAGTTTCCAGACCTGCAGGAAGTTTTACTGACGTCAAGGAAGTGTTGTTTTCGAAACATGCATCGCTTATTGAGACGATCTTCCATTCCTTTCCGGCGACGGTCACGGTATCTGGAATCACCAGTTCATATCCGGGCTGGGTCACAGGTTTTAGCAATACGAGACATTGTTTACGGGCCGGAACGGCCTGGTAGAAGAATCTTCCATCGTCAAATTCGCCTTCGGCCTTCTCAATACTTTTCCGTTCATAATGGTGTATCGCAGTATGGACATCTTTCAGCGGTGCGATACTACGGTTCCCTAAGATATTGACAAGTTCTTTTTGTAGATCCCGGGTGTTGCCGAGGTCTGGATCGGAGAGGATCTTCTTGGTCAGTTTACGGTCAGTACTACATACCTCGACGAGATCTTCCAAATCTGCGAAGGTCAAGGCGGTTTCATTGAGTGCTTTTCTGAGTTTCGGTTCGCGGGCGTAGAATATTTCCGCCCCATTTTTATCCACAACTTCACGCAGGATGTCTATACGGTCCATGATATCACGGTTTGAGAAGGTCGACCATGGCGACCTGTTCTATCACACAGTCTTCAGGAGAAACGCCCTCAAACAGCTCGGCACCAAGATTTTGGGCTTTTTCTACGGATGGATCACAAAGGGAATCATCCCTTGTCGCATGTAGGTCGGAAAGATGCAGATCACCAGTGATACTGAGTATAGCGGCGACCATTCCTTTTGAATCCGGGCGGGGCCCCATTTTCTTCAGTGCTTTACCGATTTGACGTTCACATGCTGCAAAAAGAATGGTCTCAGTTAGAATACTGCGGGCGCGGTTTGTTCCTTCTGCAAAAGCTCTTTCCGCATGTTCAAATGCGGTCTCGATGTGTGCTTTGCCACATACCATCGAAGGATCGAACAATATACAGTCACCTCCCAATGCGAGGAAATGGTCTACTGCTTCTTGGAATGTGAATTCTCCGCGGAGACCGATAATCTGAAGAGTGGTCACGAGGGATGGTAGGGGACAGTTAGATATTAATTTCTCTTCACCGCAGGGTGTTTGCGATGAAGAGATTTGGTTTGAAGATATGAGGTCTGGTTAGATGGATCATTCAAGTTCCGTTTTGCTTGCCTCTTTCATTTTCTCCATTTTTTCTGTCCTTTTTGCAAATATGTTCGCCAATATGGCACCAGATACATTGTGCCAGACACTGAACACTGCTCCCGGGACAGTGGCAAGTGGATATGCAGCGAAATGGACCGCGGCCAGGGAAGATGCAAGTCCGGAGTTCTGCATTCCCACCTCGATCGATACCGCACGACATCTGGTTGTGTCCATTTTCGCGATCATCGCTGCGGCATAACCTAATGCATATCCGCACACGTTGTGGAGGATCACCACCACCAAAATAAGAAGTCCTGCGTCTGCAAGACGGGCAGAGTTAGCGGAGACGACCGCTGCTACGATGGCGGTTATCGCAGCCACGGACACCAATGGCAGGACCTCCACTGCTTTTGCCGTGTATTTTTCAAAGTACCTGTTGATGATGAATCCCAATGCAATGGGGGCAACAACGACCTCCAGGATAGAAAGGAACATGCTCATCATATTGACGTCGATGTTCTGTCCTGCATAGATGTACGTAAGAAGGGGGGTGACCACAGGGGCCATCAGGGTGGTCGTGGAGGTCATTCCTACTGAAAGTGCAGTATCTCCTTTGGAAAGATATGTTATAACATTGGAGGAGGTCCCGCCGGGACAGGTTCCGACAAGAATGACACCAATGGCAAGTTCGGTAGGTAGTGCGAATATGATCGTGAGAATATATCCCAGGAACGGCATGATCGAGAATTGTGCGATCACACCTACAGCAACATCCCTCGGGCGGCTGAAGACGATTTTAAGGTCGTTGGGCCTAAGGGTGAGACCCATACCGAACATGACGATCGCGAGAAGGAAGTTGATGTAACTCGTTTTGATGAAAGAGACCGAATTCGGAGAGAACAGTGCGAGGAGTGCTACGATTATGACTATGGGAGCCATATACGTGCTTACAAGTTTTGAGATCTGCAGAAGTTTTGACGTGATGTCCGCCTCTTAATAGTGCCAGACACACGGGGGTCTGATATAATGGCTTCTATGATTTGAAGTAAGTGAACTAACATAAAATTGCCCGAAGTTGGGCCGTCTTCCGATTTTTGTGTCGTTCATCTTTCCTTGAGGACGCATCTATAGCAGAAGAGATACCTCTGCTCAAAGTGAAGAGGAGGGGTAATGTCCAGAAATTGCAAAACCCTCACAGGAATTGTGTGAAAATGTGATATGGAAACCGACAGAAGGTTTTGTTACGCTCCATTTTCACGACTCAAATGAAATCCAGGTTTTTGAGAAAAAAGGCATCTCTTTAGTTTGAATTTTGTGTACATATCAAATGTCTATTCCGTGTCTTCATTAATGCTTTATAAGAACAATTTCAACAGGTAACATTTGATTTGAAAAGGTGAAAATCACGAAGAAATCAGTGTCATTGATTGTAGCTATAATTGTCTGCATGTCCGCGTATGCAGTACTTGCAAATGCGGAGTCCTCAGAAGCAGATTCCTCCGATTATTCCGGTGATTGCGGTACTGACGCCAAATATGAGTTCGATCCCGATACGGGTGAGCTTAAGATCTTCGGAAATGGAGAGATGGGGATGTTTGGTATGAATTTCCCTTGGAAATCGTTTTCTGATTCTATAAAGACCGTTTCAGTTGGAGGATATGTTACTTCCATTACCGACCTGGCCTTCTTTAGATGTTCGAATCTGACCTCTATTTCCCTTAATGCCTATCTTAGTCAGATTTCGAGCAAAGCATTCGAGGGATGTTCCTCTCTTGCTAAAATTACCTTGGATGAAGGTAACAGAACATATTGTCTTGAGAACGGTGTTCTTTTCCAGAAAGATCAAGATGATAAAAAGGTCGAGTTGGTGGTCTATCCCGCAGGAAAGACCGATACCAGTTATACTGTACCAGAGACTGTTACTTGTATAGATCGCAGTGCTTTTAGCTACTGTTCTTCCCTTGTTTCAGTGACCCTTCCAGAGGCCCTTCAGAAAATCGAGGAGGATTCATTCCTCAATTGTTCCTCTTTGACCACCGTAAAACTCCCCAAGTCCATGGTCTATGTTGGGGAACGTGCCTTCACCAACTGTGCTTCTCTTACATCGATCGATATCGATAAAGAGAATACCAGTTACTGTTCTATTGACGGAGTACTTTTCCTTAAGGGCGATTCTGGCGAACCGGCAAGGTTGATCGTATATCCTGCAGGAAAGACCAATACCACATTCACCGTTCCAGAATCGGTCACGATCATTCAGGACGAAGCGTTCCATGGAGCAAGTAAATTGGTTTCTGTGAACCTTGGAAATGTTGAAAAGGTCGATAGCATGGCTTTCTTCGACTGTACTTCACTGACCTCAGTAACCATTCCCGAGTCTGTAATAATAATCGGTACAGCCACATTCCAAGGATGTACTGCGCTTTCTTCTGTGGAATTGCCCAACAAACTTACCCAGATCGGTAGTTCTGCCTTCTCTGGGTGTACTAAATTGACTTCCATTACCATTCCTGATTCAGTCACATCCCTTGGTGGACAGGCATTCTTTGGTTGTTCAGCCCTTACTACTGTTAACAGCCTCGGAAAGATAACCTCTATTGGAGAGAATACCTTTTCCAACTGTACTTCACTGATCACCATTACTCTTCCTGACACGCTTCAATCGATCGGCGAGGAAGCATTTGCTGAATGTATCTCTCTAAGCTCCTTCAAGATCCCTGCATCACTAAGTTCGATCAGTGATAGCGCCTTTATGAACTGTAGAGGTCTGACAGAATTCGTCGTTGATTCTCAGAATGAGGTATACTGTTCGGAAAATGGGGTCCTTTACACTAAGGATGAAACCGAACTTATTCAATATCCGTCCGCTAAGGGAGATAAGGAATTCACTGTTCCTGCAAAGGTAACTAAGATCAACCCCTTATCATTCTACTGCTGTATCAACCTGGAATCCGTCAAGGTAGCTGAGGGCAATGAGTATTATTGTTCTGAGGATGGCATACTCTACGACTCCGACAAAACTACGCTTATTCTGTATCCCGCTAAAAAGAGCGGTACATCATACGTCATGCCAGATACTGTGAGCAAGATCTTCGACACAGCATTCTATGGTTGCGTTCTGACGGAGATCACATTATCTTCGTCTTTTACAGGACAGAGTGTTATTGCAAGTATTCCTCAATTTGGATTGTGCCAATCACTCATCAAGGTCAATCTTGGTGACCGTACCGATCTTAAATGTGAGAACGGGGCCATATTAAGCGGTGATGGAAAGGTATTGATCCTCTGTCTACCTGGAAATACGGGTGAATACACAATAACCAAAGGAGTCGAGGAGATCGGTGCTGGTTCATTCATATTCACTTCAAAGATAGTCGCACTGAACATCCCTGATTCTGTCAAGAAGATCGATAATATGGCATTTTCAGGAAATACTCCAGATCTGACAGTAGAGTCAGGGAGTATATCTCTTTCCAAGATCACTTTCGGATATGGATTGGCCGAAATTGACAGTACTTCCTTTTCGGAGATCAAGTTCTATGCCAATGGAAAGCAGTTGGATGCCACTCCCGCGAATCTGAACGGAAAGACATTCACGATTTGCAACGGTACCTTATCCACTGGGTTCAGCCATGATAAGATCCCTGCAGAAGGGCATGTCCTGGTCGATGTCCCTGAGAAAGAATCTACTTTCTTTGACAAGGGTGTTAAAGCACATCAGCACTGCAAACTGTGTGGTGCCGAGTTCCTCGATGGAAAAGAAGCAACCACTGATGATCTTTCGATCCCTGCGGGATATTCAGAGTCCAAGAACATCGCCTGCCTCTTTGTTGCAACAATCTTGCTCCTCATCGGGCTTGTCGCAGTGTACAGAATTCACGCCAGGGCCAAGAAAAACTGATATAAACGCGGGGAAACCCGCATTTTCACCTTTTAAGTGATTCTATGGCAGGGCTTTTGCCCCACCTTAGGAATCACATTTCTATCTTCAC
>CAVHHN010000058.1:0-11665 GCA_963635855.1 Faecalibacterium sp. CAG:74 | reverse complement strand
CTGCAGATCTTACGTTCGATGTCGGTGCCAATTCGTTCACCGTAACCACAAGCAGGGACAACACAGTCAATACAGCTACTTCATACACCGCAACCGTCGAAAAAGGCACATTCACATTTTCCACCATTCTGTCCATCAGCACCAACCTTTCTGCCGATACGCCATTCTACCTGAAGAGTGTCGAGTATGAGTTCAATACCCCCGTTGAAGGCAAAGATGAAACCAATTTGGGACTCGGTGCCCTTGAAGTGACAGAACTTAAGGATGCTTCTGGAAATACCCCCGATAAAGATACAGAAAGTGGTGAATACATCCTAAAACCGGGCGTGTATTACACCATCACATTCACCATCCCCGTCTCCGATACAGCTACTCCTGCGACATTCGGTACATACTCGAGTTTGACCGCTCTTAACACTGATATCGCAGCTTTCAACACAGCCACTGATGAGCTCCTGGTCACTTTCACTGTCTCCAGTACGAAATCTGTTACTAATCAAGCCGAAGACGACGATGATGGTACTGTGTGAACCTACCTTCCGAAAACCCAAACCCCTTCCCCCCGGAGGTTCGACACCTCAGGGGAAAGATTTTATTGAAATTCATAAACCGAAGAAAACCATATTCATTTTCCGAATACATCCTCATGCGTTCCGGTGTTGATAGCGTAAAGAATCAACTCCCGATGGCTGTACCGATACACGAGTGCCCAATCGAAAGCTATATGGCATTCCGTATAACCTTTCATTTTCCCTTTGAGTTTATGGTTCCCG
Organism: Faecalibacterium sp. CAG:74; assembly: GCA_963635855.1. Classification (GTDB taxonomy): domain Archaea; phylum Thermoplasmatota; class Thermoplasmata; order Methanomassiliicoccales; family Methanomethylophilaceae; genus Methanomethylophilus. The sequence continues at coordinate 10,892 of CAVHHN010000058.1, read as the reverse complement.
TAACGGGGTGGCAGTTTGTCTCCGCGGCATAGCATTTGGACCACATAATCAAGATCCCCGAGATCGTACCCCCTGGCGGCCATACGTTCCCGTCCTTTGACATACTTCGGTTGCAGGACAGGACGGTACTTCAGTTTTGAATAGTCGGGTTCGCGGAAATTGAGGCATTTGACGGCATCGGGATAATCGTCTATGGTATACCCTTCTTCGATCTCCCGCCATACTGACCTTACTTCCTCCATCGTCTCTTCGGAATATCTGCGACGACGGTAGAACGGCCACAGCTGATGGCGGTCGATGAAACTTTCCTTCGGGGTATCGATCTCCGACTTCCCCTTCCCTCTTTCGTATTCTTCCGGAGGATTCCTTTTCTTTCCGAACATTCGATAACACCCACACATTATGGACATTTGAACCCGTCGGTTAACCGACGGGCAACAGGTTTCGATCGGGCCGAATATCCTTTGCCTGCTTTTCGGCCCCCCGGTTCCGAAACACGTCCCGTCCCGCAGAACGATGACCATGCCTCTACTCGTAGAAGAACACCGATCCGCAACAGTATCATTCGTCCTCCGGATAGAATTCGATCAGTATCGAATCCCCAGGCCTCATCATCTCGAAATCCTCGAGACCGAAGAGGGAAAGGAATTTGACATCCCCCTCCCGGGAAAGATCGTACACCCCGTTCCAGGCCTTCAGGGATTTGTTTCTCGGAACGGTGATCCTGATGCGAGTCATTCCCTCTCCCCCTTGGTCATGGGGTGGGTGATGATCTTGACCTCGATGATCTGGTTGACGTTCACCAGGTGGCGGAGGCCTGTTTTATCCACAACTTCAATGAAATCCGATTTTCCGTAGCGGATCTCTTCGATGATCTTCTCGGTGTCCTGTTCCACGGTGAGGAACCTCCCCGTGGTCAGGAAAAGGTCTAATCTCATTCCATATCCCCCTTGGGATGGGCGACGATGGCATACCTGTCCCCGTCGAGATATATCTCATAGTCCCTGTACATCGGATCTGCTTTGTAGAAATCGACGATGGCCAAAACCTCGAACAGACTGCGGTCCGTCTTGGCGATATCGACGATCACGACATCCCTTGATTGATTCTTGGTGCCGGATGTCCCCGCACCTTCTCTTTTTGCAATATTTTCCATTATTATTCCTTCTTTACTTTTGTTACAATGTTACAATTGTTACAGTGGTTTATTAAACCGGAAAATACGCATGTTGGGGTATATAGGAAAAACCCGTAACCTGCGTAACACGTAACATCACTCCCCCAGCATGCGCGTGGGTCCCGGTGCCCTGTATCCCACCGGCTGGATCCTTTCCCTGCACCTCTGGATGCAGGACCTTTGCAGCCAATCCCTCCGTTCGTCGGGTTTGATCCTCTTCGGCGTGCTGGGACTCCAGCAGGGGTGCGGACGCTTCATCCACATATCCGCCACCTGGGCGGCCTCGTTCTCGGCCGCGATGGAATTGGATGTCAGAATGTGTTCCAGGTCCTTTTTGCACAGTCTTTCCCCCGGAAGAGGATAAAGTTCGTCCACCAGCTCCGAGAGAAGGTCCAGTTCGGGGTTGTCGAAAACGGACAGCTCCTGTGCGACCTTTGCCAGTTCCAGGGTTTTCGGATCGGGATACCATCCTTCCCCGGAACGGTACCTGTGGTAGGCCTCCGCCCAGACCTGCAGGATGTAGTCCTTTCCGGCCCGGGACCTGAATCCCCCTTCGCCGAAACTGACCAGTGCCCTGTCAGGATCCGCAATGAACGGAAAGTAACGGCGGTTGCCCGTGGGATCCGAAAGGAATTCGATGTTGTTCGTGGTGCCGATGACGACGAATCTGCGGACGTTCTCCGTGGCGAATCTGTCGTAAGGTAATCTGATGCAGTCGGATTTTCTGGAAATGAAACCCTTGAGGTAATCGTTGTCCATCCCTTTGGTTGCCTTCATCTCCGCGAGTTCCACGACCAGACCGCCCTTCGTGTCTTCCACGAATCTCTTTTCGCTGATATCCAGGGGGTCCCTGTAAAAATCGTCGCACGTCGCGATCCATCTCACTGCCGACGACTTTCTGATGCCGGTGGCCCCGATCATGATGGGGATGATGTCCAGCTGGATCGCGTCGAACTGCCGGGCAACGGCCCCGATGAACCAGCATTTGCATATGTCTCTCAATACCTCTTCCGACTTTTCCTCGTCCAGTCCTCTCATTTTCGCTCCGAAGACATCCACGAAAACATTGTTCAAACGGGGTTCCTCGTCCCAGACCTGCGAACGCATCATTTCCAGGAAGGCATTCCTGGAGTTGAGTTCCGCCTTTGCGATGAGAACGTCGCCGATGGTCTCTTTTCCCGGGGGCCGTCCTTTGCAACCCAGTTTCACAAGTTGGTCCTGAACGAAAGCGGTGATGCGGGTGACCATCGGATCGTCCAGACTTTTCATTCCGTTCTCGTTGATAAGGGACAGATCGACCATTATGTACCCCGTCGTGATCTCCTTCCAGCATTTCGACTCGAAATCCGGAAAAACCTGGTTCCATGCGTTGCTGAGTTCGGATATGCTGTACGGCATCAGGAAACCCTGGCCGGACGGGTTCGGTTTCAAGCCTGTGAATCCTTTGCTTTCGGGAAGCCCCGAACGCTTCAGGTTCAATCTGGTTCCGTCGGTTTTGACGAGGGAAAGGTAAAATCCCTCGGTTCCGTAGAAAGTGTTGGCGAACGCATCGATCTCGGACAGCGGAATCGGAACATCGCCTTCCGGTTCGAATACTTCTTCCATGATCCTTCCGTAACGGAATTTTTCAAGGAAGACGTATCCGCTGTCGATCTCGAATCCGCATGCTTTCAGTTGCGCTATTGCGTCGGAGGAATTCATGCACGGATCCCCCCGGTCGGATGGGGCGGTTTTTTACCGTCCCGAAACAGATTCTCTGTGTTTTTCGCTTGCCTCATGGAGATAACTCCCAGGGACGGGCGATTTTCGGTCTGGTTTGCTCGGCAACTCTAAAGTGTCTTCCAGCGAAATTATTCTCTGGGACTTCAAAAATTCCAACATCAATGCCGAAAGAAGCGAACTCTTTCCCGCACCTCTTGCACCACAAACAAGGAAGGTTGCATGGTTCTGAACAAGGAATGAAAGTTTTGCTGCGGTGTTTGCATCCAATGTTCCATTGGCGACCAATTTCGTCAATGTCCATGGGGATTTCGAATGCTTTCTTATGGCAACCGCCTCCCCTTTAGGACTCATAGGGTACCCGACGACCGTTGCCCTTGCATCGAATCCCTGCATATCGGTCTCTAAAATTGGATTTGATTCCGAAAATGGAAGCCCGCTGATCTTTTTAAGATGACAGATCAGACTCTGCACTTCTTTCATGTCCACGACAAGATTGGTGCGACACCTGCAATGTGCGTTGCTCCCTTTGATACCGGAAAGGGTGACATGAATACGGTTGCTGTTGCAAGGGGCATCGAGATATAGATCTTCCAGCCTGGGATCAGACAGAAGAACATCGAAAATACCAAGCCCGACCGTGTACCGATAAACGATATCCGAAATTCCCGATATCGTCTTTTCCAGCACCGCCGCATTACCTCCGCTTGAATGACCCAGCGTTTCTTCGTAATCGGCCAAGAAGTCCCTGGTCATGCGATCGATGAAAAACCTGTCGCAACGTCCGCCATTGGTTCTGAATTCTTTTTTCACCGATTCGATGATCTCGGTTATTATCGAATTGAGAGATTCGGAACTCGTATATTCCAACGGGGTCAGATTGTACTCGTATTCTCCGTCCGATGCTGTGCCTATGGCAACATGCCCGCTCGGCGTGTCGTACTCCTCGATCACATCGATCTTTCCGACATTTCCGACCAGCCAACAATCTGCATAGCTGGGTTTGGTACGGACATTGGACAAAACTATTTTCTTGAAATTGTCCATCATACTCGAACGCTGTATGACCGGTTGGGGGGCTGGAACACTGTTCTGCCCGGAAAAGAACGGGATGGTCTCGGATTGTGTCGAGGTATCCCAATCATAAGATTGCTTTTTGGGTTCTTTGGTAGCGAACATCAGTTCTTCCTCCCTGCAACGGAAGCGATCTTGTCTTCGATTTTCTTCATTTCCGCATCACAGTTGGTGAGTGTCAGATAGGTCCTTTGCATACATCCGGCACATTCCGATCCGTCACCGCTGTCGGAATACAGTCTCGAACATGCTTTGGCAAAGGACATATCCGGAAATTCAGACCATATCGAATCGTAGATCTGTTCCGGGGAACGGGGACATCCGCCACATTTTCTCTTGGTACTGCCGACAATGGGTCTGCAAAGTCTTGCCAGATCACAGAATATTTCCGCCGCATCGCCGGATAATTCCATATCCCTGGTTCCGGACAGTCTGATCACTTCGGGTGTTCCGCAGACACTGATCGCTTCACAGATGCAACTGATGCATTTCGTTGCGGAAGGGTCCGGGAATTGGGTGCAACCTTTGCATGAAATGTTCAATGCTCCATCTTTCTCGTCCACAGATGCAGTTCCAGGTTCTACGCTTGATCTTTTGGAAATTAAGCTCATGAAGTATCGATCCAAGATCGATGGTATATAAAGGAAGGATTACAGTTATAGTGTGCAGTTTCGCACATTCCCGATTCGTATGAAAGATTTCAAGAAAAGAACTTTCCACGGTCGTGATCCGAAAGTTCACCAATCTTTCTCACAATACGGTTCCTGTCGATATTGCGTATTTCGGGTTCCACATAGGTCTGTTTGTCCAAACCTGCTTCGAGATAATCTTCGATGACATATCTGTTCCGAGTAAGAGATAACTGCGACGTACATTTCCTGTAAGAATACAGATTTCCATTATGTCCCATGATCAGAACGGGTCTGTCCTTGATCCCCTCGAGATTGGAGACCCACCATATCTCACCGGGCTGGGGAGTTCCCGTACCGGTATTGTTTTTAGGCTGAGTGGATCTCTTGTATTGTTTTAGAACGTTGGTTTTCATAGGATCGACCACGATATCTGATTCAACTTCAGAATATCTATACCTAAAGGTGATGGTTTTCAGATATTTTAAAGGCGTTTAAAAAGGTCTGTGAATGTTCGATTCAGAGTTTGATAAGGCCACCATCGCGGGTTCTGATATATAATTCAGACCGTATCATCACCAAAGATTCCCCATGAAAAACAGGGTCACATAGATCATAAGTTTCTTTTGAAACAATATTTCCTTCAACATCGGCATAATGCCAACCTGATGCGTCCCTAACAGGTGAAAGACCTTCACCAAATCCCATACACTCTTTGAACCATGTATTGTGTAGGATGTCGCCGAAATCGGTGATGTGTGTGGCCCCTTTCCCCATTATGTAAACTGAAGCGATCTGTTCATTGAAGTCCCCTGCAAAGGAGAACATACGACTGGTAACAAGGAAACCATCATGACGACCGAAGAAAAATCTTCCGTTACGGTCGCAAGCAGTGGTCGCAAAGCCGGTATCTCTCCCCACCCATGAAATATCGTCTGCAGATTGCCACTCCCACGACCTGTTATTCTCCGGTTCGGGAAGGTCCATTACAATGTCGGAGGGACTTTTTGAGGTGTCGATCACAATGGGCCCGTGGCTATCCAAAGGGAATTCTTTACCGGAACATACCGCATAAATTCTGTCCCCCTTCCTCAAAAAGAGAAGTCCTTCGCAATAATCCACCCATTGGTCTCTTGGAAACCTACCAAGAATGTAGGCTATGGCCGGGATGACATATATGTCATGATTGATACAGAAGGTCAATGAATCCGATTCATCGAGAAACTTTTTGACAAAATTCAAGAGATTATCGCGAATGACCTCGTTGGGATACCAGCTTTCAAGATCATCATTTATAAGATGGTCGATACAGAGCACACTGGACGACCTGGTCGTTCTATGCCAGGCACCATTATCTGAGAAGAATGCAGTTCCTCTGGGCCCGATCTCCGGACAGGTTTCAACATCGACCTGAACACCCATTGCTCCGAGAATACAATTTGTGGTAGTCACACAACGCTGACTTGAACTACACCTTGCATGAATTTTGTATTTCTTGAATTCTGAGAGCTCCTTCCCGATCCTTCTTGCGAAATCTTCTCCTCCAGAAGTAATATCAGAATATGTGATCAGATCGGAATTCGAAATGAAATGGGTGATCCTTTCGGAATGTCTTGCGAAGATCACACATGAATCCCACTCATATTTTTTCAGATCGTCTATCCACTGTGGAAGAGGTTGTTCTTTAGCAGGTTCTGTCAACTCGAACAATTTCCAGAACGTGCCATCAACGGCTATGTATCCGAAATCCTCTCCCTTCACAGCCGCGAACAGTCCGTTGCGACCTTCATCGATACGTTCGAGATCTTCTGTGAAACGTTTTCCGTTCCTGTCAATAAGGTGCCAAAGGCCACCCTTCATTACCGGTGCAAGACCATGATCGAAACGGCGACAGAGATCGTAGCGTTCCTCATACAATGGTGTTCCGGAACTGTCGATATGATAGAAACCGCTGTCATCGAGAACGGCCGCATATCCGTTACTGAAATCTGTACAGTATCTGTAGTCGGTTTCCCAAGGGGTGAAATTATGATCGATGAATGTCCATTTCCCATTCCGGTAACGAACAACACAGAACCCTTCGTGAAATTCCGATACCCAGGCGAACCTACGGGAATAAAGCGGTTTACCTTCGGAATCGATATGGAACATTCCAATATCGTCGCAAACGGCTGCCAGCTCATCTTTGAACGGATATGCCCGAAGATATTTCTCTTTAAAACAAGGTTTTCCATCAAGATTGATATAATATCCACCAGAGCGGTCCCTAACAGCACCTTTGTTCTCAGAAAAAGGAAAAACTTCGAGAAACGACCTGCCAAATCTGTTCTTTGAAGATTCCAGATATGCAGTGCGGTGACGGTCGATTCCGATTACCATATCCGTCTGATGTAAATCAAATATAATAAAACGGGGGTGAACCCCCCGTTGTTTCATTCGGCCAGTCTCAAATTGTCATACTTGTATACCTTTGTAGGGCAACTAAGCTGGCATCTGTAACAAGCAGTACCAAGGCAGTTCTTGGTCTGAACGGTCAAAAGTTTATCCTCAGAGATCGACAATGCGTGTTCAGGACATTCTTTTACACACTTTCCACAACCGGTACACCCTTCCATCTTGCCGACAAGTTGAGTTCCGATATCATGGATGATCGTGAGGCCCCTTTCTCCAAGATCCTGGATATCCCTAGTGGCAATGCGATGTACATTGGCATGTCCACGGGGTTTGGGAAGTTCCTGAATGCCTTCCAAAGCATTATTCGAATTATATTCTTCAAGTGACATTCCCTCGTCCCAGTAAGCAAGCTCCTGCATGTAGATCTGGGAGAAGATGGGATCTTTTGCGAACATGATGTGGTTGGCACGAATACCGTCTGCGATCTTTTGAAGTTTATCCAAAAGTGACGGATCCCTAAGAATATCAGTTGCCATCGACAGAGAGGTATTACCATACTGATAGATCTCAGTAGAAGAGGGCGGGATAAGACCGACATCTCTTGCTTTCATGGCATCGACATAGGTTCCAGAGGCTCCACACATATACATGACCTTCATGTCCTCGAACTTGATACCCGCATGTTCGAGTAAACAAAAGTGTCCTGCCCTCATGGCACCGATGGCTTTTGTTGCCTCGCTGATATCGTGACTGTCGATGGAGACTCCATCCTGCATATGCATCATTCCATCGCTGGTGATCAATTTACCTTTCTTCCACAGACGGTCATACTGTGCAACGGCAACTGCAGCAATTACTCCGGTACCGGTGATACCTTTGGCCTTGCCATGCATTACTCCCTCATCCAAGGTCGCATCGAGCTTGAAATCGATCTTATCACCGTTTTGTGGGGTGATGTTATCATCGAGGACCTTGCAGATCCAACCGAAGTCATATTCAAGGTCGGAGATGGCCCCAGGTCCGGCCAGCATACCTGATTTTATTGATTGACCTTCCATGGCAGGCCCAGCGGCAGCAGATCCGGTATAGATGTCATCACCGACCTTGAGGGCCATTTCTGCATTGGTACCATAGTCTGTGACCATACAGTTGCGTGTATCCTCTAGGAATCCGGATTTATACATCATTGCCAAGGCATCGGCACCGATCTCGTGTCTGATCGAAGGTGGAACAAAAAGTTGAGTGCCTTCGGGTACGTCGAGGCCGACAGCAACCGCATCGAAAACACCTGCATCCCTTTTCTGATCGACAATGCCTCTTTCTTTTTTGGCATTATCTCCAGCAAAAGCAAGGTCATCAACTGGAATGCCCTGGAACAATGAAAGTTGGATAGGGTTTCCACATATACTTACCCTTTCGACCTTATGAAGATCGATACCTAGGGCGTTGATCAATTTATTCTCAGTATCCATCAGAATGCGGTGAGCGGTCTCTGTCCCCACATTTATGCAGAATGTGAGGTGGTCCATCACGTTTGCACCCGGCAAAGGGTGACATTCAGTGACCACAGTAGAGAGGATCTTTCCCGATTCAAGATCGATAGCGTGTCCTCTGGACCCACTCGTACCGATGTCCAATGCAATTCCATATGATGTCATTCTGTTTTCCTCCAAGACAATATATCTTTGCCTTTTGAAAACATTACCTTATTAGTGTTTCCTAAATCTGGATAGAAAACCTTTCTTTGCAGGTTTTTCTTCTTTCTTTTTGTCGTCTTTTTCATCAGAATGACAATGCTCCTTTTCATCGTGATCGTGTTCATCGTCGTGATGGTGATGGACGAAATGTCCGTTCTCATCGATCATTGAAGCGAAATCGTGATGATGTTTGTGGCAGTCACAGTTGGGATCGTCACATTCTCCATCTCCGTGGGGATGGTGGTGTTTGTGGCAGTCACAGTTGGGATCGTCACATTCTCCATCTCCGTGGTGATGGTGATGATGTTTCAGGGATTCTTTATCGATGAAATAATCGATTCCGGAATCATCGATTGCGTGCAACATTTTGTGCGTGAGCTCGTCTTCGTCCACATCGAGAACTGCACACATAAAGTCGAAGTTGACCTCGTCGGAACGTGGGATGGTACCGTGATGTTCGACACCGTTGTCCATATCGATAAGATTAAGGGTGATACCCTCACCATCATCGTTGACCACAGCAGCTTTGATATGTCCAAGAAGACATCCGCTCTCTCCCTGCACAAATTTTCCAACGGCCATAAGTGCAGAATCAAGTTTTGCTTCAGCATCCGCATTGAAATTGTAGAATTTTCCGCGGAATCCGGATGCACAGCCGCCTGCTTCTTTTATAGAATTCTCTTCGTGTTCGCTCATTGTATCAACTCATATGCATTTTCGAGGTTTGTTCCTTCTTTGACGGAAACAGGAATAACAGGTTTGTTAGGGAAATGATCATTCAGCCATGAAGTGGCCTCCTCGATCTCATTGCCTGTTGCCACATCAGACTTATTAATAAGAATAAAATCAGAACCCTGCATCTGACGGGTGAAAAATTCTTCCTTTTTCTTAATGAGATCTTTGAATCTCTGAATGTCACAAATACCGATGATGACATCCTTATCTTCATCGATACAAGAGAATTTTACAAGTTCTCTCACCTTATGGGGAAGTGCTAGACCGGTGGGTTCGATGATGATCACATCGGGGTCGATATCATTTTTGATGTTTTTAAGAGCACCCTGAAGAGTGCCGGACAGGGAACAACAGATGCAACCTGAAGGAAGTTCGATGGCGTCGTAACCTTGGGCTTTCAAGGTGGCACCATCCACACCGATCTCGCCGGATTCGTTGACAACGATCGCGACTTTTGCCTTTCTTTCACTGAACATTGTTGCGAGCCTCATAAGGAGACTGGTCTTTCCGCTTCCTAGGAAGCCGCCTAAAATGTATACTTGCATAGTAACCATAACTTAGACATTCTTAAAATATATTTCTAAAGTAATCTGTTTGTAGTTCTTAATAAAAGTTACTATAATGAAAAAAATCGTGAAAAAACACCAAAGATGTCGATTATCACTCGATAAAACAAATTTAGGTAGAGATAATAAAACAAAGTAATGAACACGTATGTATATACATCCAATCCAACTCTAAGATTTACTTTATATACGTTGCCAATTTTTTAATTGCTAATATTTAATTTTATTCCAATAATTACCGTTTTTCGTCCGATATTCATCCAACTAATTAAATATGGGTTTAGAATACTACCATCACTGAGATAATCTCAGATTGGAGGAATAAGAATGATTGACTACAGCAAGGCAGACTTTACCAAAGTTCTGACCCGTTATGATGTCAAGACGCAGGTCGTCGAGACTCCTGAGCAGGCAGCAGCAAAAATGCTTCCTAAAGACCCCCTTTTCAAGGCAGTTGCTGAAGCTGTTCTTTTCAAGAAGGTCAAAGAGATCATGCCCGCCATGGCAGATGCAATGAAAAAATACAAGCCTGACGAGGTCATCAACAACGGACTCGTTCCCGGTATCGATGCTGTCGGTAAGCTTTACAGCGACCACGTTTACTATCTCCCTGACATGATGGTTGCCGCCAAGGTCATGGATATTGGAATCAAAATGGCCGAGAAAGCAATGGGTGGAGCTCGTGAGACCAAAGCCACCGTCGTTATGCACGCTGCTGAAGGAGACCCCCACGACATCGGAAAGAACATCGCCGCAGCTATGATGAAAGCCGCAGGTTACAATGTTATCGATATGGGACGTGACGTTCCTGTTGCCAAAGTCATTGAAGAAGTCGAGAATGTTAAACCTCTCTTCTTCTCCGGAACCGCTCTTATGACCACCACCATGTCCGCATTCCCCG
>CAVHHN010000057.1:0-11721 GCA_963635855.1 Faecalibacterium sp. CAG:74 | reverse complement strand
ATATCCGAATATTGTAGTGGAGATCAAGAAGGCAAATTCCGAAGACAGTGAAGCTGTCGTAGACCATCTGGCACATGCAGCATTGGAACAGATCCACAGGAAAGATTATTGCAGAGATTTGAAAGGAAGGGCACTATTGTATGGGATTGCATTCAAAGCAAAAACAGCCACAGTCCTTCTTGAAGAGATAATTCTCAACTAAGTTTCATGGTGTTTTGGGTTATTGACTATCTTTTTGAGGTGGGGTTATGGAATTTCTAGACTTTGTAACATCTTCTACTCAGGACCCTCTTTTGGATGAGGCGTACAAACACTATTCTTCGGGGAACTACAAACTTTCTTTTTCATCGTTTTCTGAATTGAAAATTTCGGAAGCTCAATATTGTGTCGGATTTCATTATTTGAACGGCAGAGGCGTCAGACGTTCTGAGAAAAAGGCTTTGGATTATTTCATTTCATCAATGGCTTCTGGGTATATTCCTGCAATTTCAGAATGCGCCCAATGTTACGGTTTCAATATTGGGACCAGAGTGGATGATGAAAAGGCATTTTCTCTTTTCAGTAAAGCTGCAGAGGTCGGTGACCCTTATGGGATGGCAATGTTATCCTTGATGTATCACCAAGGGGATTTTGTGAAGAGGGACGAATCGCTTGCAAAATACTGGATGGATCGTTGTGAAAAGTCCGGGGATATGAAAAAAATCGAAGATATCGGCCTTTATTATTTTGAACAGGGAAACTTCATTCTCGGAAGGATCTGTCTCATGCGTTCTGCAGTTATGGGATCTCCCGTGTCTGCTAAGGCCTTGGAATGTATCTACTGTTTTGGTGCAGGTGTGTTCCATGATGAGGATGAGGCTGATGATTGGTATGATACTGCGGAAACAAACGGCTGGGACTTTATAACTTCCGCAGACCTTGGAACCCACAGAGCGTGGTTTCTTCAGTTTCTGGATGAGGATGAACTTCCCGACCTGGAATGAATCAATCCCAAGAATCAGGAAAATGCGCAGAGCGGGATTTTACCATCCTTTCATAACAGTTTATCGTGGTCTCAACATCAGCTGCGGCACGGTGGGCACCGTTCGGTACTACGGAAAGATACTGTGCCAGTGTGCCAAGTTTGTGGTTTGGCAGTCCGCTATATGTTCTTCTGGATATCCTCATAGTATCAGTGAAATCATTGCTTATCGGAACCAGATCGGCCTTCAATGCACCGTCATAAAGAATGTTCATGTCGAAGCAGGTATTGTGGCCGACGATCATGTCCTCGCCTATAAACTCAAAAAGTTCAGATAGGACAACGTTCGGTAGGGGTGCATGAGATACCATGTTACGGGTGATTCCGGTCAGGTTTGTGATGAACGACGTCACTTTCGAGATATCTCCAGGACGGACAAAACTGACGAATCTGTCTTCAACATATCCGCTGCGGACCCGATATGCAGCTACTTCGATGATCCAATCATTGGTCGGACTGAGTCCAGTGGTTTCGAGATCGAGACATACATAATTTTCTGGGTATGCGATGAGGCTCTTACCTCTGCCTGGGCGGGGATTAGAGGTCAGAATATCACTTCTTGGCCGAAAGAATTTTGGTCACGTCTCTTTCGAGGATATTCCCAAGTTTCTGAACGAAATTAGTATTTGGGATAGTGGCTGAGACCCCGGTGCGGATCGCTGCAGGGCGGTCTTGTCCTGCACGTACAAGGTCGCTGATCACAACATCTTTTCCACCCATCTGGGATGTGGGGATTATTTCGTGGATGATGTATCCGCCGGAGGTTCTTTTGGCCACTAAGACAGAACATCTCTTCTTTCCTGTTTCACCGAATGGGGTGTCAGCAAGCCAGACCTCCCACTGTTTAGGGGTATTTTTGGATGTTCCACCAGGTTTGTAGTTGACCTTCATAATGTCCGAGAGGGATTTGTAGGTTAAAAGTCTGCGGACGTATGAACTTCAAAATAGATGAAAAAAGGCGCGGAGAGGGAGATTTGAACTCCCGAGGGATTGCTCCCACAAGATTTCCAGTCTTGCGTCTTACCGGGCTGGGCTATCTCCGCTTGGGTAAAGCGTTGTATTTGATTCTCACATAAAAAGATTGGGCTGTTGCTGAGGGTAGGATTCAGTAGGTCATGGTACGACGATCTCTCAAATGAGGTCTTTTCTTCCTTGTGTGGTCTATCTCATCATGATTCAGGTCGGCTGTGATAACTTCCTCTTCGGATGAGGTTTTGATCTGCACCTCTCCCGAGGGTAGGTATATCGATGATCCTCCGAAGAATTCTCCCTCATTGAAAGGTCCGATGTTGTTACAGAACACAACATATACTGTATTCTCCAGGGACCTTGCGGGGAGCATGGTCTCGATCGCTTGCTTGGAAGTTGTCGCAGAGGCACTCGCCATCAATATAACGTCGGCACCATTAACTGCATAATATCTCGAAAGTTCGGGGAAGAATATATCATAACATATGAGAAGTCCGAACTTCATACCCCTCCATTCCACAAGCACTGGGTGATCCCCCGGGGAGAAGATGCTTTCATCATATTTCCCGAAGTTCGCAAGGTGTATCTTATCGTAGGTCTGGGTTTTTTCGGGTGTGATGAATGACAAGGAGTTGAACACCTTTCCACCTTCCCTGCGGGGCATACCTATCACCAGGGCGGAATTCGTTTTTTCAGAGAGCGAGCGGAGTTCTTTATGGGCATTCTCCAGAGTAGTATCGTCAGGTATTTCCGCACCATATCCAGATAAGAACATTTCTGGAAAAAGGTAGATGTCCCCATTCATGGAACAAACCGTATTCTGGATCTTTTTCAGGTTTTCCTGTACAGTGTGTGCAGACCGCACCTGGCATACCACCACTCTGACCATAGGGGGATATCCCCACCCCGGTTATTTGGATTTGCTTAGTTACTCTTAATTACTGCTCTGTGAATAGTGGAATATGGAATTCAGGGGTCTTCACAGAATAACCCGTGCTGACGCAGATTCGTTGGAAGGATTCATTCTAAAGACAATGGAAGATACAGGAACATCTGGGGCCGTTGTGGGTATCAGCGGAGGTATAGATTCCGCAGTCATAGTCAAGATGTGCGCTGATGCGCTGGGTCCGGAAAATGTCCATGCGATCTTCATGCCCACCGACCTCACACCTGAGGAAGACTATCGTCAAACCAAAATGATGTGTGACATGTGGGGCGTCCATTATGAGGTCGTGAACATCCAACCTGCTGTGGATGCATTCAGTGAGATGATCCCTTGGGATGGGTGTGATCCTCTTCAGAAGGGTAATGTCATGGCCCGTTGTCGTATGATCGTTCTTTATGACCATGCAAGGAGAAGCAGGTCTCTTGTATACGGGACCACCAATCGCACCGAGTATCTGATGGGGTATATGACCAAATTCGGGGACGGTGCAGAAGATGTCACGCCCATGATAGATCTGTATAAGACCCAGGTGTGGCAGATCGCCGAGGTGATCGGAGTGCCGCAGGAGATCATTGATAAGGTCCCGACCGCAGGTTTATGGAAAGGTCAGACCGATGAGGAGGAAATGGGTATAACCTATCATTCCCTCGATCAGGCACTCAATGTTCTGGAACAGGGCGGTGATGATAAGGCCATGGCTACCGCTGCAAATATTACCATGTCAAAGGCTTCGGAGATCCGTCAGCAGGTAAAATCTATGGCACACAAACACGGAACATCAATCCTGCCCGAATTCCACATAGGAAAAGACCGATCTATCTGAATTATGGTGGAGATAAGTTCTCTACTGGTTCTGTGCGATAGGACTTATAATCCAGGAGCTTATGTATACACAATCACCGACGGGGGATGAAATTGGGCGCTATTGACGAAGATATGCAGTATGTTTTTGTCGGTGGCAGACGGCTCAGGCGTGGATACACAACAGGTTCCTGTGCCGCCGCCGCATCTAAGGCCGCTGTGCAAATGCTCTTTTCAGGCAAGCCCGTCAAAGAAGTGGAGCTCCTCACTCCGCGTGGGATCCTTTTACATATTCCGATCGAGGACATCCGCATCTATCCCGATTATGTCTCCTGTGCAGTCCGCAAGGATGGTGGCGACGATTCAGACGACACGAACGGAGCACTCATATATTCGGACGTGAGACGTTCTGTCGATGCTGGCATCCATATTGATGGAGGTGTCGGAGTGGGGCGTGTCACGAGAAAAGGTCTCGATCAGGCTCCGGGGAATGCGGCCATCAATCATGTCCCACGTAATATGATCATTGAATGCGTGGAAGACGTTTGTCAGTGTTTCGGTTATTCCGGTGGTATCGAGATAGTGATATCTGTGCCCGAAGGAGAGACGATCGCGAAAAGAACGTTCAATCCTCGCCTCGGTATCGTCGGGGGGATATCGATCCTCGGGACCAGTGGCATCGTCGAACCTATGAGCGAGGTCGCTTTATTAGGTTCCATAAAGGCTGAGATGAAGGTGTTCATGGCCGAGGGGAGGAAGTATCTCCTCACAGTTCCCGGCAATTACGGGAAGGATTTCGTCAAAGCATATCCTGCCTTGGAAGGACAACAACCTGTCGAATGCAGTAATTTCATTGGTGACTTTCTCGATATGGCATTGGAATCTGGTGCAAAAGGAGTACTTTTGGTCGGAAATTTGGGAAAACTGGTGAAATTAGCAGGCGGGATCATGAACACCCATTCCCGCAATGCGGATGCACGGATGGAGATCATTGCATCTAATGCCATCCTTGCAGGTGCGGACATCGAAACCGCGAAAAGGATCATGGGCTGTATTTCCACAGATGATGCATTGGAAGTGCTTGATGAGAAGGGATTGATCGAACCTACCATGAAGATCCTCATTCCAAAGATCGAGTACAGCATGAATCATCGTGTGAAAGGCGATCTTGAGGTCGGGGCCGTGGTGTTCTCCTCTGAATTCGGTATTCTCGGTCAGACCCCAAGTGCTGCAGGATTAATTCAAAAAGTGGGGTTGAGACAGTGAAAATAAGGATAATCGCATTTTCTTCCAACGGTTGTATGCTAGCGCACAAATTATTTGAAATTTGTAGGAAGCACGAGGTGGATGCTGTTGCCAAGACCATTTCCGATCGGAAGGGCATACGGGCTTTGGAGGGATCGGTCCGGAATTGGACCAAAGAGGGATTCGAGAATGCAGATGTGTTGATATTCATCGGTGCCACTGGCATTGCCGTTAGACATATCGCCCCGTTCATAAAAAGTAAAGACGTAGATCCTGCGGTCATTTCGATGGATGAGAAGGGACGTTATGTCATTCCGTTGTTGTCCGGCCATATCGGTGGTGCGAATATGATGTCGAACATAATCGCATATGGCCTCGGGGCCATCCCAGTGGTCACCACTGCATCTGATATCAACGGTAAGATCGCCATTGATGTGTTTGCTGTCAATAATGATTTGACAATTACCTCATTCAATAAAGCCAAGATCATTGCGGCCCATATCGTGGCCGGGGACCCAGTGGGATTTGTATCCGATGTCCCTGTCATCGGAGAGGTCCCTCCCGAACTTACGGGGCCTGCGGATTCCCCCTCCGGAGTGTACATCGGTACGAATGAACTGTCACCGTTCCCACTGACCCTCAGACTCGTCCCACGGGACCTTGTCATAGGGATCGGGTGTCGGAGAGGCATTCACATATTGGACATCGAAGGTATGTTCGGAAAGGCCTTGGCGAAGATCGGGGTCTCGATCGACCGTGTCCGGGCATTGGCAAGTATCGATCTGAAATCAGATGAATCAGGTCTTTTGGAGTTTGCGTCCGCACACCGTCTTCCCATAACGTTCTTTTCAGCAGAGGAACTGAATTCTGTAGAGGGAGAGTTCTCTTGGTCGGGATTCGTCAATTCGGTCACCGGGGTCGATTGTGTATGCGAACGTTCTGCGGTGAAATTATCCAACGGCGGTAAATTGGTCCTTAAGAAGTTTGCAGGTGATGGAGTGACGATCGCCATTGCAAAAGAGGAACTGTCAGTTGATTTTTCGAGGTGATGATTTGAAAGGTAAAGTATTGGTCTTCGCGGGCACTACGGAAGGTGGAGATATCACCTCGCTTTTGGCCACGAACGGGATAATGGTGCATGCCTGTGTGGCGACCGAGTATGGACGCACTTCCGTGAAGGAGGGAACGAATGTGGAGGTTTCCTCCCGCCCGTTGTCTCCGGAAGAAATGAGGTCATTGATGAAGGAGTACCCTCTGGTGGTGGATGCCACCCACCCCTATGCGATAACGATCACCAAACACATAAAGGAAGCATGTGCAGACACAGGTGCGGAATACATCCGTCTTCTTCGGCCTAGCCTTTCTGCCGAAGGGGATGGGATCGTGCATGTGCCAGATACGGATTCCGCCGTTGAATATCTGAAGAAAACCGAGGGGAACATCTTGGTGACCACCGGTAGCAAGGAACTTTCCAAGTTCATGGGGATCCCAGAATACAAAGAGCGTGTGTTCGCACGTGTCCTCTCGCTCGCTTCGAACATCGCCGACTGTGCGACCAGTGGTTTCGAGGGAAAAAATCTCTTTGCCATGCAGGGACCTTTCTGTGAGGAGCTTGACTATGGTATGTTGGTCCAGACAAAAGCGAAATATCTTGTGACCAAAGATTCTGGAGCACCGGGGGGCTTTGACGAGAAGTTACGTGCAGCAGAACGTGCTGGTGCCACTGTTGTTCTCATCGGTAGACCTACTGACGAGACAGGTATGGATTATAATGCCGTGGCCGAGGAACTATCCCAGAGGTTCGGATTCGAATACAAACGGGCTCCGCGTGAACTGTCCGTCATCGGTATAGGTGTCGGACCGGGGACCGGGCTCACATCCGCTGCGATCGATGCTCTTCGGAGATCGGACCTCGTTGTCGGTGCCGACCGTATGATAAACATACCTGAGGCGATCGGTAAGAGGAAATTGTGCGAATACGCCCCATCAAAGATTTTCGCATATCTTAACGAACACCCTGAGTTCCAAGACATAGTGATATTGGTCTCCGGGGATGTTGGATTCTACAGTGCAGCGAAATCCATTCTTGCGACCGTCGATCCTTCTGCCTTCCAGGTCACGCTCCATTGTGGTATATCCTCTGTCCAATATCTTTGTGCCAGAGCAGGAATTCCGTGGCAGGACGTATTACTTCTGAGCGCTCATGGAAAAATGGCGAACGTGGCAGGAAATGTCAGGCGTGTTCCGGCAGTGTTCGCCTTGCTGAACGGAGCTGAGGGGGTGCGTGAGATGTGTCAGCAGTTGATCGAATATGGGCTTTCAGATGTCAGTATTGTCGTCGGATGTGATCTCGGATACCCAGAGGAACGGTATGTGTACGGGAAACCATCAGAGGTCCTCGATTCTGAACTTGGAACCCTCTGTGCCGCTCTGATCTTCAATCCTCATGCTGATAATAGGGATCCAATCTTCATTCCGGATAAAGAGTTCATCCGGGGAGACGCTCCCATGACGAAGGCAGAAGTACGTTCGCTCTCGGTGGCGAAACTGAAATTGGGCCCTGATTCCATCATCTATGATGTGGGTGCGGGCACTGGTTCTGTGTCTGTGGAGATGGCACTTGTTGCCTTCAACGGTACTGTATATGCCATAGAAAAGGAAGACGTGGCGGCGGATCTGATAGAACAGAACAAGAGAAAGTTCTGTACTCCCAATATAGAGGTCATACGCGGTCTTGCACCGGAGGCAATGAAGGACCTACCAATACCTACACATGTGTTCATCGGTGGATCTTCTGGAAACCTGAAAGAGATCGTCGAGGACATCCTTTCTAAAAATCCCAAGGCAAGGATCGTGGTGAATTCTGTGACCTTGGAAACAATATCTGAGGTGCTGGCACTTTCGGATTCATGTAGTGTTGAGCAAGAGGAGATCGTGTGTGTGAATGTCTCGAATGCCCGTCATTTGGGGCATTACAATCTCATGACCGCACAGAATCCGGTCTACATCGCTGTGTTCAGGGGGAGCACCGATTGAGTCTCGCCCGTTTCATGATCGCCGCCCCCGCCAGCGGAAGTGGGAAGACCCTCGTCACTTGCGGGATCCTTCAGGCACTCGTCAATCGGGGACTCAAAGTATCATCATTCAAATGTGGGCCGGATTACATCGATCCGATGTTCCACTCCAAGGTGATCGGTACCAGATCACGGAACCTGGACAGTTTCTTTTGTGATGATGACACCTTAAGATATCTGTTCTGCAGGTCTGCGGAACCTTCGGATATCTCTGTGATCGAGGGGGTCATGGGTTTTTATGATGGGATCCGTGCGGCGGCCACTGAGGGAAGTTCCCATGAGATCTCCCGCAAACTCGATGCACCTGTTGTTCTTCTTGTCAATTGTAAAGGCACCAGTGTTTCCTGTGTGCCTGTCATCAAAGGTTTCAAAGAGTTCCGGGAAAACAATATCTGTGGCGTGATACTGAACAATATGGGGCCGACGGTTTTCGAAGAGGTCAAAAAACTAATAGAATCCGAACTGGGCTTGAAGGTGATAGGATACGTCCCCAAACTTAAGGACATTAACCTCGAAAGTAGACACCTGGGTCTTGTTCTTCCTGAAGAGGTCGAGACCTTAAGAGAAGATCTTTGTAAATTGGCATCTATTCTCGAAGACACTCTTGATATCGATGCTCTGGTGGATCTTGCCGGTACGGCACCTGATCTCAAAGGCGTACCTCCTGAACATGGCGTTCTGAAAGAAAAGGTGAAGATCGGTATCGCGGAGGATGATGCGTTCTGTTTTACCTATGAGGATAATCTGGCCCTTCTCGAAGAATGTGGTGCAGAACTTGTTCCTTTCTCTCCTGTCAAAGATCCAACTTTGCCTGATGGGATTTGCGGTGTTATATTTTCTGGGGGATACCCAGAACTTCATGGCGACGCACTTGCTTCCAACACCACTATGCTGAATGATATAAAGAAGAAGATCTCCGAAGGTATGCCTTGCATGGCCGAATGTGGCGGATTCATGTATCTCCATAAGAAAATGGAATGTTCTGACGGGGTTGTCAGAGACATGGTCGGCGTCATCGATGGAGAAGTGCACAATACAGGGAAACTTACCCGTTTCGGGTATGTTACGTTAACATCTGACAATAAAGATTCGATCCTTGGGACCGGTTGCAAAGGCCACGAATTCCATTACTGGGATAGTAGTGATTGTGGCGCTTCTTGGAAGGCAGTCAAAACATCAGGAAAGGAATATCGGTGCGGTCACGAGGACGGTACCCTTGTCGCTGGTTATCCGCACCTTTACTATTATTCCAACCCTGATGTCGCATATCGTTTTGTTTTCAGATGTGCTGAATATTATAAGGCCCGTAGGCCTTGATTCAGATATCCACGTCACCCATCAGTGCGTGCGTGATTATAGACGCCACGATCACGAGGGCAAGACCCAACAGCAGGAGGAAGATCTGTCTGTTACCTTTCTCCTTATGGTGGAACGCCTCTGGAAGTAGGTCGACGGTGCTGACGAACAGGAAGATGCCCACCGAGAAACATAGTGCCGGTCCGGCAAATCCGATCTCTCCTGATTTCATGAACAGATATGTGATCATGGTAGCAAGCGGAGATACACAGCTGAATGCTATGAGGAAGTTCCACGCTCTTTTTTTGTTCTCAGACAAAAGTAGGGTAGAGGATAGGGAGAACACTTCAACGGATTTGTGGAGACATAATCCAACAAGGACAAGGATCCCTATCTCATCGCCGGCGACGAATGCGGCGGAAAGTGCCAGACCGTCGAAGAAAGCGTGGATCCCCAGGCCGGTGAATACAGAAAGGGATGTGACCGCATGTTTTGCTTCGTCTGAGCAACAGCAACAGTCTTCGACATTGAGATATCTTTTGACAAGGTAATCGATCACAAGGAGGATGACGAATCCCAAGAGGACCATATATCCTACGACATCGTAGCTATATCCTGCCTCTAACGTTTCCTCCAATGCTTCTGGGAGCATCATGATGAATGGTACCCCTAACATGATACCTGCACTGAATGTGAGTAGAAGGTGAAGATTCTTCGGATTCTTGTCCACACGGAACGGGATCCTACCTGCGATCAAAGAAATCAATAAGATAACGATCGCGAAAATGGTCACCTTGAGCAATTCTTCCATACAAACCCTGTCGCAAATCGATTATTAAAAGCTGATTAAGGCATTATTAAATATTTCATTGATGTTGTAATGTTATTATTAATTTTGAAGATTTTTAATAACATTCCTGCTTTGTGGAGATTATGCCGATTGTCAGCATATCCCTCAGCGAAGAGAACCTTCAGGACCTTGATAAGATTCAAAAAGTGTTCGGTCTGAAAGGGCGTAGTGATGCCGTTCGTACCGCGATCAATTCTGCTAAAACGGAATTGCAGGACCTGGAGGATCTGTCGGACAATGTTGAAGGGGTTCTGATTACCGTCCGCAGAGACCATGCGGATCCATGGATGGGCGTGATACAAGCGAAATACGTTGGTTCGATAAAGACCCAGGTGCACACTCATCTCAAGGACAAGAAATGTCTTGAGGTGATGGTGGTCTGCTGTTCGGCCGACGAATTACGCGAGATCATGCATGAGATCCGGGCCTCCGGAAAGGCCGATTATGTCCGTTTTGTCCGTAGCTGAAAACCTGACTTTGGAAGGCCCATCCGGTCCCATTGAAATCATAATGCTATATCCGATCTACTTTCAACCTAATCGAATTCGAAACATTGGCTGTAGCTACAGTATGCAGAGCATATTTCTCTTTGTTGTTATCTAGCTCAGATCGCATTTGAGAACAAGTGACCTTGTTGGTTATAGGCAGGTCTCTTCGAGAAGGACAGTGGCTGTTTTTGCTTTGAAAGCGATACTGTACAGTAATGTCTTTCCTTTCAGACCTCTGCAGTAATCTTTCCTGTGGATCTGGTCCAGTGCTGCATGTGCCAGACTGTCTACGACAGATGCATTGTCTTCGGAATTTGCCTTCTTGATCTCCACTACAATGTTCGGATATCTGGGGAATTTGCTCTTCATGAGAATGTCATGTCTTCCGTCACCCGATTCCCGGTCGATGGAAATTTCATATATTCCTTCCCGACTGAAAACAATGGCAGCAAAAATAACATGATAGTTAGCTTCATTAGCCAATAATAAGGAAGAAAACTTGGCATAGTGTTCATCCAATTCCTTTTTGATCATTGAAGTATTTCCGGATTCTAACGCATCAAGCAGGTCACTATATGGAAATTCACCTTCAAAGGAATGTTCCACAATATGTTGGTAGAAGACCTTGAACATCTCACGGTTTGGGATCGATAAAGTGTGCTTTTTGCCCGTGGGAATTGCATTCAGATATCCAGCAACAGCAAGAACGGAATATATCGCATTCTTTTTGGATTTCAGATCATCCATCGCTACTGTGGGGGTCAGTTCTTTTACAACAGTGCCCCCGTTACCGAGTGTTGTAAGATCATTGAAAACTTCATCATCGGCATTCTGCAGAAGTGTATCTATGATGTCGTTTCCGCTGGTACCTGCCCAATATGTATCGGGAATGAACTGATTTTTGATGTAATTCAGAACACTCCAAGGATTGTAGATGTCTGCGTTTCCGAAACGGTATCCGTCATACCATTCTCTTGCTTCATCATATTTCTCAGGATGACCATAATAGGAACAGATCTCTTTGACCTCAG
>CAVHHN010000056.1:0-11805 GCA_963635855.1 Faecalibacterium sp. CAG:74 | reverse complement strand
TGGTACAAGCCTCGAACGCAGAAGCTCCGATCGTGATGATCTTATTAAGGGTCAAGGTAACGATTCCGGCACAACCATAGAATGCATAGTCACCGATCGATTCGATGATGTTATCGGAAGAGAAAGTGATGGAGAATGTACATTCATAGAATGCATAATTGCTGATGGATTTGATACCACTTGGGATCTTATATGAAGTGCCAGCATTACCCAATGGATACAAGACGATAGTATCTTTGTTCTTGTTGAAAAGCACACCATCTTCGAATGTGTAAGCGCTGTTTTCCGTTACGAACGAAGTAAGAGAGGTGCATCCTATGAATGCACCATCTCCGATCGATGAGACAGACCTACCAAGTTCCACCGTGGTGAGAGCGGTACAATCCTTGAACACAGAGGAACCGATCGACTCCACATCATCAGATAGGGTAATGGTAAGGTCGGAAGAAGTGAGCATCCATGGCGTATCTTCACAGAGGTATTCTGAGTATTCGTACCAAGTTCCACTTCCTTTGGTGAATGTTATCTTCGCAATATTGGTACAACCCTTGAACGCAGGTGAACCGATGGGGCCTGCACTATTGGCACTAACTGGAATCGTAAGTTCGGTCAGATTGGTACAGTTCACGAACACTGAAGCTCCGACAGAGGTCACCTCATCGGAAATGACAATAGATAATGTGGTTGATTTGGTGATCTGCCAAGGAGTGTGATCGGAAACAGAGGTGTCATAAGTATGCCAATCACCGGCCCCAGTGAAGATGATCTTGGTGATATTGATACACCCGGAGAAGATAGGAGTGTTGGTAGTAGTTCCGACACAGTCGAGATGTACCGGAACCTTTAGTTCTGTCAGACTGGTACAATCCTGGAACGCATAGTTACCTAAGCTAGTAACCGTATCTGGGATGGTCACGGATCCAAGGGATGTGCAACCCTTGAACGCAGCATCTCCGATCGAAGTGGTATTTTTACTGAGGTATATGGATCCAAGGTATGTGCAACCTTCAAACACAGATATTCCAAGTTTAGTGACATGATCTGGAATAGATATTGTGGGTAGGGTGGTACAACCTTTAAATGTGTAATTCCCAAGCTCGGTGATGTTCTCAGGAAGGGTCACGGATCCAAGGGATGTACAACTCTCGAATGCAGATTCCCCGATGGAGGTGATATTTTTACTGAGGTCTATGGATTCAAGAGAGGTACAACCTTCGAACACGGAATTTCCGAGCTTCGTGACGTTATTTGGAATAGATATAGAGGACAAGGCAGTACAATTTCTAAAGGTGTATTTTCCGAGCTCGGTGATCTTCTCAGGAAGGGTCACGGATTCAAGGGAGGTACAGTTCTCGAATGCGGATTCCCCGATGGAGGTGATATTTTTACCAAGATCTATAGATACCAGATTGTTACAACCTTCGAACACGGAATTTCCAAGTGTCGTGACTTTATCAGGAATAAATATGGAGGGCAGTTTGGTACAATTCCTAAAAGCATAGTTTCCAATCTCAGTAAGATTCTCAGGAAGGGTCACGGATTCAAGAGATGTACAGCCATCAAACACAGAAAATCCAAGCTTCGTAATGTTATCTGGAAGGGATATGGAACTCAAACTTGAACAGTCTTGGAAGGTAGAATTTCCGAGTACAGCAAGGCTACTGGGGATGGTCACGGAACTGATGGATTTACAGCCCTTGAAGACGGCATCTCCAATCGAAGTGAGGTTTTTACTAAGTTTTACATATCCATAACCTGCTCCGAGAAGAGTGCAACCTTCGAACACGGAATTTTCAAGCGTCGTGAGGACGCTATTGGACATATCTATGCCTTTCAATGAGGTACAATCTCTGAAGACTGCGATTCCAAGCTTAGTGATACTGCTAGGTATTTTCACTTCAACAAGGGATTTGCAGCCCTCGAACGCATAGTCCCCGATTGATGCTACTGTACCAAGATTTAAAAAATAGAGGCGTTCACAATGATAGAATGCTTGATATTCGATTATTTCAGCGTTAAAACCCTCTAAACTTTCAAACGCGGTACAGTATTCGAACGCGTGAGCATTAACTGATTTAACAGAATCGAAGAAAAATAAATTTGCAAGTTTCGTACAACCATAAAACGCATATTCTCCGATAATTCTCTCAGAGACATTAAGTTCATTGAAAGATGTAATGTTAGTCGAAGTGAACAATTGCGCAACCGAAACACCTGTTGTTCCGTAGAACGCATAATCTCCGATACGGGAGATGTTTTTACTGACATAGATGGTTTTAATTTTATCTATATACTCGTTCCAGGGCCTTTTGTCTAGTTTATCCTCGTCATAATCCCACATATCTCCGTAACCATTTATTGTGAGTATGTTGTTGAGAGTTTTGTATTCAAAGGTGGCATTCTCGCCACACTTGCCCGAGTAATCAGAAACAGCATCTGAGGAAGCTTCCGAAGAGTCCGCATCCATCAATACAACACAAGCAAACAGACAGGTCAATGTGACAATAATCAATAATGCAGAGTTCCTCACGATTTTCACTCCTTTCAGACTAAGGTGTTTTTGAAATTTGTTTATAAATGTTTAATGAAGACATAATTTGGACATTCAGAATAATGTGTGAATTTAAGCCGTAAACACTACTATATTTAAATTCAGAATTTCACCCAGATACACCAGGAGTGTCAAAATATAAACCGGAATCGAGAAATATGATCGATGTCCCGTATTTGATCTCTTGAACTGTTTCGAAACACATCAGTTAAGACAGTCCCACACCATGGATCCTTATCAAGAATTGGATTTCTTGACAGGTGCCAGATACCTGACCACGAAATTACGTGCAGAGGTCTTCATCGCACCTTTCGAGATCTTCGACATAAAGAACCCGCCGACAGCTGAAGCAAGAGAGAATTGGTAGGTCTGCATCACATGTGCCAGGTAAGCGTTCCTGTCATGTTCGAGCCAATATTCTTCCACAGATTCCAACTCTTCGGGAGTGCAGTTTTCGATCACCCAGTTCATAGACGAAAGCATCGTGTCTAAAAATTCCTTATCTTTATCCATCACTTTGGCGCCCTTCGGTGTGGAATTCTGAAGGACGATGTCCAACATCTGCGATAACTTGGTGAACAATTCAATAAAGATCGGAAGCTCGACATAGGCCTTGAAACCAGTTACAACGGATGCTTTGAATGCATAATAGGTCAGCGGGGGAATGGAACATTTTCCCTCTTTCAATGACTCGATGGCAATATCCATCGCGGTGTTGAGGAATGATTCGCCCTCGCATTCCGGCATTTTATCGTTCACATTGGCGAGAAAATCCCCAAAATCCGACATATCGAGTTTCTTGTTCGTGATCAGATGGAGGAGACATTGGGCATAATACTTTGAAAGCACTGGTTGGATATCGACGATCAATGCATCATCATCAAGAGATTCGATGAATCCTTTCCAATCAGACATCATCCCATCGTAGTCTGCGTCCAATGCACAGTAACAACCGTGCGTGTACAGCCCAAGCCAGTTCTCCGGTTGTACGGTGAGGATCCTATCGGAGAATTTGTGCAATGCATCTGTATCGCATGCCTCCAGAAGTTCCTTGCTCTCTGAAAGTAAATTCTGATCTATCTCGGTCATTTTATTTCCTCCGATCATCAATGTTCCAGATCACTCTTCCGGAGGCAGTACTGCCTTCACGAAAGGAGTTCTGTCAGCGTGCAACGGAAGGGTCGCATCGTAACCGACCTTCCAGGTGGTCCCATGGGCCGAAGGGTCCAATGAGGAACCTGCAGCACCAGGAATGCGAAGGATCTTATCTGCCTGCATCCTGGTCGCGACTGCCCATTCGACCTCACGATCGTCAAAGATATCGATATCCTCATCGACCACGATGACACTCTTCATGGAAGTGTGTCCGGTGAATGCCGCCATAATGGCGTTAACACCGTCACCCTCCTTGTTCTTGGAGATCGAGACAACACCGTTCAACCAACAGCACCCGCCTTCGGTGAGGCGGACGTTACGTACATTCGGTACAGCCTGTCTGACGGTACGGAAAATGACCGGTTCTCTCGGAACCCCCATCAACAGGAAATGCTCATATCCTCCGGGAAGGAGAAGTTGGAAGATCGGATCCTTCTTGGACCACACACGGTCGATCTTGACCACCGGTTGGTCCCTGATCTCATCGTATGTCCCAGCAATATCAACGAACGGACCCTCGGAACAGGTCTCCGCAGTGATCCTTCCCTCTAGAACATATTCGCAATCCGCGGGAACCACCAGTCCGTTATCGCATTTTGCGACCTTCAAGGGAAATCCGTGACCGGCTTTGTGCATAGCAGAGGCGATGGTGAGTTCATCTGTTCCGAAATCGACGGAAAGTGCGGCGGAGACCATGGCCTCCACGGGAGCACCGATGCAGATGGCGATCTTCAATTCGTCACCGTTCTTCTTGGCCTCGTTGAAAAGAGTGAATGTATGTCTGGGGACAAGACGGATCACGATGGTGTTCTTGTCCTTGATGAGCATCCTATGGAAAGACACATTGCGTCTGCCGTTGTACTCAGATACGACAATGCCTGCGGAGATATAGCGTCCGGCATCTTTGGGGAAATATTTGATGATAGGGAGTTTTGTAAGGTCCACATCGAGAGAACATTCTTTGAATATGGGATCATCTGTGGTCTCGGTATCGCAGGGGGCACCCATGGCATCCATGATGTGCCTGACCAGACCATCCTTCGGTATGTTCATCGCTGCAGCGATCTTCTCCCTGGTGGAATATACGTTGCCTGCGGCCTTTCCGCCGTTGATGTTTGTGAAAAAGAAGGTGGTCTCTTGGTCCTTTTGAAGGTACCTGGTAGCCCTATAATTATCTGGGTCTATGCGCTCGTTGACCTCTTTGGCTCCTTTGATGTCGATTGTCATTACAACAGGATAGCAGTAGCACTTTTATAATATCGTCTCTCACTCCGACGTCTTGCTGTGATGTGCGATCTTATGACCCATGAATGTAAGGTCTTCGGATGCCAACACAGTCATTACGTTCTCTACCACCTTATCGATATTGATGGCTGGCATATGGAACGTACTGGCGACCAACATTGAATAGATCTTGATGGAATCCTCGCAGGGGATCTCGGACCCTCTTGCATAACATCCGACCATGGCACCGATGGCACCGATCAAGGCAGCAAGACTCATTTCGATATCATAGCTCTTTTGCACCTGATACCCATATTCCGAGAGGAACTTTTCAAACCAGTCATGGAATATTTCGGTGAAGACCTGGACCGCATCCTGTTTGCAGTGGACCTCATGGATCAGACTTGCGATGCCGAGAGATGTTGATGAAATGTAAAGTTGGATGGCACCCGGGAATATGGCCGCTTCCAGAATGTTGTGCTCCTTCTTCATAAGTTCCATGGAATGCGAAAGGACCTGCAACGTGGCCTCTCTGACAATGCTGATAAGGATCTCCTCTTTGTTCTTGAAACGGTTATAAAGACTGCCGTTCAAGATCCCTGCCTGAGTTATGATGTCACGGGTGGTCGTTTTTTCGTATCCTTTCTCCATGAACAACTCCAATGAGATCTGCATGATCTCATTGCGGGCAAGATCACGTTTCTCGTCGAGGGTCATCTTACGTTTTGCCATACTATTTGCATCAAATAGTATTCCGATATTTGAGCATTATCAATATTTGAGACCACTCAAATTTAATTTAAGATAGTTTCCAATGTTAGTATTTGTTGTTGTTACAATTTTATGTTTTTCATTAAATTTTAAGACTCTAAATCATTAAATTTTGAGAATGTTCAAAATTCTTATATAGCCCGGTGGCATGAACCTATTTACGGTGAACAAATGTTTGCAAAACTTGCAGATACAGTACTGAAACGTTCCAAAATCATCATCGTAATTTGGATCGTTATCCTTGCGTGTTCACTTCCTTTCGCCCTAAAATCCAGCGACGTTCTGGAATATGACATGACTAAGATGTCTGGGTCGAATTCGGAAGCGACCGAAGGACAGAAAATAATTGATGAATATTTTGACAACTCTCTTGATTTGTCAGAAATCCTTGTCATTGGCTATAAAGATGATACCGAACTTGCTTCGGCTACTAGTTTGTATGCAGAGTTTAAAAATCTTATGGAGAATGAGGATAAGTATAAAGACAAAGTTACAATTACCAATGGCGGCACATATACCAAAGATAACATATCTGGTGTTCTGCTTATCGCTATTCAAAACAATGACAGTGGAAACTTTGACCTCACTCACGAGACAGGAAATATCAGAGAAATCGTCTCAAAGGCAAAATCAATAGTTGCAGAAGAGGATGATAAAGTCACAGGCCTCAAGGCACTTGTCACTGGAAACGATGCTATCTCTTACGACACTGAGAACTCTTCCATGGAAGATGTCAAGAAGGTCGACCCGATCAGTATTCTTCTTATCTTCATCCTTCTGGCACTGTTCTTTTATGCAGTTGTCACCGCTTTCGTCCCTCCGGCCGTAGTCGGTATGGCATACGGTATCACCCTCACCTTGATCTGGGTACTTGGACAGTTCCTTGGAATCTATTACATCACATCCACTTTATTACTAGTGGTGATGCTCGGTGCAGGATGCGATTATTCGATCTTCATCATCACCAGGTACAGAAATGAACGCAAATCCGGTGTCTCCCATGAAGTCGCACTTAAGGAAGCTATCATGTGGGGGGGAGAATCTGTTGCCACATCTGGTATCTCCGTCATGATCGGTTTCGCGGCTCTGGCTCTTTGTTCATTCGCCATGGTGCAGACCATGGGTATCGCTCTGGCTCTCGGTATCCTCGTTGCTCTTATTGCAGCACTTACCTTCATCCCTTCACTCATCAACCTTTTCGGAGACAAGATCTTCTGGCCTTCGAACATTGATAAATACATCGCGGTCGACGAATCCTTCGAAACCCCTGGAAAAGGCAAAGGTTTCCATCATGCACTTGCATCCATCGGAAGGAAATACTTCTCTTGGCTCGCTAGGTTCACTGGCAAATACGCCATGCCTATCGTGGCAGTGTTCGTGATCATCAGTATCCCCGCCACCTACTACTACACAACCGCAAACGACTCTTATGATATGATCAGCGTCATGCCTGACTCTGAGTCTGTCGATGGCCTCAACCTTATCATGGAACAGACCTCTGGTGGAACGATCATGCCCACCTACGTCGTCCTCCAACTGAAAGAGGATGTTGCGTCAGAAGTAGGCACTATCGATAGTTTGAACATCCCATACATGATATGGTCCAAATCTGCAGCAGATGTTGTGCCATGGATGATGACTCTTTCGGCCCAGATCGAAAAACAGTACGGTGAAAACGGCGAAAAGATCGTCGATTCGGTCAGCGGACTTAATATGTACAGTGTGATCTTTGACCAAACCCAAAAAGCAATGTCTGGAAAAACCACAGAGGAAATTAACGAATACATCGTTGAGAACCTTCTGCCTTCCGCAGTGAGAAGCCATGTTGAAGACCTCTTCTTACAAGCTGCCAAACTTGCTGGAATTCCCGAAGAACACAAGTATATGATTGATACCAATGAGGTAATCCCCACAATAAAAGAAGGCTACAAATTATCTCAGACCATCGACTATATCCTTAACGTCGGAACCGGTATCCTGTCTAGCACCCACTTCAACTATGTCAACATGATGATCGTCACCTCTGAGAAGCCCATGTCCGACAACACGATGAAATTCGTCGTCAACATCGGCAACGACTTCCACAAGACCGGCGGATATGATGAGAAATACAACACCTTCATCGAGAAATCCTACGTCACCGGAACCTCCGCTAACATCTACAACATCGGAGAGATCGTCGAGGACCAGTTCAGTATGATCAAGATCGTTGTTATCATACTCCTCATCCTCTTGCTGTTCTTCATCCTTGGATGTTACGTGACCCCGATCAGAGCCCTCATCACCATCGTGCTGTCTGTCATCTGGACCGTCGGCCTGACGCACCTTCTCTTCGAAGACATGCTCAACACCCCAGTGCTGTTCCTGATCCCCATCGTCCTGTTCGTCGTCCTGCTCGGACTCGGTATGGACTACGAGATCTTCCTCACCACCAAGATCCGTGAGAACAAGATCAAAGGAATGGACAACCACACTGCCATTGAAGAAGCGGTCAAATCCTCCGGAGGCGTCATCTCGCTTTGCGCCCTCCTGATGGGTGGTACCTTCCTTACTCTCCTCCTTGCAGGATCCTCGATGCTGCAGGAACTCGGATTCGCCCTCGGTGTCGGTATCCTCATCGATGGACTGTTCATGGTCGGCTTCGTCAGCCCTGCACTCATGCACCTCCTCGGAGACTGGAGCTGGATCGGCCCCAAGTTCCTCCAGAAGAAGATGAACGCACAGAAAGAGTCCTCTGACTCCAACACCCTGTGCACCGATCAGGACAACTGAGCAGGTATCTTAACCCATTAAACTACCGTGCACCCAATGTGCACGGTGGTCCCAAACCCTTTACTTTTCCATTCTCCTTGCTTTTTTATACATCTTGCTCCGTCAGAGCAATATCATGAGCATAGTCTACCGCTATGGCAGGAACCTCTACATCAATATGACCAACAGATGTCCGTGCAGCTGTGTATTCTGCGTAAGGGACAGTACTCCGAGGTTGGGTGATGCAGACAGCCTCTGGCTCAAACAAGAACCGACCCCGGAAGAGATCGTTTGCGAACTGAAAAAGTATGATATGCAGACCATCGGTCAGATCGTCTTCTGCGGGTATGGAGAACCTACCGAAAGACTGGACGACCTGATCCTGACCACTAAGATGATCCATTCGGAATTCACAAAAACCGTCCGTTTGGATACCAATGGCCTAGGCAACCTAATCAACGGCAGAGATATAGTGCCAGATCTTGCAAATGTGATAGATTCCATCTCTATCAGCCTAAACGCCCCGGACGCTGAAACCTACGAGAAGATCACCCGTTGTGACTTCGATGCGACAGAAGCATACGCTTCGCTGAAGGATTTCATTTTAGAATGCAAAGAACGCATCAGTAGCGTTACTCTCTCCATCGTCGGAGGTTATCTTTCCGACGAGGAGGAGAAAAAATGTGCGGATATAGCAAGATCACTGGGGGTCAGATTCAGGATACGGTGATCGGCTTACCTGAACCAACGGATTCCACGTACACATAATCAGCTAGATCTTCACCCAAAACAATGGACTGCTCGTTGACCTTTACACTGATAACAGGTCCTGAATTATCAATCTCTACGACCTGCACATCCCTACCGGGGACCAGGCCTATTCCAATAAGTTTCTGAGTGATGTTACTGTCGTCAGACTTCAGGTAGACGATCTTTCCACAAGAGCCAACCACCATATCCTTAAGGCACATTGTGATAGATATACCACACCCGGAAACGGATTTGCAGGGGTTGACACAACACTGACAATCACAATCCGGTGGATTACCGAGCATGTCGCAGATCTTCTGAGCGGCCTCATCGGAGATCGCATGTTCGATACGGTGTGCCTCCTGGTGGGCGATATCGGGGTGAAGCCCCAATATATCAATGAAAAATTTCTCGATGATATGGTGCCTCTTCCTGGTAAGCCTTGCATTTACGAGTCCTTGTTCGGTGAGCTTTACTCCCCTGTACTTTGCATATTCCACAAGGCCGTCCTTTGATAGGATCTTCAACATCTCACTGACACTCGCAGGAGAAACTTCCATGTGCTGTGCAAGTTCGGTGGTCTTAGCTGCGGTGCCGTCCTCAGTGAGCCTAAGGATGGCGATGAGATAATCTTCGCGATTTCCAGTCGTCACGGGCATATTCCCCCTGATGAGTTTTCGGTATAACTAATATTCCGAAAAGTCATTTCAA
The DNA here is from genome assembly GCA_963635855.1 of Faecalibacterium sp. CAG:74. Lineage (GTDB taxonomy): Archaea > Thermoplasmatota > Thermoplasmata > Methanomassiliicoccales > Methanomethylophilaceae > Methanomethylophilus. Next base: position 1,892 of record CAVHHN010000056.1, on the reverse strand, counting down.
GTTTTTTTAAAATGTCAAAAAAAGTATATGAATTTTAGGGCAAATTCAACCATCGATTCTTAGAATACAAGCCTCTGATGGAGATATTTCTGTAAATCACAGTAGTAAATAATTATCAATACGTGTTGAATAACAACTTGTATGAAACAGATAGATCTCGGAGGAATGTCTTTCGCAGAGATCCGCGAGAAGGATAAGTACTACGTCGATAAGACGCTCCTTATCAAAGATCTACTCGAACTTGACAATCGTGGCGTTTATCTGTTCACCCGCCCCCGTAGATTCGGGAAGACATGTAACCTCTCGATGTTGGATGCGTTCTTCAATATCAAATTCAAGGGGAACACCTGGTTCGATGGACTGGCGATTTCCAAATACCCAGAATTTGAGAAATACAAGAACGCATACCCAGTGATCCGTATCGACCTGGGAAACGCTAATGCTGACGCATATGAAAGATATCTTGGTGGCGTTCGCAGGTCCTTAAGTATTTGTTTCGAACCTCACCGTTACCTTCTAGAAAAGGATGAGGTCCGTGCAGATCTCAAAAGACTTTTCGAATCATTAGATGAGGGAAATACTCCCATAAGCGATCTTATCGGGAGCATTCAGATCCTTTCACGTGACCTTATGTATGAATTCGGAGTAAAGCCGATAATTCTCATTGATGAGTACGACAGAGGGGTGACCAACGCATTCGGAGAGGATTCCCACAAACCTATGATGGAATTTCTTAGGGAATTCATGTATACCTCCATCAAAGGAAATCCCTATAGGGGGATGGTGTACGTCACTGGTGTGATGCAGATCGCCAAGCAGAGCATATTCTCGGGTTTGAATAATATTGTTGTGAACAATGTCTTTTCCGTAGATTCCGACGAAAGGTTCGGTTTCACCGAGCTTGAGTTGAAGAAGGCACTGAAGGATTTCGGATACGAAGATAAATTTGACATTGCGAAGAAATGGTACAATGGATATCATTTCGGAAATGCTGATGTTTACAATCCGTTCAGTATCATGTATTTCATCCGTCAAGGATGTGAGGAGAATGCATATTGGGTTGATAGTGGCAGTGATGTGCTTATTAGAGATCTGCTCAAAAGCATCACCACCGAAAAGTACACAGAGATCACGAAATTGATCACAGGTGGAACAATAAGATCCAAACTCAAGACTGCGTTCCCATATGAAATCATAAAGAGGTCCGGGAAACCATTGTACAGTCTTATGGTAATGACAGGTTATCTCAATGCAGTTCTGACCGACAAGAAGGATATTTTGGGCAATACCCTCTTTGAGTTATCCATTCCTAATGAAGAAGTCAGGGTGCTCATAAGGAGACTCATAACTGATTACTATCCGATTGAAATGTATGACTTCACCCAATTCAACAAAGGTATCCTGAACGAAGAGGCAAATGCTATGGAAGAATCGCTTTCAAGGATCTTATCAGCAGACAGTTACCTGAACTTGAAAGAGAACACGTATCAAGCGGTCGTAATGACCTTGGTTCACGCACTTTCCAACAAATATAGGGTCAAGGTCGATGATCCTGATGGACAGGGCAGAGTCGAAATTCTCCTTACCCCTAAAACTCGTGGAGATCCGTTCCTTATCATGGAACTTAAAGTTGCCAAGAACAAAAACGATCTTAATGCCTGCGTTGAAGATGCTTTTAAGCAGATACACGACCGCAGGTACTACAACGGTATGGGAGGTCGTGTAATTCTTGTGGGTATCGCATTCTGGAACAAGGTCCCTAAGGTCAGGATCGACTCCGTCATCAACGGCAATGTGCAATGACATTTCTGGTTGTTCAATAACACATTACAAATAATTATCAATACGCACTTTATAATGAAGAATATGAAACGGATAAGCCTCGGAGGATT
>CAVHHN010000055.1:0-11834 GCA_963635855.1 Faecalibacterium sp. CAG:74 | reverse complement strand
GATGTGACAATATGATTTCAATGGGGCCGAAATATTGTAAAATGGGGCCATAATGGCCCCCGTTATCTCAAAAGAGATAATAAAAGACCGAACGGAGGATCTGTTCAGTGTTTCTATAATCCTGAATGTAATCGTAGAGGGTTTTTCCTCCTGCAATGATAAGTGCACCCTCTACGAGACAAATACAGCCAAGAATGAAAAGAATGGGCCAGAAATTCAGGATCTTTCCGATCAACTGTGCAAGCTTGACGACAAAGTGCAATATCATGTAGGCCACTGCACCAGCGACAATCGTGATGATTATCCTGGGTGTTCCATGACTCAAAGATTCGAAATCCCCGGTCTGCTGACCTAAATAAACGTATACAACAATCATCACCACAATCGCAATGATGATCGCGAAATCGGTATCACGGAACGGTCTGATCACCAACGCGAAACCAGCGATTATAATGAGTACCGAATCAAAGAAGGGCCAATTTGAATAGCTGGTGGCGGCAAATATGATCATGATGGCTCCCACGATAACACCGAGCACCGTCGCAGCCTTGTAGTAACCAGAGTCTTTATCGGACCGATACAGATAAACCAATAAAAATGAGACCAAACCACCGATAATGAGCATGATCTCAGGTATTCCAACATCCATAATGGGGGATTCGCACACTGGTATTAAAACTGATTTTTTCCGTGAACAGATTGGAGAAATGGGGCTTCGAAACCCCAATTGGAGGAAAAGAGCAGAATTCTGCTTGGAAGTGTATATTCTTTTGAAATATATAAAACATCGGATATACCATCCATCCAATAGATTGAAAATTAAGGATTTTCCATCCAACCACCCAGAAAAACATTGAAAAAACACACTCATAAAAAGGAGGAAATACCGCTTCGGACCACATCAAAACTCTCCAGGTGATACAAAAAAAGACCTCTTGAATTGGTTCTTTCAGAACTTTCATGAGATCTAAAGAAAAGACCTACAGTATGGAATCATATTCTATGCAAAAACAGCCACGGTTCTTCTCGAAGAAAAACCTCTATATCAAATAAATGTGGAATAGTGGTTGTTATACCTAAGTGGACTATGCATGCCCTAATGATGCAGAACACCTGTTTGATGGAATTGTTTCGTTCACTATGTGTCAACCCACATAATGCAAAAATCTCCTTTGGAACACAAACATAAATCAACCCCCCATCAAATGTCTGCAGGCATATATCCATACCACATCTCTGTATCAAATATGCCTAACAACGCTGAATCATATTTACAAACATAAGCGATCTCGACAACTGACATCAGAACCGAGATCCCTAAATACGAAAAGTCAAGATTTTAAGAGGCCGTATTCTTTATAATCGTTCGAAAACCAAATCCGATAGGTCCATGTTAATTCTGTAATAACAACATAATTTCAATGGATCCCTACATTTCGATTATATAATAAGGAATGTTTACCCAGTCCGGTAATATATGAACTTCACACTCTTAGCGGTGATTCTGGTCTATTTTTCAGTCATCATAGGTGTCGGGTATTATTTCTTCAACAAATCCTCGGATAATTCGGAGTTCATTCTCGGTGGCCGCACTCTCAATCCCTATGTGACGGCACTCTCGGCTCAAGCCTCTGATATGAGCAGCTGGCTCCTGATGGGTCTTCCAGGTGCCATTCTCATCGCTGGTCTTGGTGAGATCTGGCTCGGTATCGGTCTCGCTATCGGCACATACTTTGCCTGGCTCCTGGTCGCCAAAAGACTCAGAGTCTATACAGAAGTGTCGAACAACTCACTAACCCTTTCTTCTTTCTTCTCGAACCGCTTCCGTGATGAAAAAGGCTATCTTAGAGATATCAGTGCCATCATCATTCTTGTGTTCTTTACAATCTATATCGCATCTGGGCTCGTCGGCGCGGGCAAAGTGTTCCACCTTGTATTCGAGGACGTCAGTAGCAACATCGCCATCGTCATCGCCACGATCGTTATCGTTATCTACACATTCCTTGGCGGTTTCAAAGCGGTCTGTTGGGCCGACTTCCTCCAGGGCATGTTGATGATCCTGGCACTCGTGATAGTGCCCGTCGCCGCCATATGTACGCTCGGTGGATGGGGCGGTGTCACACACATCTGGGACACAGTGACATCTCTTGAAACTTCCAACTTCACCGACCTGTTCTATAGCAGTGGTGGCAAGATCGAGGTGTTCACCATCCTTTCTCTTCTCGCATGGGGTCTGGGTTATTTCGGAATGCCCCACATTATCATCAGATATACTGCGATCAAACGCCCCAATGACCTCAAGATCGCCAGACGCGTGGCCATGATCTGGCTTATCATATGTCTCGTGGCCACGACCTTGGTGGGATTGGTCGGAAGGGCGTGGGTGGATGGAGGATATGGAAATCTTATAGACGGCGATGCTGAAACGATTTTCATTGCCATGGCAGGAGGTCTTTTCGCCACAGTCATTGCAGGTGTGGTCTACTCTGCCATCCTCGCTGCGGTCATGAGCACTGCAGATTCACAGCTCCTCGTATCATCCTCCGCTGTATCCAACGACCTCTACAAAAGGTTCGCTAAAAAGGGAAAGAACCTCTCGGATGCACAACTTATGTGGTTTTCCAGATGTGTGGTGGCAGTAATTGCCATCGTTGCCGCTACACTGGCACTCAGTGGTAACAATTCTATCATGAATCTGGTATCCAACGCCTGGGCCGGATTCGGCGCGGCATTCGGACCATTGGTCATCTGCGCCTTGTATTACAAGAGGGCCAATTCCAAAGGTGCTCTTGCCGGCATGCTAGCAGGCTTCCTCACAGTGATCTTCTGGAACACTTTCATGGTGTCCAACGGGATCATCGGCAATGGAAAATACATGCTTATTGACACTGGCATCTACGAATTGATTCCTGGATTCCTGCTCTCCTTATTCCTTATCATCATCGTCAGCCACCTGACCGGCGGCCCTGAGAAGGAAGTTCTCGAAGAGTATGCTACTTTCGAAGAGGAAATGAGAAAGCTGTCTGAATGAATCTATCTTCAGAGAACATTTTCATATCAGTCGTAAGACCCAGATATCAAAATTGGTCCTGTGAAGGTCAACTGACCCTCACAGGAAAAGATGTTTGCCGGATCATACCGGCAAATGAAATTTGTTTGGAACTCAGATCATCTTAAGGACAAGATCTGAATAGGCAACAGGGTCCTCAAGGGCCTGACCTGCCATGATGCAAGCCTGACCATACATGACCTTGACGATATCAGCCGCACGTTCCTTGTTCGAACCAAATGCTTCTTGAAGTGACTTGAACGCGTCAGAGTCAGCGTTGAGTTCGAGAACCCTCTCGGCCTTGAGTCCAGGGCCTGCCGCTCCAGGCATCTCTTTGAAATATTTCTCCATTTCAAAAGTGATGCCGCCCTGGGTACTGAGCAGAACTGCATGGTTCTTCAGCTTGTGAGAGATCTTGACAGCTTTGACATTTTCACCAAGGGTCTCCTTGGCGAAATCGATGAGGTCCTTGTATTCCTCATCTTTCTTCTCAGCCTCTTTCTTCTCGTCCTCGGTCTCAAGACCCAGATCGTCGGAGGTAACATTACAGAAGTCCTTCTCCTTATAATTCCGGAGGATGTTGGTGACGAATGTATCGATCTCATCAGTGAAAACAAGCACATCATAACCCTTGTCAAGGACGGGCTCGACCTGAGGCAGGTTCTTTGCATGAGCGGAGGTTTCTGCAGTAACAAAGTAGATCTTCTTCTGTTCCTCGGGCATCGCTTCGACGTACTGTGCAAGAGAGATCTCCTTGTCGAGTTTGGCGGAAACGAACATTACCAGGTCTTTCAGAAGATCCGCCTGTGCACCATACTGGTCGACGACACCATATTTTATCTGCTTTCCGAAGCTGGCATAGAAGGTGGCGTATTTGTCAGGTTCATCCTTCATCAAACGCTCTAGATCGGCCTTGATCTTCTTGGTGAGGTTGCTACCGACAGATTTCAACTGACGATCGTGCTGCAAAACCTCACGGGAGATGTTAAGCGAGAAATCAGGGGAATCCACAACACCACGCACGAACCTGAAACAGTAGGGGAGAAGATCCGCACAATTCTCCATTATCATGACGCCGTTGCTATAAAGTTGCAATCCAGGTTGGAAGTCACGGGAATAGAAATCATAGGGTGCTTTAGAGGGGATGAAGAGCATGGCCTTGTAAGTGACATTACCTTCGACATTCACTCTCACAACAGAAACAGGGTCCTCGAAGTCGTGGAACTTCTCCTTGTAGAACTCGATGCATTTCGCTTCATCCACTTCGGACTTGGATTTCTGCCAGATGGGAACCATGCTGTTGACGACCTTATCCACTTTGGTGGTCACATAGTCCTTTTTAGGCTCACCCTTCTCATCCTCCTCTCCAGTCTCCTTCCACTCGTGTTCCTCGAGGGTCATGTGGATAGGCCAGCGGATGTAATCAGAATATTTCTCGACAAGTTCTTTGAGATACTCGATGTTGAGATACTCAGAGTAATCCTCACCCTCGGCATCTTCTTTGACGTGCATGATGATGTCGGTACCTGCGAACTCTTTCTCTGCAGGTTTGATATCATATCCGTCGATACCTGAGCTGACCCACTGGTTGCATTCACCGGTCACAGCGGATTTGGAGATAACAGTGACCTTATCGGCTATCATGAAGGCAGAATAGAATCCCACACCGAACTGTCCGATGGCCTGGCTGTCTGCATTTTCCTCAAGGGATTTTTTGAATTCAAGGGTTCCACTGTGTGCAATATAACCGAGGTTCTTCTCGAGCTCGTCAGCGGTCATTCCGATACCATTATCGGACACAGTGATGGTACGGGCATCTTTGTCGCAGGAGACATTGATCTTCAAATCCTCTCTTGAAACTCCAAGAGATTGATCGCTCAGTGCCTTGTAGTTCAGTTTGTCCAATGCATCTGATGCATTGGAGATGAGTTCTCTAAGGAAAATCTCCTTGTGAGTGTAGATGGAATTAATCATCATGTCCAAGATACGCTTGGATTCCGTTTTGAACTGTTTAACCATAATTTTCACACTCCTTTTGGATTGTATTAGGTAGACAGTGTTTAAACTTCTATATATACATATCTCAACTATGGGTTGTGAACGAAACTGATCAGCGTCGGAGCGGCAGAGAAATATGCGCTTTCAGCACCGTCTGAAATATCTTGGCCGACAATGTGCTAAAGATGGTGGTAAAAATGATCATCAGGGATCGGAGTTCGATCGAACTCTTCATCCCTGATGTAAAGGAAGGGAATTATCCCTCGTTTACTGAAGAACCTGTCTCCTCTTCTTGACCGCAAACACACCCACGATACAAACGAACAATACGATCGTGGCGATGCAAAGGCACATCAGGGTGTTGTTGGAAGAAGACCCAGATTCGCTCGATACGACATACACCGAGTTGTGGTCCGTCTCGAAGGTCACCGACGAATCGGTACTGGAGATGATCTTCATCTCCACGGCTTTATCTCCATCGATGAAATAGACGACCGGATTCTTTCCGGAGACCTTCTCATAGGGAAGGGTGACATGCACCTTTCCATTATATCCGGTTCCATCGACAGTCAGTGTGAACTCAAATGCCGATCCCTTGACCGAAGAAGAGTTCTGGATCTTCTTCATGTCAGCAGATATCGTCTTTCCCTGTAAAGAAGTGGAATCCAATATCATTGCACTGGAATTATCCGGAAGCTTCAGGTCGATGGGCTTTTCACCACCCGTAAGGATGAATGAGGATTCGTTACCGGAAAGGTCGATCTCGGTCACATCATCTTTGGTGGACACTCTGTCTTTGGCCTCCCATACTGCGGTGTAGGTCACATCGCCCGAAACAGGTTCGATAGTGGAATCCCATCCGACGAATACATAGGTGCATTTGTCGGTCGCGATCTTAACGGGCTGCTTCCCTTCATATATAGGGAGTTCACCGTATTTGTATTCGGACTCTTGGAGAGCCCCGTCGTTACCGGCAAAGACCACCTTGTACACATTAGGTTGGTAGATGGCCATTATGGTCATGTCACCGGTGACCACCGCTCCTTCAGAGATCGGTGTGCCGTTGTAGTTGTACCATCCGACAAATGTATATCCGGATTTCGTGGGCGCATCTGGAATGGTCAGGACGGTACCGTTGACGGCCTGGCTGTCTTTCTGCAACTCCCTTCCATCAACGATGAACGAAACCTCGTGGTATTTCTGCCCGGTTATGAAGAATATCGAGGAGTCGTTGTACCAGTAGATGTATCCGCTGGCAGATGTCCTGATGTGCGTGGTAGCATATTGAGAGTATCCTGTTCCCTCGATCTTCTGAGGCGTTCCGGCCTCGGTCTTGTTCTGGTCGTCCGTGTAGACCCAGATCGTTTCCGCCCCACCATAGGGGACCACGTAGATGTAGACCTTGTATCCGTTCTCGGGTGTCGCGTAATATGTGTTGAGAACGATACCTCCGTGGGTCTTGGTCCCGGCCTCCTTGTAGATCATGGTGAAACTGTCCATGTCGATGACCACCAATTCCGATCCAGAATTGATATATCCACGACCGTTGTATACGATCAATCCCGACTGCTGGGTATTGTTGGGCATGACCATTGTCTGAACGGAGTTCGGGTCGAACACACCATCTTTGATGGCCACTCTGAGAAGGACAGGTGTTCTTGCGGTCACATAGGGATTCGTCTCTCCGAAAAGACCCTGAGTGTAGGAGGCGATGTATGCCCAACCGTCATAAACAGTTAACCACCCGTCATCGTAGTAATGGCCATACTGCCATTGGTTGATGTTGACCGTGTCCTTGATCGTCCCGTTGACAAGGTCGATCGATTGGATAGCACGGTCCGGTTCTGAAGAGGATACGGAAAGGTGATAGAGATAATCACCCTCGATGACCATTCTTCCATAATGCTTTTCGAGGCTCAGGCTCCAAAGCGTCTCCAACTGATACCCTCCATCCTTCTGCTCGATGGTGTACTTCGTCACACGGTTGTTCGCCAAAGAGACGAATGCCCCATCATGCATACCCCACGGCGTCACATCTACATCAAGGAGGTAATTCAACTCAAGGTCGTAGACGTGGGTGCCGTTGAAAATGTATCCCCCATAATAGTCGATCGTAGCACCAACTTCCTCTGGTGTGACCTTAATGGAGTTCGCAGGCATTCCGTTACTGAAATCAGCGTTGAGATCGAGCCTGATGAGGTCTTTCCCAGATACCATGAACAAATAGTCTCCCATCACGGTATATCCAGAAGGCATGTTAGCATAGTAATCCTTGCTGAGTGGGTCATTATAAGTTCCGATCCAAAGCATTTTCATGTATTCTTCGTCAGGAAGGACCATTGGTGCATTGACGATATACTTGTAACCGGCCTGCTCGTACATCACCGCCACCTGGGCCGTGACAGACTTAGTGACATTGGACACAGTGATAGAAACATCGGTGGTCTTGGTGAATTTGCCGTCGATGAACCATCCGACGACACTGTAGCAACCATCACCATCATAGGAGAAGGTCACATCCGAACCTCTGAGCAGGGTCTCTCCGCTGTTCACCGCACCTCCGATCCAAGATGCGCTGATCGAACCGCGGGGTGCGTAATAGTCAATTTCGACCTTCGAATCATCAGACACGGGAGATGAGAAGAACAGGATATCCTGTGTGATTCCCTGGGAGAAGTCGTATGCCACTGTCGAATCATAAAGGTACCAGGAAGCCGATTCGGCAGATGGCGTGAAAGCCTGACCGAAAGTGGCTGTGGAAGTATCGACGATCTTGCCATCTTTCATAAAAGATACGGTATATTCTTCGGGAATGATACCCCTGATCTCGATCTCACAATCGTCGGTTATTTCGGGAATGGTTATCCAACTCTCGTGCAGAGCATTGTAAGAGGTTCCATCTATGACGGCTTTGACATCCTTCAGAGTGTATCCGACATCTGGGAAGATGTTGAACATGATGCCATCACCATGAATCACCTCAGTAAGATCCAACGTCGTGGTCGCATTCTGTATGTTGACCTTGACATTGTATTTGTTCAGCTCTACTCCGTTCACGCTTACTGCCTGGGTCTTACCTGTAGGCTTCACTGTGAATTCATTGCCGAGGACCTCGACATCGGAACCGTCGATACTTACAGTCACCTTTGACCTGTCATAGGCGGGACTTAGGGTGAAGGTATAACTGACACTGTTATCGGTCGTCCCTGTTTTAGTGAACTCGATTCCGTCCATTGAAGAGAGAATGAAACTGTTCCCATTGGCCAGGGCCGTAAGCTTCGCCATGTGAAATTTGGCCTCAAAGGCAGAATAATCGGCCGCACTATCCTCCGGGACGACAATGATCAACGCATTATTCGCGGGTATTTGATCTGCTTTAATCGTCTTTCCGATGACCTCGGGGTCCGTATTGAGGATCGCGACCTGTTTCAAAGCAGGTGTCCACTGCAAATAGTTATTGCCTGTCTTGGTGACCCCTGCTCCGAGATATATTGACTCGAGATCAGAACAATAACCGAATGCACTATTCCCGACCGTACCATATTGGATCTCGACAGATTTGAGATTGGTTTCTTCGAAAGAGCAGTTCCCTAAGATCACTCCCTGGGCTGTCGGGAAATAAACAGATTCTAGTTGTGATTTCCAGAAGGCATATGTGCCGATCGTCAACTCTTGATCCACTCCGGACAGATCGGCCTCTTTTATTGAGGAGTATGAAAATGCAGATTCCCCTATCTCTTTTAATCCGACGGGTGCGGTGAACGACTCTATTCCAGAGTAGTAGAACACATGGTCCCCAATGATAGACAAAGAAGTATCTGTTCCGCATACAACAGCTTTCAGGTTCGAGAGGTAGGAGAGAGAATAACTTCCCAAGGTCGTCACAGAATCAGGAATGGTAAAGATTCCATCAGACCCGATGGCGGAACTCAAAACAAAGACCAGGGTCTTCATGTCCTTCGTATAAAGGACGTGATCCTTGAGTATATACACATCATTCCCTTCTTCGAGAATGATCTCTGTGATGCCATTATCAGGCAATGCATCGCCACGGATCGAAATAACTTCCTTAGGGATGGTTACTGTGCTGTCAGTGATCTTACCATCAGCATCCTTGGGAAGATCTACGCCCACAACGGTCTTTATGACCTTATCGCCAGAGCTGGAACGGATGGTGATCTTGACGACCTTAAGGTTCCCCTCGGACACAACACTGTCTCCGAAGACCTTTTCACCGATCTTGGTCGTATCGGGGACAATGATCTCGGTCAAGGCCGTACATCCTCTGAATGAATTAGGCCCGACCTCAGTTACCGAGGTGGGGATCGTCAATGACTTTAAAGAAGTCAGGTTTTTAAAGCAATTCTTACCTATTGCAGTGATCCCATTGCCGAATTCTATGGTCTCAAGCTTCGCGAGATCATTGAATACAGTATTTGAGATAGTTGTTGACAGCTCAGAAAGATCCAGATGTTCGAAGACCGAACCCTCAAAGGATGTATCGCCGATGGTTTTAAGACTGGGTGGTAACTTGGCAACCCCCTCTTGCAATTCGGCCCCAACATATGATACCGTGGAGAGATTCTTCCAGGCTGTGAGACAGTAAGCCTGGATATTCGTCAGCTTATCAGAGAGGATCAACGTCTTCGCAACGCAGTTACTATATCTTGCCTCTATCGAGGTCGAAAGAATATATGCGACCTCAACGTTATCGCAGCCATAGTATGCATCCGCTTCGACCGTTCTGCCTTCCCCGATGTACATCTCCTTCACGAACGGATTGCATGCGAACGCACGGGACCCCAGGTCTGCATCCAATTTGGATGGGATGATCAGATTTGAATATGGTGTCTTCGAAACACCATCACCGATCTCATAAAGAGCAAATGCATAGGAACCGATACTTGTAACCGAAGCGGGAATGGTCACAGTCCCGATCGAGGGATCTTTTACAGGATTCTCGTCAAACCATATGAGCTTGGATTTGTAAACTGATTCTGACATCACATCAGAGGTCTGGAAATTAAATGCGTTCGGAGAGATCGTTTTAACGGTGGAAGGGATGGTTATGTCCCCCGTGGGATCGAACGCCCTTATCAGAACGGTTTTACCGGCATCATACAGAATCCCGTTCTCAATGGCGAAACTCTTGTTTCCTTCCGCAAGTTCGATCGTCATAACGAGATTAGGTAATGAGCCCTCACCGATCTTCTCTAGCGTCGAAGGCAGAACAAGCTTCTCCAAGGAATAGAGATTATAGTAAAGTTTCACATTCTTGCCATCGATATAACTACTCGCAGTAGTATATGTAAGCACATTCTTGCCTATCGTGGTCAGACCTTCGGGAAGCACAATCTTCTCAAGATGGATACATCCGCTGAAAGCACCGTTTCCGATTGATGTCAGTTTAGAGCCCTCTTCAAAGTACACACTCTTTAATTTCGTTGCATTAAGGAATATACTGAATAGATTGTAACTACCGGAAGCGCCCTTCAATTCCGTGATCGAAGCTGCAAAGACAACCTCTTCGACAGTAGTATTCCTGGCACCGAACTTATATCCGACCGAGGTAACAGTGTACTGGACACCATCTTTCTCAACCGTACCAGGCACGGTCAGTTTTTTCTGCGGAACGGTCAGTGATGTGGCTTCCGCAGTCATATCATCGTATAACGTAAAAGTAATCCCGGAGGATCCATCGAGATATGTTTCGCTAGTTTTAGAGGAATCCCCCACAGAGGATTCCGCATTCGTAATCACAAGGTACGCTGATACGCTGACCAGCACTGCAACCATCAAGATCACTGATTTCTTTAGAATTATTTCACCCCAAATTAGTACACATTTGTAGTACTTGGATATATAAACTATTAGTCGACAAATTGCAGACAGAGCGAATACAATTAGTTAGTTATACCTAAACTAACAACTATGGTATGCAGCATAACAGGCCGGATTTGAACAAATTTTGAGACCTGTTGAAATTATCACGTTCAAAATATCATGATTATCTCAGTCTAACTTGGAATGATCTAGCAGAGTGCCACATCCAAAGTTGATTCAGCAAAAAGAATAGGGCCTTGTCTCCATAAACCTTAGATTTTTATGGCAATAATCACTCAAAACCTCCTACGAACGCTTATGAACATGTGGGGAATTATAGATGATATGAAACAGATAGATCTCGGAGGAATGTCATTCGCGGAATTACGCAAGAACGACATGTATTATGTCGACAAGACACTCCTTATCAAGGATATCCTGGCCGGCAATCCGAGAGGTGTGTATCTGTTCGCCCGTCCACGCAGATTCGGGAAAACACTGAATATCTCGATGTTGGACGCTTTCTTCAATATCAAATACAAAGGTAATTCATGGTTCGATGGACTTGCGATATCCAAATGCCCTGAATGCATGAAATATATGAACAAATTTCCGGTCATCCGCCTCAACCTGAGTGATACTAAAATGGATACCTATGAGTCATATGTGAACAAGATGCGTGAAGCCGTAAGGGATGCATATGAACCACACAAATATCTTTTGGAAGATAAGGCCCTGGACCCCATTACTAGAAATAATTTTAAATCTCTTGATCAGAGAGATATCCCCCAGGACTTTCTTTCCTCGTCCATCAAATACCTATCCGAAGCTATCACCTCAGTCACTGGTACAAAACCGATCATTCTGATCGACGAATATGACGCTGCAGCAACATATTCCTATGGCACAGAGGCTCACGAGAAGATCCTCAAATTCCTGAGAGATCTTCTGGAAGCTTCTCTGA
>CAVHHN010000054.1:0-12230 GCA_963635855.1 Faecalibacterium sp. CAG:74 | reverse complement strand
AGCTGTCGTAGACAGTCTGGCACATGAGGCATTGGAACAGATTCACAGGAAAGAATATTACAGAGGTCTGAAAGGAAAGACCTTCCTGTATGGTATCGCATTCAAAGCAAAAACAGCCACTGTCCTTCTCGAAGAGACAACTATGGTGTGAAAAACGAATTTATCGAGAATTAACTAAGATACCTGTAACTAACCGCATCAATTCGAAAATCATCAAATATTGCTAATTGTGAGATTCTACCTCAAACTGCACATTTCATTGAGGTTACATTAGTTTAAAGACCCTAAGGTCTAACAAAATTATTTATTCGTTGTAAACCTGGGTCATGTAACAAGGTGGTACCTCATACGAAGAACCGGGGCCGAGAACGTCAATTGTAAATTGATAATAATCATTCTTTTCGCGACGATGTTTCTTCAATGCCTGAACACATCACTCATCACGGTCCCACTTCCTAAAATTTCCTCTGATCTGGGTATCAATGTTTCCTCCAGTTCCTGGTTATTACTAGCTTACTCGATCGGAACCTGTTCTATGCTGATTCCATTCACCAAATATGCTAAGAATGGAAGATCACGCCCTTTTTTCATTTACGGTGTGATCCTTTTTCTATTCACATCTTTCGACTGTTATCTTGCCAAGGATTTTCTGACCCTTATGATACTACGTTTCATACAAGGTGCATCCATTTCCATGGCAGTGGCCACATGTCCGATTTTTGTAGTACAGAAGATGCCTGAAAACATCCGTGGAACGGCCATGGGCACTATTGCGGCAGGTACTGGATTGGCCATGGCCATTGGCCCCTCTATTGGTGGCATACTCACAGAATTCATCTCCTGGCACATGTTATTTCTTATCAATATCCCAATAGGTCTTGGTGTGCTTATCGTCGCTATCATCTTCCTACCTAAAGATTCACTGGTTGTTCCTGGAAAAGATCCAGCCTTCTACGGATGTGTTGCACTTTTCGCAACGATCATGTTCGGCCTTATGTTGATAGAGAATATCGGCAATTGGGGGGCCGTACAGATTTTTATTGTTGGTTTTATAGCCTTCTTCAGTCTACTGATCCTTGTCTGGAATATTTGTTATAGCAAGGGAAAAGAGCCTGTCATACACCCTGGCTTACTGAGATCCAAACTATTCAAATACATCGCCATATCTGCGGCTATCGGTTCGATGATCACTGAAGGTTCATTCTACTTGCTACCCTATTTTATGGAGATCTCCTGGGGAATGGGCATTACTGAGTGTGGAATATATTTTGGTCTGGTCTCGGTCACTACCTTTGCATGTGCCAGATTGACCGGAAAATACTGCGATAATCACTCAAGTAAATATCCCGCAATAACTTCCTTTATCTGTACATTAATCTTCAGTATCCTCTTCGTGATCCTCATTCCCGGCAGTGGTTTTGCTTTGTTGATCCTATCTGCATGTATGGTCGGTGCATCCTTCGCCATGTTCGAAACTGCACAATATCTCCGCATGATTCGTAACACACCTTCCGAATTCAAAGAAGAATCTGCGATCATGGTCGATGTGGTAACATATATCGGTGCATCTCTTGGATTGATATTCTACTCGACAGTTTTCGATACTGTTGTCCCCCTGGCCAAAAATGGTATGGAATACCTCTCTGCGGCTGCGATGACCCACGGATTCCATGCCGCAGGCATCTTAGGTATCCTCCTTTCGATCATCGGAGTGACCATAGCAATGAAAGTTCCGCACGACAAACAGTTCGATAAGGAATGAATCCCACTAACATCAAAATAAAAAATAAGAAAACTAGCCCCTCACAAGGAGGGGAAATGATTTTTACTTACCGATCAGAGGTAACCGGACTTCTGCAGAAGCATAAGGTCCTCGGTACTAAGTTTCTCTCCGTTCTTGAACTTGTCGAAGATTTCCTTAGCTTCCTGCTTGGACTGTGCGTCTGCACGCTTCTTGCGAGCAGCGGTCTTCTTGTTCTTGATACCGTCAGCGGATTTGCTGATCTCGTGAACAGATTTGATCTGCTCGATGTGAAGCCTGTGCTCTTCATCAGCGGCCTGTTTGCACTCGACGAACTTGGCCTGGGCTTCATCAGCTTCTTTGCGGATGGCATCTGCTTTCTGGTAGAGGGAAAGCATATTGTCATGAGCGGCCTGGGCCTGTTCTGCAGACTCGGCAACATCTCTGTGTGCTTCTTCGGCCTTGGATTTGGCTTCCCTGAGCTGAATGACGAGATCTTTGATGGCTTCGTCGCCCTCTTCGGCCTTCTCTTTCTCTTTGATCTGTTTGGCAAGTTCGGAGATCTGTTTGACGAGTGCCTTCTCTTTATCACTTGACAAGGACATGGTCTGCTGAGAGAATTCCATTCTCTCAAGGTCTTTCTTCATCTGACCAAGAGATACTTCTCCGGCGTCCTCTTTCCTCTCGGGCCTGAGCTCGTTGATCTTTGCACGGATTTCAGAGACTTTGTTGTTCCATTCGTCCCTGACGACCTTGGCATCCCTAACCTTCTGGTTGTAGAGGTTACGGGTCTCTCTTGCTTTTCCTGCCTCATCGACAAGATCGCGGACCTGAGCGTTGAGCGCGTCCCTCTTTGCCTTCCATTCCTTGGTCTGGGCGTTGAGTTCGTCCCTGCGCTGCTTGTGCTTCTCCGCGTCACTGTTGAGAACGGTGCGCTGAGCTTCGAGATCCTCGAGTTTTGCTTTCTCCTCGGGGGTCGGTTCGACAGATTCCTCCGCGGATTCTGCCTCAACGGGCTGCTCCACGGTCTCTTCAACTGCCTGCTCTGCTACGATCTCTTCCTGAGATTCTGCCTTGGTAAATTCTTCGGTACTATCCATACAATTTCAACTCATTGTTCGATATTAACCATCATTCTGAAGGATGGTCCACTTCACGACTCCCAACCTTTACCACCTTTATAATAATATGGTAAGAAAAGAGCATTTTTCTTTCAAAAATGGCCAAAAAGACACTCAGATCATTGACAGTTTTCGAACTGGCTACGATAGAGTTCAGCATAAAACCCATTCGATTCCAACAAGCTTTCATGGGTTCCAGATTCCACCATACGACCATCCTTCATAACAAGGATCTTGTCACAGTCACGGATCGTGGACAACCTATGGGCGATAAGGAAAGATGTTCTGCCGTTGGTGAGACGTTCGACCGCAGACTGGATCACCTTTTCGGTGCGGGTATCGACAGAACTGGTCGCTTCGTCGAATATGATCATCGGAGCATTTTTCAAGATGGCCCTAGCGATGGACAATTGTTGTTTCTGTCCGGCTGAAAGACCGGAATTTCCCCCTACTTTCGTATCATACCCCAATGGAAGGGTCGTGATGAAGTCGTGTATACCGACCGCCTTACAGGCGTCTTCGATAACCTCGTCCGACATTTCTGGAACATTGAATTTCAAGTTTTCGCGAATTGTGCCTTCGAACAGCCAAGCATCCTGAAGTACCATTGAAAACATAGAGTGTATCTGGCCCCTGCGAAGATCGGTGGTGGGGATACCATCTATGAGAATGGAACCGCTATCGATTTCGTAAAAACGCATCAGAAGATTGACGATAGTGGTCTTCCCGGCCCCCGTAGGGCCGACGATCGCCACTTTCTCTCCGGGTCTGACGGTCAGAGAAAAGTCGTGAATGACCTCTGTTCCCTCGATATAACTGAAACAGACATTCCTGAACTCAACCTCCCCCGACACATCACCTACTACGAGATCTTTATGAGACTCATCTTCCATCTCCGGTGCATCGAGAAGTTCGAACACCCTCTCTGACGATGCCACCACGGATTGCATCGAGGCAACTGCATCGGTCATCATAAGCAGGGGGCTACTGAACATACGGACATAGACAATGAAGGCAACGATCACTCCATATGTGATGTCGCTGGAAAGGACCATTGCGGAACCAACGATACATACCAATACATACCCCAAATTGTTGATGAACATCATGATCTGAGGTATTGTACTGGTAATGAACCTGGAACGATAGGTGGTCCGATAAAGTTCATCGTTGATCTCACTGAACCTACGGCGGGAGGCCTCCTCTCCATTGTAGGTCTTTACAATATCGTGCCCATAGTACGTTTCTTCCACATGCCCATTGATGAGACCGAGGTTACGGGACTGGGCAGCAAACAGTTTCTGGGTCTTACGCATGACGGTCCTGATCGCTAGGAACCCGAGGATCGGTGGAATGATCGATATCACAGCAAGGATCACATTCGTATAGGCCATCATCACTGTACATCCGACCAAGGTAGTAAGAGCAGAAAAGAAAAGTGCGAATGCGATCCCGCTCTGGTCCCCGATTACATCAGCATCATTGGTGAGGCGGCTCATCACATCCCCTGTGTTGCTGTTATCGTAGTAGTTCAAAGGGATATTATCGATTTTTCTTGCGAGGTCGTTACGAAGCTTGTTTGCCACACATTCGGAAACGTAAGGCGTGATGTAGTGCTCCATGATGTTTAGTCCCATACCAACTGCATATAGCACTACACAGAGAATACCCAGATATGCGATTTTCTGAGTATCCATAAAACCGTTTCCGATGCCTTGGAAGATAAGATCGGATATAGATTTCAAGAACTGAGGTCCGATCACCGAACAGACCGAGGATAATATTGCAAGGAAGATACTTACCACCAACAGGGCCCTGTATCTACCCATGTAGTTCAACAGCCTGAGGATGGTTGCCTTCATGTTTGCGGGTTTTTCCGTACGTGCCCACAGGGGGCCCGTGAACCGGGGAGGTTTCTGCTTTCCTTCTGAAAGCCTACCGCCTTTGCTCTTTGAACGGTCATCCAAGGTCATTGGGTATCTCCCCCGAGTTGGGAAACGGCAAGATCATGATATATGTCGCAAGATCCCATCAATTCATCATGAGTACCAAGGCCTACTACACGACCTTCGTCCAGAACTAGGATCTGGTCGGCATCCATGATGGTCCCTATCCTCTGTGCCACGATAATTACCGTACTGCCCTTGGTCTCTTTACGCAATGCGTCACGTAACAGACGGTCCGTCTTGTAATCCAGAGCGGAGAACGAATCATCGAAAAGGTATATCTCTGGGTCTTTGCAAACTGCACGTGCAATGGAGATACGTTGCTTCTGCCCACCAGAAAGATTCTTGCCGTGCTGAGACACGTGGGAATTCTCCTTTTCAGACATCTTCTCAATGAATTCCTCCGCTTGAGCGACCCTCATGGCACGACGCACATCTTCCGAAGATCTATTCTCCGAACCGTCGCCGTAATTGATATTCTCCACCACACTCCCGGAGAATATGATCGAGGTCTGGGGAACATACCCCAATTTAGCATGCAGGGCCTTTTGGGTATAATCCTTGACATCGACCCCATCCACAGATACGGATCCGGAATCAACATCATAGAATCTGGTGATAAGACTGATAAGGGTCGATTTTCCAGATCCGGTCGGACCGACAATGGCAAAGGTACTACCTTTTTCGACAGTGAATGATACCTTATCAAGCACATTCCTATCGGAACCTGGGTATGAGAAACATACGTTGTCGAATTTTACGGTACCAGGTTCAGACCCATCTGTTACGGAACCATCACAGATCGAGGATTCTGTCTCCACAACTTCAACAATACGACGGTAACCTACGAGTGCACGGGGAAGTATACGCAAGATACCGAAGAACTGCATCACCGCACCTAGGACCATGGTTGCATAGGAGCTGAACACGATCATATCCGAGTACTTCATGAACTGTGCTGACTTGTCAGTAATGGCGAGTATCAATGAAGCCCCTACCCAATATATACCCAGACAGACAAAATTCATCATCGATTGTGATATCGGCATTCCGAAGGCCATTACCTTGTTGGCCTCCAGATTGTTGGCAAGAAGATCGTTGTTGGAACGGGTGAATTTGGTTTCTTGGAATTCTTCGGCACCGTATGCACGAATGACCCTGATCCCATCAAGATTCTCGCGGACAGAACGATTTACACTATCTGTCAGCCATTGTACCTTTCTGAAATTCTTACTTGCAAAATGGATCGTGATGAACATCACGGCCATGAGAACAAGTATCCCTACAATGACTAGAAGACTCCATTCGATTGATGAGTTGAAGATCTTGCCGAGGGCCCAAACGGTGATGATGGGGCACTTTATCGTGGCCTGTAATCCCCTGGCAATGAAATTCTGTATCTGGGACACATCGTTCGTGGATCTGGTTATCAAACTTGCAGCAGAAAATCTGTTTATGTCCTCCACAGAAAATGCCTGAACATGATCGAACTGTTGGATACGCATATTACGTCCGACCGAGGCGGATAAGTTGGCAAGGACGAATCCTGCACCGAATGATAGGATCAGGCTCATAAATGCACAAATGAGCATCATGATCCCTTTCTCAACCACGATGTCCTTTTCGCCGAGAACAATGTGGTCTGTGATCTCCCCCATGTAATCCGGAATGGAAATATCCATCCAGACCTGTAACATAATAAGAATAACCGCAATGATGACAAGTTCCCATTCCCATTTTCTGAAGAATCTTGTGATCATACGCGTACCTCTAAACCTATATCCATCCCCTAGGGAATGCCAGGAATGAGTTGTTATGAGGCTTCCACATTATATAATCTACAAATTTAGAAATCTAAAATTCATTGGGAATGTGTATGCTTCAGAGTATTCCCAAAGACCAACTTCGAACGAACATAGAACGTCTAACAGGGTAAATTCACAATTGGTCATTCTTGTTGAAGAGGGCCAAAAAAACCACCGATATTATGAAAATTGTATGCGAACATATATTAATTATCATAGGTTTAATCATCCAATTGTATTACCCTTAGTACAATTGGTGATTAAATGGAACAGAAAACAATGATGATTACAGCCATCGCAGTTGTTGTGATCGTTATCATTGCAGGTGCCGCTGTAGTAGTCTTGAAAAAAGACAACAACAATGGTACCTCTGATAAGTATTCTACCTCATTGCAGATCCGTGGCAATGCAGACAACGACTACAAGATCGATGACTCAGACCTGGCTATTGTGCAGGATGTTTTCAATGGAAAGAAAACGTTGAAAGACTACCCACTTGCCGATGTTAATGGCGATGATAAAGTCACACAGGAAGATATAGATCTGCTGAAAGACCTCATCAATCGGAAAACCGGAACTACAGCATACGTCATTTCCTACGACACTGCTGGAAACCAGGTCAACGTGCCCGTTTCATATCCTCTTAACAATATTGTACCTCTCGGAACCAACATTATTGAACCTCTGATCTACATTGGAGCCGGTTCTCATATTGCAGGTTACTTCTATTCCTCATATACAGTCGCCGAAAAACCGATGACTGATAATGCAGTGGACTTCGGAGGCCCCAGCAGAGGAATAAATGCTAAAAGTTGGCAAAATTTCACTGCCCTCGATGCTGAACTCAGGCAAAAAGGATCTGGTATAGGTGCCCTTGTTGTTGACTTTAGTATAAAAAACATTGACGAAAGTTACATTTCCGACCTCAAAGAAG
Source organism: Faecalibacterium sp. CAG:74 (assembly GCA_963635855.1). Taxonomy (GTDB): domain Archaea; phylum Thermoplasmatota; class Thermoplasmata; order Methanomassiliicoccales; family Methanomethylophilaceae; genus Methanomethylophilus. The sequence goes on along the minus strand of CAVHHN010000054.1, from coordinate 4,683 downwards.
CTGGAATCCCTATGCTTATTTTCGGCTCTGCCGATGCTATTTCAGAAGTTGCTGCTGCAGCAACGATGGCCTTCCTTCTCGGAACCGAAACTGAAAAGATTGGAAAGGAATACTCCATCGCAAGCAACAAAGTTATCAGCACTATTAACGACAAAGTTTCCAAACTTACCGATAATCAAAAGAGTAATTTCATCAACCTGACAATGTATATCTACATCTGTCAGAACAATTCTACCTTCAACACCACAGCAGCTTCTGCCGGTGGTATACCCTACTACAAGATCAACTCAGAATTTGCAAAAGCGTATGAGGGCGACAGTTCTGCGAAGATGGCCAGTGTAGAAGCGTTGTCCAATTACAAAGACATCCAGCACATGATCAACAACAAGACCGTGGACCTGGGTGTCTCTGACCTCAAAGCCTCGATTGTCAGCACATGGGATGCTTCCTCTTCAAAGGGCGTGCATTACATTGATTACTTCAAAGACTTGGAGAATTACCATTCTTTGGTGTATATCAACAACATCCTGCCCGGTGCAGTTAAATTGGCATACATGGCGCATGTTCTCTACCCCGAGGATTTCTCCAGAGACTGGGCAAATTCTGTGTTCAACACATTTGTCGATGGAAAATTCGGTGCGCTTGGTGGACAAAGCCTTGATACTGTGATTACACTGATCACATACGATGATTACGTGAATGCACTGAAAGCCTGAAACACCTTGGGCCTTCGGGCCCACTATATCATATGTCACACTCAAACAGCGAAGATGGTTCGCTGAAAGAAGAATACCATTATATGATCGCTCGCAGGTTAATACTGTTGATCATATCCATTGTAATCATTATACTGATCGTCGGATTTTTTTCATTATCAGTTTATGATCAGATCTCTCTCAAGGAATCATATCAGGTCATTTGGAACCATATTTGTGGCCGGACTTATGATAGAGTTTCAGAAGCTAAATATTGGTGGGCTGACAGATACATCTGGAACAGGGCCATCCCCCATGCAATAGTTGCGATCCTGGCTGGCGCATCTCTTGCAATCTGTGGTGCGCTTATGCAACCTGTAATGAATAATCCCCTGGCAGACCCATACAGTACTGGTATCTCCTCAGGTGCATGCTTCGGTGCTGTTGCTGCATTGATTATAGGTTTCACATTCGCTACACCTTTTGGAGAGAGTGGAATTATCGGAAATGCATTTCTCGGAGCATTGATCCCTGCTATAGTTGTAATTATTTTATCAGAACGGGTCAAAATGACTCCAGCAACGTTGATTTTGACGGGAACTGCAATATCTTATTTCTTCAACGCCTTAGTAACATATATGATGGTCCTGGCCGACCCCGATACTCTGAAAGAAGCATACATCTGGCAGACAGGGTCTATGGATGGTATGACCTGGAGTTCCGTACCAGTGATGTTAGTGATTACGATCATCGGATCGATTGTCATTATGTACCTTTCTCCAAAACTGAACATTATGGCCACTGGAGATAACAGTGCCATCAGTATGGGCGTAGACGTCCATAAATTCAGATTATTCAGCCTTGTGATCATGGCTGTGATGACCTCTGCCGTTGTTTCATACACAGGAATCATCGGTTTTGTGGGATTGGTAGCACCACACCTGGTCAGGCTTATCATCGGTTCAGATAATAGGTATGTTGTTCCGATCTCTATGGCTTTCGGTGCAGCATTGCTGTTGATAGCTGATTATATCGCACTCACTGTATATTCTATCCCAGTCGGAGTGATCATGGGCCTTATTGGAAGCCCTGTATTCTTTGCCTTGATCGTTTGGCAAAGTAAACGTACGGGGGCAATATATTGATCCCAGACAATAATACATTCAAAAATGGATATTTCCTGTCGAATCATTTGAAAGTTCTGTTCATTATAATAATGATCGTTATCGCTTTTTTCGCAACGTTGGCAACGTTGGGATTCGGCATATACAAGATCTCTATGTGGGATTCGATCACCACTTTCTTCAATCACATCCTTGGAAATGTGACAAATGCACAAAATGACCATTATATCTGGGATGTGCGTCTGCCTAGAGCATTAGGTGCCCTGATCACCGGTGCAGGGCTGGCCATAGCCGGTGCTGTGATGCAAAATAATTTCCGCAACCCCCTGGCCGAACCATATACCATGGGAATATCGTCCGGAGCATTTCTTGGTGCGGTCATTGCTATTGCCTACAACATAACTCTGATCCCCATAGGTAATTTCGACGGAACAGTAGGTAATGCATTTTTGTTCTCATTGATCCCACTGGCGATCATCCTGCTTGTCTCTAAATTCAAAAAAATGACCCCAGTTGCAATGATACTGACCGGTATCGCCATCATGTTCCTGTTCAGTTCGATATGCCAGGTCATCCTTGTAACCGCACCTTCTGAAACTTTGGCTGATGCATATCACTGGAGGGTTGGTACACTCGACAAAGTGCGTTGGGACAGTCTTCCTGTGATGGCGCTGGTCACCGCAATAGGTGCGTTTTTGATAATGTGCTTATCCAGACAATTGGATGTCATGTATGCCGGCGATAGGAACGCTCAGACAATGGGGGTGAATCCATCTCAGACCAGGATCATCTCCCTTGTCATTGTCTCCTTGATGACGGCTTCAATTGTCAGTTACACTGGTACCATTGGATTTATCGGACTCGTGGGACCTCATGTCGCCAGAATATTCGTAGGCTCTACAAACCGCTATCTTATCCCCGCGTCTGCCACATTCGGTGCCGCTTTTGTCGTTTTTGCTGACTCAATAGCCAAAGTCACAGGCGTTAGCGGTCTGCCGGTTGGCGTAATATGTGCACTAATTGGCGGACCATTGTTCATGTATATTCTGGTTAAACAACGTAAAAGTGCATGGGCCTGAGATCAATAAAACACATTACACATTCAACGATCGGGTACAAAGAACGATCGTTGAATGTGCATAAAAATCAACTTTTGGACTCACTGGATTCAGTGTTGGTTCCGTGTTTTCTTTTTAATATTGCAGCCATGATGGGAGAACGAACTGTTTCGGTACTCTCATCGGACAATTCCATGGGGATCGCATCTTTGAGGATCACGTGTGGCCTACCGTCATCATCGACGATCTGGGCCATTACTCCATATACGGTTTTTAAATTGTCTTCGGTGATTACTTCAGAAGGAGGACCTACAGCAAAAATACGCCCCTGATGCATCATTATGATCTCATCGGAATACTTGGCTGCAATGTTGATATCATGACTGATGATTATAACGAGGATCTCCTTTTCAACGGAGAGATTTTTCAACATTTTAGTGACATCGAGTTGATGTCTTACATCAAGGTTGGAGGTCGGTTCATCGAGAAGAAGCACCTTAGGTTCCTGTACAAGTCCCCTTGCAAGCATCACTTTTTGATGTTGCCCGGCAGATAATTCGTTGAAATTACGCATTGCGAGATGAGATATCCCCAACATTTTGAGAGTATCATAGACCACATCAAGATCGTTATCCAAGGAATTCCATTTACTGTGCGGATGTCTCCCCATGAGGACCGTGTCGACCACGGTTAAAGGAAATGTATCATTTGCAGAATATGGTACATACCCAACAGACTTGGCCAATTCCTTGATGGTTATCTCCTTGACATCTTTGCCATCGATAAATACTGTGCCAGATGTCGGAGTGAGGATCTTGTTGATGCAATGAATAAGAGTTGATTTCCCAACACCGTTAGGCCCCATGATCGATACGAATTTAGGTCCGCTGAGATCTAAGGTAATATCATTTAGAACGGGAGAACTGGAATATCCGAATTCCAATTTATCAATCTTTATCTGCATCAGCGACCACCTATATTGGATTAAATATCCAACAATCACAAAACAATAAATCCATATTAATGACTATCGTCTGTACATTTTACAACAGCCTGAAGTCAATTCACAAGTGATATAGACTCCAGCCACGCCGACCCCAGATACGCTTTTTATAATAAATTCACATCATGCCAACTATGGCAAGCATCGTAGACACCATGTCGGACAGCAGGATCTCCCCCGAGGAGTTCGTCGCCTTCATCGAGATCAGCAAAGGTAGCAAAATGAAATATGAGATCGATGAGGAAAGCGGACTCATCGCGGTCGACCGTATACTTTCCACCTCCACTGCCTATCCTTGGAATTATGGCCTCATCCCGAAGACCATCGCCCTTGATGGCGATCCTCTTGACGTCCTCGTCATCAGTAGCGAACCCATCATCCCCGGAGCCCTCGCAAAATGCAGGCCGATCGGAGTTATGAGAATGGTCGACTCAGGCGACCAGGATGACAAGATCCTCTGTGTCATGCCCAAAGACCCCATGTACAAGGGTTACACTGATATCGCACAGCTCCCAGAACACATCGGAAAAGAGATCCAACACTTCTTCACCGTTTACAAAGCACTTGAAGGCAAGAAGACCGAGGTCGGTGCGATCGAGGGGCCTGAGGCTGCGAAACAGACCGTCAAAGCCTGTATCGAAGCATACAATGCAAAACACTGATTTTTTGGGGCCCATCGCCCCATATTTTCTTTAAACACCTTGATCAGGATATTTTGATTTTTTGGACATTGCTAGAAGCAAGATCCATCAAAATGTTTCAGACATTTCTCTTCCTCAGAAAATCAATGGTGGCCAGGAGAG
>CAVHHN010000053.1:0-12454 GCA_963635855.1 Faecalibacterium sp. CAG:74 | reverse complement strand
CTTTTATGGGTTTCTCCAGTGTTTCTGAACTTTATGTGCTGAAGTTGGTTTGAAAATGCATTCTGAATGTTTTGTCATCGACCAAAACCCCGTTGGGAAAGGGTTTCAGTCGATGACAATTGAGTGTTCTCCGTTGTATATTGTTAGGATTCCCGAATAGCAGTTATCAGTTGCATATTTATTAGACAACTTACTGCAGTATTTTTTAGTAACATCAGTCCCATTGATGTCCTCAACCTGATATTTTATACTTATATAGTAAACTCCTGGGGATGTTGGATTTGTTACTGTTTTACCAGAACTATTTTTGATAGTCCATGTTGGCTTAAGTGTATCTCCATCATCGAGTTTTCCAATAAAGACATAATCCCAGGTGAAGCCATCACTAGGTATTTCATTTTCAGAAATAAGTATGTCATTTACTATAATTGTTGGACTTTCAGCCCATACTGGATATAGTTGAAGATTACTAAGCATTGTCACCTCAGTGTCAATCGGGAAGTTCACCGTTTGATTCCCAGTATAACTCCACCCGATCAATGCATAGCCTTTTTTGCTCATGTCCTGATAAAGTTTGTCAGAAGACCCATAGGTATATTCTTTTGGTATTGTTTCCTCGGATGTTGGAGATGGTTTGTAATTAATCGTTACAACCTCCTCCGCCTCTTCACTCCATACGGCATATAGGAAGATTGCAGCTCTGAGGGGGAGACCAATTATTTCTTGACCTGGGTAGTATTGATCCTCGCCAGTTGTACTCTGCCAATATTGGAATGAATATCCTTCTTTATAGAAGAAGTTCGTGCTTATAGTCACATAGGTCGCTGGTCTTATAAAATACCGGTCCACTGATTTCTCATCATCAATGTAGTAATGAACTTCCCTTTGAAAGATAACTGATGCCGCTGTCAGAGTAACATCGCCATAGAAAGTTGCTGTTGTGGTACCTTCGGTATTTTTTAATTCATAAGCCGAACCATCTTGTGCAATCCATTCAGTATACATTAAGAACTTCGAATCGGCGTTGGTTTTTTCAATGAAGGTTTTTGCGGATATCAGTTGTACTTCCGTTCCGGACGTAGCACTTACGGAATAAGTGTAGGGTATAATGGATATTGGGCTAGTGTTATAATCAACATAATTCCATTCATATGTTATAGTGATTGGTCTGGAAGTGGAACTATCTAAGAACAAATATAATTCAAGATCCCCATTGAGCGTCACAGATTGCCCCGGCAAATAGGTGATATTTGAAAAACTGGTCCATTTGAAATTACTAGGAAAGAGATTAGCAACTGTACTGTCCGGATACGTCGACCTATCGTACAGATGTGTATTGTACATACATACAACTTCTTGTTTCTGTTGATTTTCAACTGTCATTCCATTTGAATCAGTATATGTGACATTGTAGGTCACAGTAATGTTTGCGTATAATGTGTAGTAGTAGTAAGAATAATCATATTTATCTGTACTCCAGAGTTCGTCACTGCTACTGTATTCGGTTCCACTGCTATACACAGCAGTACCATCTTTATGGCTCCAAGAAGGGATGTTGACACTACCAATAGTTGCTTGGGGCATAGTCAATTTAAAAGAGCCTGTATCTGAAATAGTAGCACCTTTGGTAAGTTCCCCACCACTGAAATTAAAGAGATATACTTTATCCGATCCACTTCCTATGATTGATTTTGCAATGTCCTCTTCCGTGAGGTTTTTGCTTGTGTTATAAATGATATCAATATCTGGGCACCCGAGATATTGGACATCTCCATAGCTATATGGGTTGAAAACGCTTGAAATTTCGTTTACATTCTTCCCGAGTTCAAGGTATTTTATATTTTTACATTCAGAAAATAACGGCCGATCTGAGCTTAATTTGGTGTTAAATACGAATGGGTTCTCGCTTGTTGCCGTGGACCCAAGACTGGTACATCCAGCAAAAATAGGGTAAGAAGATTGTCCAAAGTCTAACAATCTGATCGCATTGGGTAACATTAAAGATGTTAGTGAAGTACAATTTTGGAAGGCCCCCTGATAAAGAACGACACATCCCTCATTTTCTGGATTATCATTATCGACGATGAATTTCAATGATTTCAGATTGCTATTATTGTACATGAACGCAGGCCATAGGGAATACGTGGGTGAGGAAACAATCACCGTAAGATCGCTTATAGGTGCTTTACGAAACGCTTCCCCGATGTAATCTCCAACCACCGTATATTCGGTACCATCAATTGTTACTTTGGCGGGGAATACTACAGGCACCGGATCGGAACCATCATAACTGTAATTTGTTATCTGTACAGTTCTGTTATCTGCAGATTTGATTTGATATTTAAGTTTGAAAACACCATCAGAATCAATATAAGTATTATCCGTTGTTGAATCTAGTATGGCTTGGTTTCCAACCACGGTATACTCGTCGCCACCATAAACAATGCTATTGGGGAATGTAACATAGGAGGTGCTGGTGGCATCATGCTCCCAATCAGTTATCTTTACAGTTTTTGTACCAGAGACCAAGGAGTAGATAAGTTTGGATTCTCCAGTTATATCTTTGAATTTGCAGGGGTTACCAGAACCATCATATTCTTCGACAACAACGGTGTCCCCCCCCCCGCTCTCGGCTCTGGCTGATTCATGTATCAAGACAACCGCTGCGAACAGAAGCAAAAGTGAAACTATTATAACTGAAATATGGAACAGTTTGATATGTTTTTGAGTGGATCTGACTGCAATCAAATATATTCCCCCTGGTAACATTGAATGTTTATAAATGAATCCAACTCCCACCTTCCATATATATCCTTAATGAAGACATCAATTAGACAATAGGGAAAAAAATCCGACAAATAGGTAGAACCTCTACAGGATTTGTTTTTTTGTTGAATTCGCCAAATAAATAACCCGATTTCTGAAATTAATCTCTGTTAACTAAGAATTTAATGAGAGAACAGCCTTTAATCTCACATTTGAGATAATGTTCGATGAAGAAAGACATTTTATTATGCAGACCTGATTATTGTCAAAATCCTTGAATGGTGCTAGAATGGTCTTCAACAAGAGAGATGCGAAACGTGATCAGTGCATGCTTACTGGCAAATACAAGTAATGTGGTTATGACTGGTGGTGGCATTCTCTGACCGCGGTCAACGATTCTACCGGGGAAGAGAGGCTGTTCTTCTTTGAATAATTTGTCTGCAATCCTGCACTTGGTGGAAAAGAGCCGATATTAGGACAACTTCCTGCTAATAAAGAGGCTGGTAAGAAACCCTCCTACCTTATGGTAAAAGCAGGTACCTGGCTTGCTGACGGATGCCACCTTCACCGGTTCTTCGGGTGGGATGACGTCAAGATGAAATGGGGCGCACCATATTCAGTCGAGGCGGATGATTGTTTTTGTGACATCATCCATATGAAGGGACATGTAACTGATCCAAAGAGGAGTTGGAAACACACCCAGAACTTTGTGCGTCGGTTACGGTGACCTGTCCTGGGATATCAAGGTCGAACCCCAGATCGCCTGGAATGTCGGGTGGGGTCCAGTGGGCCTTTGAGAGCAATGAAAGCATATCAGATGTTTTGGCATGCGGAAGGGATCAAGACCTACTATTCGGGGAGTATAGCATATAACGGACAGACATACACCGTGAGTCCGGAGACCTGTAACGGTTATACAGATAAGAATTGGGGAAGCGACTTCACCACCCCCTGGGTTTGGTTATTACCTGGGACCTTACCAGTAGAATGAGTGGGAAGAAGTTAGAGAACTCAGTTTTTGAAATCGGTGGTGGAACACCCAAGATCGGACCAATTACCTTAAAAGGAAAACTTCTCGGTTGTTTCTATTACGAAGGCACCGAGTACGAATTCAATTTCTCTAAATTCTGGACCGGAAGCAAGACATTCTATCAATATGGTGAGTCCGATGAGGAGATCATCTGGCACATCGATCAGAAAACCCGTAAAGCACGGCTTGTATCGGATATACACTGTGCCAAGAAAGATATGCTTCAGGTCAAGTATGAAGCACCTAACGGACGGATACTCCACAATCGCCTATGGAACGGGGGCAATGCCCACGGGACCATAACTCTCTATGATAAGGAAGGAGAGGTGATCGACGAGATCGAGGTAAAACGGATGGGGTGCGAATATGGTGTCTTTGATGGCAACCCAGAGTGGGTATTCGATCGTGATGGTAATCCTGTTTGCGAAGTGGATGTGAGTGAGGTGGACGTAAGCTTGACGAATTTATGGGAGAACCTCGATAATACCGAGTAAACTTTTTCCTGAACATTTTAGTTCTTCGGGGGACCCTTTCATAACCGAGAATAGGTCCCCTTTGAAATTTCATAGACCCAGACATACGAGTACTATAGCAATGATCATTGGTATGGCAAGGTTATCTAGGTCCCCAGGAGTGACAACTTCGATTATAGAAGCCAAAGCACCTGAAAGAGCGGCATAACCGATCGCAGCAAGGATCCCGATGTACGGTGCCCGGTCAAGTGAGAGCATTCCTTGCGAGACAAGCCATCCATAGAATCCAATAATCACGAGTGAGATCAAGAATGTGGCAACAAATACTCCGATACTGCCTTCAAGGGACTTGCCGTTCAAGATCTTGTGCTTTCCGTACTTTTTTCCGACGATACTACCAAAACCGTCACCACGAGTCATTGCAACAATGGCGATGGTGGCAGCGATCCAATGGTCGAAGAAGTATGCAACAAGTAAGATGATAGATAGGACATATAGGAACAATCCGCAACGATGCCCCATATCATTGGAAAGTTCTCCGAGTTTCGAATCAGAAATCGGATTTCCGGGGAACATCGCGATAAACAAGACTATTTCGAAGGGTATTGCAAAAAATATTAACATTATCCAGTTTGCGCTGAACGCCCACCATACATAGATGAAAAATCCAACTCCGATATGGACGATTTTACGATATTCCCAGTTCCACCCTTTTTTCTGTGCGGTCTGACATAATAACAGCGAGGCTACGATTATCAAGTAGACTGTAACCAACGCAATAATATCCTGTGTGTTCATCTGTGTACGTCCATTTCTTTGTTAGCAAACAACTCACTAGAAGCATTCCATCTAAAAAAATACCTATCCGACCCAACCAACACAAGGAAGCTAATATCTCGGAGTATTTTGAGGGAAGATATGTTTGGGTGATTTCTGATTGTTCGTGTGTTGATTTTACTATCTGGGGGGTCACATTCTTTTGAATCCTCTGAATATCCACTGAACAATAGATTTCACACCATAGCGAACGGTTCCATTCATGGATCTTGATCTGCTATGGGGTTCGGCCTTACTCTCTTTGAGAGCACTCATGACCTCCTGCCAGGTAGTCAGGTTGTCCGGGAGTTCCACATATCCATGGCCGATCTTTTCAGGAGTGTGCGCATCACTGCCCGCGGTCATTGGTTTTCCGATCTTTTTGGCAAGTTTCAAGGATTTTCTGTTGGCACTCGGGATCGAACGGGCATTAAGCGCTTCGATGCCATCGAAATCATATGCTAAGGTGTTCTTCACACCGAGACCGGACCACCACCTATATGGGTGGGCAGCGATAGCGATACCTCCCGCCTCATGGATGGCATCGATGGTTTCCTGGATACCTAAATCCCTAGGGATCTGACGGTCGATACCTAATGCGACGATATGACCTTCGGAGGAAGACACCTCCTCAGCAGGTATGACAATTATGCCTTCTGGGTTGTCTTTCTCATCTTCAAAGGCCTTGAATTCATTGTGATCGGTTATTGCTACGCAGCCCAGACCTTCAGCCACGCAACGCTCGATAACCTGACGGGGCTATGAAACCCCATCATTTGAATAACAGGTGTGAACGTGTAGGTCTGCCTTCATATGGCCGGCGCCCCATCGGTAATGTCTCCGTCGACCGTCATCACACAACCTTTTCCATCTCCAAGGACGATTGCTTTACCCTGATCGATCACAGCGGCGACACGTGCAGGCGCGCCTTCAGGCAGTTCGATGTCCATTCCCATGAATTTACCATCTTTGACAGTGGCGATCTTCATGACCACTTTTTCGATATGCTTCATGTCAGATCTTGAGGTGGAGATCTCCAACCCACAACTCATCTGCGTACCGTTAGGTACATCAATAGATGGTTGGAGAAGAAGGAGACTGTTGCCACCCATCTCGGTGTCATCGGCGGCCACGATCATCCCGAATGATTTCACCCCTCTGAAATTTGCAGGTTTCAGATTTGCCACAATAAGGATCCTATGACCCAGCAGATCTTCTTTGGAGTAGACGTTCTTGATATTGGTGACGACCGTACGAGGTTCTTCCTCACTGAGGTCCACTTTGAGAATATACAGCTTTTCTGCTTCGGGGTGGTCGTTGACCTCGGTCACGGTGCCGAGGCGGAGATCGAGTCTTTTGAAATCCGCGAATTCGTTGCATTGTTCGTTATTGTCCATTATATCACCTTGATCGGATCCGATCATCTGATTACCGCACCGTCGAGGACAGTACGTGCCACAGTGACCGTGTTACCATTCTTGTCTATGAGAGCAACGGTCTTTCCATTCTCTATGACGGCAACTATCTTCTCAGAGATATTTGGTCCGACGTCGATCTCGGAACCGTCAGCAGAGAATTTTCCGTCCTTTACCGCAGACACTTTCATGACCGCCTGCGAGAAGTGTTTCTTGAAATCGGCGATTCCTGTCACTTCTTCATTAGAGATACCGAAACGGGTTCCGGGGGGAACTTCGCAGGAGGGTTTGAGTAAAGCGATAGTTTTACCACCGAGTCCTGAGTCATCTGCACACAACATCATTCCGCAGGAATCTATGCCACGAAGGGGGCGTGGTGCAAGATTGTAAACAGCGATCCCTTCAAAACCAAGAAGTTCCTCTTTTGAATAGAATTCCTTGAGCCCGGCACAAATGGTTCTCGGTTCCTTATCTCCGAAGTCCACGGTCAGTTTGTAAAGTTTATCGGCAGCAGGGTGGTCTTCTACCGCAATGATCTTTCCTGCACGAAGATCGAGTTTCTTGAATGCTGAGAACGGCTCATTGACAGGTTCGGCCTTTTTCTTTGGAACATTGGCTTCAGGCTGATCGAAAAGTTCGGGGAACATGACCCTCAGGTCGATCTTGTTGTAGACAGGTAGAGGTTCGGGTATTTTTGTACCGGAAATGAGTTTTTCGTCAATAGCGGAATAACCTGCCTTTTCGATCGAAACTGTAAATCCAAGATAATTCCAGATCTTTTCGGAGGATCTGGGCATGAACGGCCATGCCATCAATGCAAGGGCCTTTACAATGGTCAGATTGTCATAAAGTACCTTTCCGCAAGCGGTTTTATCACTTTTTATCAATTTCCAGGGGGTGCAGGAATTGAAGTATTCATTACCATAGTGGGCAAGGGCCATCAGGTCCTGGATGGCCTTCTTGAAATCGCACGTCTCCAGATGTCCGCTGTAATCCTTGAATGCGGATGCGATCTCGGCAGTGACTGCAACATCAGGTAGGTCACAATCGGGTATGCAACCGAAGTTCTTATGAGTGAAGCTCAGGCAGCGGTGATAGAAATTTCCGAGGGCGGCCACGAGTTCATTGTTTATCTTGGTCTCAAAATCTTCCCAGGAGAAATCGGAATCATGAAGATCGGGCATGACCACGGAAAGGTAGTAGCGGATCTCTTCTGGGTCGAACTTCTCTAAAACATGTGTGATGTCCCGAGGGATCAAGGAATATCCGTCGGTGACCATTCCTTTTCTGCTCTTGGAGAGTTTTCCTCCGTTGAACATAAGATATTCATTGGCCGGAATATCATAAGGGAGGTTGAAATCCTCTTTGCAGCCCATTAGCATAGCGGGCCAAATAATGGAGTGGAAGGGGATATTGTCCTTTCCGATGAAATAATAATGTCTACATTCTGGGTTTTGCCAGAATGTCCTCCAATATTCGGGTTCGCCGATCTCACGGGCATGTTGGATGGTCATGGAAAGATATCCGATGACCGCGTCGAACCATACGTAGATGACCTTGGACTTCCATTCTTCGCCTTCGACCGGGATGGGCACACCCCAGGACATGTCCCTGGTGATCGAACGGTCTTTGAGGCCACCCTTCAGGAAGTTCTCGGTGAACAGTTTAACATTGGGCCTCCAACTTGTTTTCGTACTGATCCACTCAGTGAGTGGTTTTTCGAATGCGGAAAGTTTGAGTGCGAACTGTTTGGATGCTCTGACCTCCGGGGTCGAATTGCAATGCATGCAGTGAGGTTCGAGTAGATCGCCGGGAACGAATGTGGTACCACAATTATCGCACTGGTCGGAACGGACATCTGTAGCACCACATTTGGGGCAAACCCCTTCGACATATCTATCCGGTAGGAATTTCTGGCATTTCGGACAGAAGTATTCGTCTTCTGTGACCTCTTCGATATATCCATTCTCGCGGAGACGATTGAACATCCATTGCGTAACTTCCTTGTGGACCGGACTGTGGGTTTTTCCGAAAAGAGTAAAATCGATCCCGAGGTCTTCGATCGCTTTTTTGTTGATATTATGGTAGCGATCAGCGATCTCCTCGGGAGTGACACCTTCTTTATCTGCAGATACAGTGATAGGGGTACCGTGCTGGTCTGAACCACCCACGGCCCAGACCTCGTTGCCTTTGAGACGGTTATATCTACCGAATATATCCGGCGGGAGTAAGGAACCGGCCACATGGCCGAGATGGATCGGGCCGTTTGCATACGGCCATGCGATGTTGATCAGGATCTTTGACATATATGTGCCCGATTATCGGCGCGGTAATTATAGATATGCGCGCACGCGACCTGTCTTTAGCTTGTTGGCAGGTTCGCGGTCGGGTCCTTCGAACATTTCTCAGAGAACTGTTTGATATATTTCCAGGCGAGTGCGGACATCAGTACACCACCTAGGATCTCGATCACTGCCATGATGACCCAGATACTCAATGTGGTGTGGAACATCCATGCCATCAGCGCATAACCTGCGACCATGACGATGTTTCTTAGCAGGGAGGACATCAATGCCACCCCTGAGTGTCTGACGGATTGTAAAAACGATGAACCGACGAACACCTGCGACATTATCGGCAACATCGCCGCGATACAAAGGAACAGGTACACCATGTCGGCCCTCATATAGGTGAGGTCATCTGCAATTGTGAATACAGTGGCGAGAGGATATGCAAGGACCACAAGCGCTATCGCAAGGTAGATCGAATGTCTTATCGATTTTTTTACTGCAAATCCGAAAGCTTTTTCGATCATATTCGAACGTTTTGCAGAATATTCGGCCGAACAGACGGATACGATCGCTCCACCATAGGCCTGGGCGGGAACGAATGCTATGAATGCAACACGCCATGCCGAAGTATATATTCCGACCGCGGCCGCACCCCCTACTCCGACGATTATGAAGTTCATAGGGAGGTTGATCATGGCCATCACTGTGTATTCAGCACTCTGCGGAAGCCCCACATACAAGATCTCTTTCGAGCTTTCGAAATTAGGGATCATATCTTTTGGACGGAAGCGGACATACATCAGGTCCTTCTTCATGTAGAAAGAAAGACCCAGAAGTAATGAGACAAGGCCTGCTAAAACGGTCGCCCATCCTGCACCGGCCACTCCCATACCAAGAACGTATATGAAGATCGGATCAAGGATTATGTTGGTGATGGCACCGGCAACCTGGATGATCATTGATGCCCGGGCCGCACCCTCACCTCTCAATACTCCCGACATAACGGACGAAATGATAATGAAGAAACCGAAGCTGAATATCGGCATTCCGTATTCAAGTGAAGCTTCGACAGCTTCCCCGCCACCGAAGAGGTTCATCAGAGGTCTGGCCAGAGGCACGAAGATGCAGGCGAGGATGATCGCAAAAAGGACCGATAGGAATATTGCTTGACCAGCAGTGTGGATCGCACCTTCCCGGTCCCGGACCCCGACATGGCGTGCAATGGCAGAAGAAACACCGATGCCAAGGCCGTTCCCGAATCCACAAATGGTCGAGTAAAGGGGATAAGCGAGGCTTAGACCACCTATGGCATTGCTACCCAACCATGAGACCCACATGAGATCTGTCATGCAGTTGACGTTCTGGATCAGAATGGCCACTGCCAACGGAGCTACCATCGTAGGGATAGCCACCGTCGGGTCACCAAGAAGCGTCTTCACGCCGACCGTTTCTTTCCCTGTTTCCATTGATGCCCACATGTCATTACCTACGTTAAATCTAGCGGAAGTACCCATTACAGGAATCCTCATATCTTGCGATAGTTATATTAAAAAGCTGGTTTTGGCACAATCGATTATATGCGGATCGCGGCGGTATTGGTCGACAGATGTCAGAACAGAAAATGCAATCAAGAATGTTCCAAATTCTGCCCTCTCATGAGGACAGGAACCGAGGTCATCACCTTCGGAGAAAGAGGAAAACCGATCATCTCCGAGACCTTGTGCCAGGGGTGCGGTATCTGTATCAACAAATGTCCATTTTCCGCCATCAAGATAATCGGTCTTGCTGATGAATTGAAAGAAGAGATGATCCACCAATACGGTGAGAACTCGTTCCGTCTGTACCGCCTTCCCACCCCCAAGAAAGGAATGATAACCGGTATCCTGGGACCTAACGGTATCGGTAAGACCACCGCCATCAACATTCTTTCCGGTTTAGTGAAACCCAATCTCGGAAGGTTTGACGATCCGCCGGATATCGAAAGGATCCTTGCTCATTTCAAAGGCACCGAGATGCACGACTACATGAAGGCTGTCTACGAGGGTAAGATCAAGGTAGCTTACAAACCACAGTATGTCGATCTTCTTCCCAAATCCACGAACGGGGTTGTCAGGGACCTGCTTTCCAAGAACACCGAGCGTCTTTCAGTCGATGATGCCGTCAAGACCTTCGGTCTGGAACAGGTAATCGATAGGGAGATCTCCAAGCTTTCTGGTGGAGAGTTGCAAAGGGTCGCTATGGCCGCCACCTGCATGAAGAATGCTGACATCTATTTCTTCGATGAACCTACTTCCTACCTTGATATCTATCAGAGGGTCAAGATGGCCCGTATCATCAAGAGTCTTGCCGCCGAAGACAAATACGTTATCGTCATTGAACACGATCTTGCCATCCTTGACTATCTCGCGGATATCGTCAACCTCGTTTATGGTTCCGAAGGAGCATATGGTGTGTTCACTCTGTCAAGACAGGTAAGGGTAGCCATCAACGCTTACCTCAATGGATATCTGCCTGAAGAGAACATTCGTTTCCGCGATCGTCCGATACAATTCGATCTCATGGCACCCTCCGGTGAATGGAACACTCCCGAACTCATCGATTTCGAGGAAGTTTCAAAGGATTTCGGTGAATTCAAACTTGATGTCAACAGCGGTTCCGTGAAGATCGGTGAATCTGTCGGTATCGTTGGTCCGAATGCTACTGGTAAGACAACTTTCGTCAAAATGCTGGCTGGTGAGATCAAACCGGACAAAGGTTCCGTCAACGGGGTCATGAAAGTGGCCTACAAACCACAGTACATCTCGCATGACTTCGACGGTACTGTTCAGGATTATCTGTATGCCAAGAATTTCGATACTGTTACTTCCAGCATTTTTGAGACCCAGGTACTCGGACCATTAGCTATCAAATTCCTCTTTGAGAAGAAAATGTCCACTCTTTCCGGCGGAGAACTTCAGAGAGTCGCCATCGCGGGTTGTCTTGCTGAGGAAGCGGATATCTATCTTTTCGATGAACCTTCTGCCTATCTCGATTCTAACCAGAGGATGGAAGCCGCCAAATGTATCTCTGGAATGATGGATAAGACCGGACGTTCGGCCATGGTGGTCGACCACGACATCTATTTCATCGATATGGTTGCAGATTCCATCATGGTGTTCGGTGGCGAGCCAGGGCGTCATGGTATCGCAGAAGGACCATTCAAGATGCGTGAGGGAATGAACAAGTTCCTTAAGACCGTGGGGATCACATTCAGACGTGATGCTGATACCCATAGGCCTAGAATAAACAAGGAAGGTTCCAATCTCGATCGTACGCAGAAAGCTGACGGAGAATATTATTATCCCGAGGACCTTGATCAAAATAAATCCAAGAACGCTGAAAAGTGAGATTATATTGGGTCCTTTAATTGCCCAGCAAGTTTTCCTTTGACCTCCGAGTTTAATTTTTGGTTTAGTATCCACCAGATAACTTTGAATTAGTACAGTATTTATTTAGTTCGACCTAAACAATATCAGGCCCTATTGAAATCAAACTGTCACATCGGATTTACTTTCAATCTGATCTAATTCGAAACATTGAATGTAACTGCAGTATACAGAGTTCTCTCAGTTGTTATCTGGCCCAGATTGCATTTGGGGTGGGGGATCTTGTTGGTTATAGGTG
>CAVHHN010000052.1:0-12539 GCA_963635855.1 Faecalibacterium sp. CAG:74 | reverse complement strand
CTTACCTACCTCAACGAAAAGAACTCCTTCCTTCTCTTCGTCCCCGAAATCCAATCCCGGCAACCCTTCCGTGATCCTCACCGTCTCCGCACTTACCGTGATGACCGAAAGAACGGGTTTCAGGATATACGCATCCCCTGCGTATCCGTTCGGATCGTTCACTATACCGGATTCCTTGTCTGTGGAGATCCGATACTCTTCCACCGACCATCCCGGGGCGGAACGTCCGTTCACCACATATCCGAACGCCTCTTCCGGAATGTTCTCTATGGTTATGTTGGAATTGTAGACAAGTTTCCTTCCTGCCGGATCCAATTTCATTTTCGTTACTTCGTGAAGGGATCCGCTAGTGAGGCATGTGCCGATGTCGGTGTCTCCGTTTATGGTGATGCCTTCCATGGGAGGTGCGGATTCGTAGTTCAGATGGAGATCGGCAGGTTTGTGGCTGGGACTTATTTTGCTCTGGAAAGATATTTTGGACAATTTAACAAATATGTGTTACGTTACATTAAAGTATTTTAAATTGTTCTAAACCCAATATCTTAATGGTTTGCTCTACATCCGATGCCGTTTCAGATTTGTGAAATGTGTAAGTGGCCTCCGATGGGTGCGAATTAATTTGATAAACTTGCACATTCAGTCATTTATTCGGTGTAACGATGATATCTAAAATCCTTGATAACAAGATGCAGGGGAAGGTCTACGAAGAGCTCCAGAACAGCATCCGTTCAGGATCCAAGCTATCTGTCATTTCCGGTTATTTCACCATTTACGCTTATGCTGCGCTTAAAAAAGAATTCAACAAAATCGATTCCATGAGATTTCTTTTTACAATGCCAACTTTCGTCAACGAGCAAAACGAGGTTTCGCGTGAATTCCAGATCGATCATGAGAAAAGCATATCCGGTAATGATTACGAGATAAAATTACGCAATGAAATGAAACAGTCTGCCATTGCCAAGGAATGTTCGGATTGGATCCGTAAAAAGGTAGAAATCAAGTCACTCAAAGTAACGAATACGGCCCAACCTAGAATAATCCATGTTACAAACGGTGGTGAGGATGATCTCTCCATTCACGGAACCGTTGATTTCACGACCGACGGTCTGGGGTTGACCTCTTCCGACCGTATCGATTCGAACGTTTGCATGTACGGTGCCGCAACTCAGGGTCTTCTTGACCTCTTCGATCGTATCTGGAACGACACTTCTGCTGTCACCGACGTCAAGAACAGCGTTCTGGAACATATGGAAACGCTGTACAAAGAAAATCCTCCAGAATTTATCTATTATGTGACCCTTTACAACATCTTCCATGATTACCTCGACGAACTGACCGAGGACAACATCATCCGTTCCGGCGTAGATTTCAAGCAATCCGTTGTCTGGAACAAACTTTACAAGTTCCAGAAAGACGGCGTTATGGGCATAATCGATAAGATCGAGAAGTTCAACGGATGCATTCTGGCCGATTCAGTCGGATTGGGAAAGACATTCACGGCTTTGGCCGTTATAAAATATTACCAATCCAGGAACGATCGTGTTCTTGTCCTATGTCCGAAGAAACTTCGTGACAATTGGGTGATCTACACCCAAAACGATCGTAGAAATCTGTTCGCTGAGGACCGTTTCAATTATGATGTCATCAACCATTCCGATCTGAACAGAGATTCCGGATTAAGCGGAGACATTAATTTAGCTACAATCAATTGGGGAAATTACGATCTCGTTGTCATTGACGAAAGTCATAATTTCAGAAATAATCCGCCTGTCAAAGATCACATCACACGTTATCAGCGTCTTATGCAGGAGATCATCCGCAAAGGTGTCAAGACCAGGGTTCTCATGCTTTCCGCCACCCCGGTAAACAATTCCCTTTCCGACATCCGCAATCAGATCGAATTCATTACGGAAGGCAACCCCCGTTCACTTCAATCCGCAGGCATCGCCGACATCAACGTGACAATAAGTAACGCTCAGAGGGCATACACCTGTTGGAGCAAACTTTCGGATGATGAACGTACCACCGACACTTTCGTCGAGATGATGTCTCTTGATTATTTCAAGCTCCTTGACACCCTCACGATCGCAAGGTCGAGAAAACACATCGAGAAGTATTACAATCTCGATGAAATCGGAAAATTCCCCGAAAGACTCACGCCGCACAATATTTATTCCGAGATCGATGCGTTGGGGCTTTTCCCCTCGATCGGCGAAGTGAACAAATTACTCGGCAGGTTGAATCTTGGTGTTTACTGTCCGATGTCCTATCTGTATCCGGACAAGGTCCATGAATACGAAGAGAGATACGATATCCACCCCGAAGACGGAAGGTCTGTTCTCAAGCAATCGAAACGTGAAGAGAACCTTGTTCGTTTGATGCGGGTCAACATCCTCAAGCGTCTTGAAAGTTCGATACGTTCCTACACCCTAACCATCCAGAAAGTTCTGTATAAGATCGATAAGACCATGGAAAAAATAGACAACTTCCAATCCAGGATGTCGGGGGACACAAAGGTCAACGAATCGGATTTCGAAGACCTTGATTTCGACGATCCGGAGATGGATTCCCTTTCTTATGGTTCCAGGGTTAAGATCGATCTGAAGGACATCGATTGCAACAAATGGCGGTTCGATCTTAAGCTGGACAGGGAAAAGCTGGAAAGTATCCTAACCGAAGCCAAAAACATCACTCCGGACCGGGATTCCAAACTGATCGATCTTCAAAAGTTAATAGCGGATAAGATCGCCCATCCGATCAACGGTAATAATCGTAAGGTCATCGTCTTTTCCGCTTTCGCAGACACCGCAGAATACCTTTATGAAAATCTGGCCCCCATATTCGAGAAAAAGGGCCTTTATTCGGCTCTTGTACGTGGTTCGGGCGACAACAAATCCAATATCCAAATACCCCCAAGACAGAAAAATCTGGTCAGAATAAGCGATCTGAATACCGTGCTGACCCTATTTTCCCCCATATCCAAAGAAAAGGCCACCATATTCCCGGAGTTCGAAGGGGAATTGGACCTGATGTTCTGTACCGATTGTATCTCCGAAGGTCAGAATCTACAGGACTGCGATTATCTTGTCAATTACGATATCCATTGGAACCCTGTACGCATCATCCAAAGGTTCGGAAGGATCGACCGTATCGGTTCCAAGAACGACAGGATCCAATTGGTTAACTTTTGGCCGATGAAAGACCTGGACGAATATATCAATCTCCAACAGAGGGTCAAAGGCAAGATGGTCCTTCTGGATGTTTCGGCCACGGGGGAAGAGAACATTATCGAACCAGAAAAAGAGATGCGGGATCTGGAATACCGTAAGAAACAGCTTCAGAAACTTCAGGAAGAGGTTGTGGATCTGGAAGACATCAAAGGCGGCATTTCGATCACCGACATGACCTTCAGCGATTTCAAGACCGATCTTATGTATTTTCTCAAGGACCATAGGGATCTCCTGGATCGGACCCCGATGGGGCTTCATGCCCTTGTGCCGGCATCATCCGATAGCGATCTCGGTCCGGGAGTCATATTCGTCCTCAAGCAACTATTGGGGAAAAATCAGACAAAAGAACAGAATCCTATGTTCCCCTATTACATGGCCCACGTATCTTATGACGGCGAGATCACAATGACCTACGTACATGCCAAAAAGCTTCTCGACAATTACAAGAAACTGTGCTGTGGCGAGTGCGAGGTTTATAAAAATCTGACAACACAGTTCAACATCGAGACCTATGACGGGCATGATATGCGCAAATATTCGGCTTTGCTAGAAATGGTAATAAACGACATCGTCGGAAGGAAGAACGAAGCAGGGGTTGCCGGGTTGTTCTCGAGGGGCGGGACCTCTTTGTTGAAAAACGATTTTGGCACCGAGGACTACGAGATCGTCTCTTTTCTGGTCATAAGGTGAACGTATGATCGATTACCTTCATCTTCCCAAAAGCACGCTGGCCGAGAAGACCATTACAAAGAATATTTTCAGCTTGGCGGAGATAAACAATTCCGACAGGATGATGCTTACGAAGGATGTCGAGAAGATCGTTTGGGAATACCGTATCGCTCCGGACAATTCCAACATACGTGCCGTTTGCGATGAGGCCATCGACTATTCGGAGATACAGGTCATACGTATCGAACTGAAGCAGAGGATCCATATTTCCCGCATTTCCGATCTTATTCTCACTTCCTTCCAATATCCCCTCCTGCTCATTTTTCACGAATCCTCGGAATCCTTGTTCGTTGCGGCACACGTCAGGATAAACCAAAACGACAGATCCAGACTGGTCGTCGAAAATGCTATTAGAACCGATTGGATTCCGGATATGCGGATTCCGGACGTCCTTGATATGTCAAAAATGAGGTCTTCGAACCTGTACGATCTTTATTCGGATCTGTTCAACGCACTTTCCAGGATCAAGGCCGAGACCAATGCTGCGATCAGTAATCAACTGACTCCGGGAGATTACAACGAGATAAATTCTACTGTCGCAGACATCGATGGGAAAATAGCTGTGCTCAGGGCCCAGCTCAAAAAAGAAGACCAATTCAACAGGCAGATAGAATTGAATGACGGGATAAAGGAACTTCAAAAACAGAAAAAAGAGTTCCTGAAACGTTTTTCCGAAGACGGTCTGAATAATTCATAAAACGATAGCAGGGGTAAAGAAAATGGATGATACGAAGCTGGATGGCAAGAGTTTGGATATAACTAAAATGAACATCGAGGCTCTTAAGGAGATCTTTCCGGATGTCGTCGAAGAGGGTAAGATCGATTTCGAGAAGCTTCGCTTGATCCTCGGAGATGAAGTTGATGAGGGGGATGAGAGGTATAATTTCACATGGTGCGAAAAAAATAAGGCAATTAGGGAATCCATGCTCCCTTCTACCGGTACATTACGTCCCTGCGTGTCCGAAAGCATAGGCTGGGAAAATACCAAGAATCTCTACATCGAGGGTGACAATCTCGAAGTTCTCAAGCTACTCCAGAAGAGTTATTTCGGAAAGGTCAAGATGATTTACATCGACCCCCCTTATAACACCGGTAACGATTTCATTTACAATGATGACTTTTCCGACAATATCAGAAATTACAAAGAGATTACAAAACAAATCGATTCTGAGGGCAGGAACCTATCCTCCAATTCAGAATCGGATGGAAGATATCATACAAAATGGCTTAATATGATTTACCCCCGGTTAAGATTAGCCAGATCCTTATTGAAGCAGGATGGGATAATATTCATCAGCATAGATGATAATGAAATCACCAATCTAAGAAAAGTATGTGATGAAATCTTTGGTCCGGGTAATTTCGTTGCCCAGATCGTCATCGATGGAACGCCTAAAAATGATCCGAAAATCGTTTCGACATCCCATGAATACTGTTTGGTTTATGTAAAGAATTACGAAATCGCAAAGACCTGCACATGGGGGATGCCGAATCCGATATACGGTCAACTTATCGACATATGGGGAAAAAGTTCTGATTATTCCAAAATCGAGGAGGAATTGCATTCGTTTTATTTGAAAAACGATCTTTTGGACGACAATATTTCGAATTACAAGTTTGCTGACGGACAGGGTATTTTCCGTATCGGCCCCATCGACGATCCGCAAGGAAGTGGCCCTAGAGATATACGGATTAATCTTAAGACGGGTAATCCGTTAAAAATCCCAACTCGTGGGTGGAGCTGCAACATTGATACGTGGAATGAATGGTCTAATAAGGGGCTTATTTACTATCCTGATTCCGATGATAAGCTCTGTGCGAAGAAAACATACATCAATAGGGATCAATTGGATCTTCTACGTTCATATTACAAGTTACAAATACGGAAAGACACCGACAATCTTAAAAGATTATTCGGTGGGAAAAAAGTTTTCTCCTTCCCGAAGCCATTGAGTTTTGTCACCGATTTGATCAAAGCATGCACGGGGGAGGGAGACATTATTATGGACTTTTTCGCTGGAAGTTCTACTACGGCTCATGCGACGATTCTTTCATCCAATGAAGAGTCAAAGCAGCGGAATTTCATCCTTGTACAATTGCCCGAAGATCTGGAAGACAATCTTGAGAGAGCTACCAGCAATCGTGAGAAAAAGGTTCTTAGGGATGCTATCGACTATTGTGTTTCGAAGCATTATCCCCCAAAATTGACTGAAATTGGAAAAGAAAGAATAAGGCTTGCTAGAAAAGAGATCGGATCGGATTCGGTTTCGCATAGACAAATGAAGTTGGACGATCAGCCAGCTTTGGACTTTGGATTCCGGGTGTTTAAATTAGATTCCTCGAATATCAAAAAATGGTCAGGCCAAAGCGAAAATCTTCAAAAGACCCTAAGTTCCTTCGCCGATAATTTGACCAGCGATGACAGTCGGACACATCTCGATATCATCTTCGAACTGATTCTAAAACTCGGCCTTCCGTTGTCTACCTGCGTATCTGAATATCCCATCAACGGATCACAAATATACTCGATAAGTTCCGGGGCCCTTATGATCTATCTGGACGATGTCACCTCCATCGACATTGCCGAGAAAATGACCGAACTCCATAAGGAATTGGGATCTGACATTTGGACCGTTGTGTTCAAAGATAACGGGTTCTGTTCCGATTCCATGAAAGCCAATGTCAAAGAGACACTCAAAGCAGCCGGTCTCCAAGAGGATTCATTTTTAACACTATGAGGGATTAAATGTCATCAAAACTTGAATTGAAATTCGATTCCCATCTCGATTATCAGGATGAAGCCATATCTTCCGTTGTAGATCTCTTCGATGGGCAGACGACTTCTCAGTCGGTATTCACCATATCCTCAGGCGCACGCATAGCGAATATCTCAAGTTCCAATTTCAGCAGTAATCTCGGATACGGTAATAGGTTGGAGATCTCCGAGCAGGAATTGTTGGAGAACCTTCAAAAAATCCAACTTCGGAACGGTATCCGCCAATCCGTTTCTATTTCCAACGGATACGATTTCGACGTCGAAATGGAAACGGGGACCGGAAAAACATACGTTTACACCAAATCCATTATGGAACTGAATAAAAAATACGGATTTACGAAATTCATAATCGTCGTTCCCAGTATCGCCATTAAGGAAGGGGTCTATAAATCTTTAAAGATCACCCAGAACCATTTCAACGAACTGTACAACAATACCCCATACGAGTATTTCCTTTACAACAGCGGCAAGCTGGAAAGCGTCAGGGATTTCGCATTCGATAATAATATTTCGATCATGATAATCAACATCGATGCCTTCAGGAAAGATGCCAATATCATAAACCGTCCGAACGAGAATCTCAACGGCCTGAAACCCATTGAACTTATTCAGGGGACAAATCCGATCGTGATCATCGATGAACCCCAATCCGTTGATAATACGAACCTGTCACTCAAAGCCATCCAGAATCTCAAACCCCTCTGCATATTCAGGTATTCTGCCACCCATGTCAAGAAGCACAATCTGGTATTCAGGCTCAATGCAATCGATGCTTTTGAACGCAAATTGGTCAAAGGCATCGATGTTGCCGGATTTTTCTCGGCCAACCAACACAACGAAGCATATGTCAAATTGATCTCCGTAGACAATAAGAAATCCCCGATCACCGCAAAGATCGAGGTCGATGCGACATCCAACGACGGGTTGGGGATCAATAGGAAAACAATTACCGTAAAAGCGGGCGACGATCTCGAAAGTAAAACCAAACGCAGCGTTTACGAAGGGTACTTCGTCGAAGACATATGCTGTCAGCTGGGCAATGAGTATATACAATTCGAACCGATCGAAAAATATGTTTTCCTCGGAGAAACCATCGGCGATGTCGATGATCTGATCATCAAAAGGCAAATGATCCGTAAGACCATTCAGGAGCATTTGGACAAGGAGTTGAATTATTCCAAAGACGGCATCAAGGTCCTCAGTCTGTTTTTCATCGATCGTGTTGCGAAATACCGTAACAAAGGTGAGAAAGGTATCTATGCCCAGATTTTCGAAGAAGAATATATCGATCTCATCAAGAGACCGAAATACCGTGATATTCTGAAGGCCGAAGACCCCCAGGTACAAGCCGAATCCTGTCACAACGGATATTTTTCCCAGGATAAGTCGGGGTGGGTTGACAGCAACGGTAATACCGTGAAGGATGAAGATACCTACAAACTTATCATGATCGATAAAGAAAAACTGCTGTCCTTCGACAGTAAACTAAGATTCATTTTCTCGCATTCCGCTTTGGCCGAAGGTTGGGACAACCCCAATGTCTTCCAGATATGCACTTTGGTCGATACGAAAAGTGTCAATGATAAACGTCAGAAGATAGGTCGTGGATTGAGGCTGTGCGTCGATCAATCAGGTAACCGTATCCATGATCCGAATATTAACCAACTGACCGTGGTAGCAAACGAAAGTTTCGAAGAATTCGCCGCCGGACTTCAGCATGAATACGAAGAAGAATCGGGAATAAGATTCGGCATCATCGAAGAACATACCTTTGCCAAAATCACCTATCGTAACAACGAGGGGGAAGTGGCACATCTCGGTGAAGAAGGATCTAGGAAGATCTATCAGGCGTTCGTTGAATCGGGATATATAAACAGTAATGGAAAGGTTCAGGGTAATCTGAAAATCGACATAAAAGAGAAAAAGGTCCAGATCCCAGAAGAATTTGTCAAATTCAAAGAACAGATTCTTGGCATTTGCAAGGACATCTGCGGTTCCATCAATATCAAAAATAATGAGGACAAAAGATCCATCCCTCTTAAAAAGCGGGTTCTACTGAGTGAAGATTTTAAAGATCTTTGGAACCGCATAAAGTTCAAAACGAAATTCGAGCTCAATTTCGATTCCGATAAATTGATCGATATATGTGCGGAACAGATCCAACGTCTTGAGATCAAACCGCCGATGCTGAAGTATAACATAGCTTCCATCAAGATCGATACATCGGGCGTGACAGCCAATGCTTCCATTCCGATCCGTGTTGCTGATATTAAGTTCGATGAAGATCTGCCGGACATTATAACCTATCTTCAGAACAAAACCGATCTGACCAGACGTACCATCGTTAGGATTCTCACCGATTCCAGGGTCAACCTTGACGATTTCAAAAAGAATCCGCAAATGTTCATGGAAGGGGTGTCGAACATTATTGTTAAGAACGTCAGACGGATGGCTTTGAAGGGGATAGTCTACAAGAAGATTGGGGATTATTACGCTCAGGATCTGTTCAATTCTGAAGAACTTATCGGATACTTGAATAAGAACATGGTAAAATCAGAAAGATCCATTTATGAATATACCGTGTACGATAGCGAAGTCGAGCATAACTTTGCTCTTCAACTTGAAGCACTCCGTGATGTCAAACTTTATGTGAAGCTACCAGATTGGTTCAAGATCAACACCCCGATCGGAAGTTATAATCCAGACTGGGCGGTTCTGATGGAAAATCAGGAGGAGGAACGTTTATACTTCGTTTTCGAGACCAAGGGAAATACCATCAATAATCGTGAATCCGAGACATATAAGATCGAATGCGGAAAAAAGCATTTTGAATGTCTTGGGCAGGATGTCAAGTATCAGGTCACAACCGATTTGAATTTGAAGGAGACAAAGATTTACTTTGAATGATTTCCTACCTTGGATATTCAAGCACCATATCAGTATGCAGCAGCATACGCTTACTATATGTTAGTGAAAAAATAAGTTTACGGACCGATTTACTATGCACAACCAAACGTTGGATAAGGTTAAGTCACCTAGGATGACACTATGCATTGTATCGATGCTGGATATACTTGGCACTTCTAACATCTTATGCAGTAAGGATAATGAAAAAATAAACGAGTACATAGTGAATTTAGAAAACTTATATGATGAAATATTTGAGAAAATGGACATTAATTTTAGCACTTTTTCTGATAATATTTTTGTTCACACCAGTTCTTGTTCAGGAGAACAGTTTTCTGAATTTATCCTGCGTTTGGCTTCAGTCCAATTAATCGCTATCATCGAATACAATTTGTTGTTAAGGGGAGGAATATCTGAAGGCGGCCTTTACCACCCACACAAAGGTGCACCATACGATTTTATAATTGGTGATGCTGTTGTTTTAGCACACAAACTTGAATCTAAAGTCGCGCTATATCCACGTATCGTAATAAATCCAGAAGTGTTTGAAAAATATAAGGAAAGCTTCGATTTGAAATTTATCTCAATGGATGGAAATCTACCATTTATCAATTATTTGGCAGCAGCTTCGTCAGAAGAGTTTGTTGATGAAGAGTTAATCCAATCTCATCGTGATGCTATAATCAACCACATACATCAAAATAATGATTTGAAGATCAAAGGTGAAGAATGGGACCGGATTAGGGCTAAAGATATCTGGGTATTAAGTTATCATAATGAATTTTGTAAAGAAAAGGAACTTGGATTCACGATCGATTATTTTGAAGAATACAGCAAGGAAAAAGAAAAAATAATGATAGTACTATGGGACGATGAGGGGGACTGGCATGTATAATGAGGAACAGATGCTTGACAATGACTTTAACGAACTGTCAGACGACGAGCTGATAGTTTTACTTGCTATGTCCGACCACCCAATGATGAAGACCCGTCTTCAGAAGATATCTTTGATTTACAATGAAGTTTTCAGAGACAAACATAAGGAATCTACCCATAATGCCTACTTTTTCGGAGGATATTCGGATAGTATTGATGAATCTGCAACAAATCTCACTGACATCGGTATTCTCAAATATTCTCAGAATGGATATACGTTAACAGAGTATGGGGAGAAATTGAAAAAGTATGTGATTGATAATTGGGACAACCCTGCTACCGAGGACGTACCTAAAGTTGTGAAATCCATGTCCAGGCTTTCGGATAAAAGCGTAGTCGGTCTAACATACTATTTCTATAAAGATACCACTAAAAATTCGACAATAAAGCCTTCGGTAGATCGCATAAACGAAAAAGCACATTTTGATGGTAAGAAACTTACTGAAATGCCCCTAGATTATTTTGAAAACAAGGTACGTATGGGGCAGATTTTCACGGAGAAATGACCAATGGCAGGAAAATATACAATTTCAGATGTATGTGTGGCCCCCAATGATATCGGTTCATCACTTGTGAAAAATGTAAAGCTTTCAGTTAACGGTCGTAGTATATCGAATATTTCAAAGTGTACTGAGAGGACTACAGACTCCAAGACGCTGGAGATGCTGGGTGATGGTCGCGCCATCAACGAGTGCTACATTGATCTAACGCTCGATAAGTTGAGGGAATTAGATGGCGATAGATACGCGCAGGAACGTTACATTATGTCTAGATCTAAATTCCTCGATAAAGGAATGATAAACGTTCTCGTTGTGAAATTGCAAGTAGCTTTGGGACAGAAACTAGAAACCCAAGACTATGAATATCTTAACGCTTTACTCAATTGGGGCCGTAATGATATTTTCCTCATGCCAATAATTGACTACACTGATGAATCCATTCGGGTTACCAAGCCAGATTTGTATCTTGATTTTGTAAAAACAATGCTTGATGAAAAAGAAAGTTGGATTAGACCAGGTTGTAACATTGGTATGTCTGTACCTGTTTATTTCCCCCGGGCACAGATAAGTAAACTTTTTGATGTATACTCAGATGAAAAACCCACCTTTGTTGCCGTCGACTTCAACAATTCACGTATGGATAAACCTGGAGATACTGTTGGCACAATTCTAAAACACTTCAAAAACGAAAATGAGGAAAAAACCTTCTTTTACGGCATCAATGTAAAACCGTATAAAAAAGGTCAGGAAAATACTTCTGCATGGGATATCTATCTTGCTCATGGGTCATTTAATGCAATTGGCCCGACTCATACAAAGCCACATGCAATAATTGCTCCAGCAGAATGGGGCAAGATGGGGAGAATTTTCGACCAAGAATCTGTACAGTACACCACTGTCGATAATACTCACCGTGATGCATTCATTGATTGGGTTGATTCATCATACGGGATTACGTTAGATAAGGAATATAACAAAAACGGTCGCGGACTTTACACGTATCTGAAGCGTTACAATTTCCAACATGCTAACGATGTACTTATCCAATTTTCAGATGCAGTTCGCAAATCGGACAACGATTTCATACAAAAAATGATTGATGTTATGCCTGATGAGATGAAGTCTGTTAATATAATGGAACAACAGCGTAGAAAGAGAAAAATTCCCAAATGAGGTTTGCCTGTTCGTTGCGGCACACGTCAGGATAAACCAAAATGACAGATCCAGATTGGTTGTCCAAAATACTACAAGAACCTATTAGGTTCTGGACATACGGATTTCAGATATCCTGGGTATGTCAAAAATGAGGTCTTCGAACCTGTACGACCCGACCTCGACACTAACTGTTTTAGAACTTCGAATTTTGGACTGTAAAACGAAAACATGAACAACAGTTTTCCAAAAGGGTGGACTATCGAAGGTCACTGAGGGTTCTTGCGGGGCCTCCCGGGACCCCTTTTG
>CAVHHN010000051.1:0-12808 GCA_963635855.1 Faecalibacterium sp. CAG:74 | reverse complement strand
AACAACAGAGAGAAATAGGCTCCGCATACGTAGTTACATTCAATGTTTCGAATTAGATCTGGTGTGACAGTATGATTTCAATGGGGCCCAACACACAGTTTCTTAACCGTTTTTGTTCTGTAGGCGTTCATGAAAGATTGTCCGATCGAAATAAACAGGACCTCCGGAGGAATCCCTGTGATCACTGAGACCATTCCGACCAGCGCAAATGCAGGATTCCAGGTTGCCGTCCGCACTGGGTCCCGTGACGAATACGAAGGAATATTCGGCCTTTCCCATCTTCTGGAACATACTGTTTTCAGGGCTACGAAGACCTCCAACTCTTTCGAGATGGCGAAAGAGATCGAAGGTGCGGGCGGTGAACTCAATGCCTTCACTTCAAAAGAGATGACTGGATATTATGGGATCACACTTGGTGAGACCGCCGATGTTGCGATGAAACTGGTGGCCGATATTGTCGCCAATCCTCTGATAACCGAGAAAGATACAGCTCTTGAGAAGGAGATCGTGCTTCAAGAGCTCAGTTCGATCAAAGCTGAACCTGAATCATATATTCATGATCTGTTCGAGGAACATCTGTGGGCGGGTAACGAACTCGGACGGGATGAGGGTGGAAGTGAAGAAACTGTTTTTCCGCTTACTCATCTTGACCTTAGAAAATACTATTCCGAGAGGTATGGCAGACAGAATTTAGCTGTATTTGCAACCGGTAACATCGACAGCGAGAAGGTACTAAGTTGGGCCGAATCTTCATTCGACGGAATGGATGCACCTATTGTCAATAAGAGAACTTCGCCCGATCTTCCCGGTGCCAAGTATACTTATGTCAAACACGATTCTCCCCATCTTCACATAGGGTTCGGATTCCCTATCGGAAAACCCGGTGATGCCAGAGCAAGGGGCATATCCAAACTGTTAGGTGCGGTGATCGGTTCTGGAACGAGTTCCAGACTGTTCCAAAATGTCCGTGAGTCCAATGCATTGGTTTATTCCGTTTACAATGATACTTCTCACTACAGTGATGCTGGGTATATTTCCGCCTTTATGTCGTGTACTCAGAAGAATGTGATTAAGGCATTGAACGAGACCGCAAGATCATATTCCGATTTCAAGAAGAACGGTCTTGAGAAAGGGGAATTGCAGAGGACCAAGAATCTTCTCAAGGGCGCTGTCGGAAGGAGTAACGAGACCACAGACAACAGGATCTACCGTCTTTGTGCTGGGTTCATGACCCATGGTGAGGTCAGGAGTATGGCAGAGTCCATGGACCTCCTCGATTCCATCACAGAGGAAGAGATCATGCATGCCGCTGAGCAATATCTACGTTCCGATAGGCTCAACATTTCTGTGCTGGGTCATTGCGGAAAGAATGTTCAGGAGTTCGACATATCCTCTTTGGAGATCTGATTCCGGTTCTTTCTGAAACAGTCGAGGACATGGAGGACGGCATTTTTCGCCGACTCCATCCTCTCAGCGACCTCGGGTGTCAATTCCTCGCTCACGGTCGCCATATCTTTTATCTCCATTGCCACGAATTTTATTTGGAGTGGCATTGTGTCAGGATCCATCTGACGGCCGATCCTGATGGCTGTGGCGACGTTGATGTCATGGGCAGGCACGTCATGTACTGTCGATTCGAAATCGGCCACATCGAAGATGAGGATCGTTCCAGGGTCGTAATTCCAGGTCTGGATCGCATCGACTATAACGGCATAGCTATATCCCCTGAGCAACGGCAGAAGTTCCAATCCACCTACTGCTTCTTGGAAACAGTCGACGTCCTCCATGCCTAGTTCTTCGACGGCGGATGATAGTCTCAGACCTATCGAATCGTCGGTCATGATGGGACTTCCGATACCGATCACCGCCAAACGTCCGTTGAGTGCCATGACCGACCATGGCGGGATCATTATATTGATTATTTGCCGACGGGGGTTTATTCAGATGGCTAAACCCATATAGAACAATCTATATCTGACATCGATGGATATCAAGATCCGTACTGAGCAGGTCATCAACGGGCAACCTATCACCAACCGTCAGTTGGAGGCCCTTCGGACAGTCGCGAAGACCGGCAGTATGTCAGCAGCCGCCAAGAAATTGGAAGTTTCTATCCCTGTGATACATCGTTTCATCACCAATATCGAAGCTGCCGCAGGAGAACCTGTGACCAAATCCACTCCCAAAGGTACTGTGCTCACCGACGCAGGAAAATTGATCATGGACCGTTATGCTGCCGCCGAGGCCCGTTGTTCCGATGACAGAGGATTCACTGTTGCCTGCAGCCCCGTTACCGAGGATCTGATGATGTCCGTTCTTTCCTCATTGAAAATGAACAATGTGGAACTGGTTGTCTCTGACGATGTACACAATGCTAGGATGATGATCGAAGGTCTTGCGGATATCGCGCTCATCGATGATCCCCTCTATCTTTTCGATATCGATGAGTATGGATATGATGCCGAAGAGGTGGGTTATATGGGAATGGTGTTCGTTGACAACGGCCCATCTTTCATTCGCTACAGGTATGGTGCTCAGAGGGTGGCGTTCATGTTTTTGGACACTATGAACACTGAGTACACCATCGATGCGGAGACCTATTCTTTGTCGGAGATGCTGGCATCTAACAAGAGCTTCTTCGTGGATGAGTTCTTATTGATCCGTAAAGGGCTGAGGTTGAAGAGTGCCATCGATCCGAAGATACTGAGACACTCCATCACCGCGGTATATCGTTCTGAGAACAGGACCGTCATAAAATTGGTCAACGCTCTCAAAGCGAGACACATTGAGTGATTTTGGATTAGTTTTAGGTTTACCTTACACGGTATCCCTAACAGCATTCAACCCACCTGCATTAAATAGGGTCAGAAAATTTTCAGTCCGAGGATAAAATGGAGTTTAAAAGTAACCCCGAATTTGAGCAGAAGCTCGCCGAGCTCGGCGGAGCCGATGCAAAGCTCTGTTTCCAGTGCGGTACCTGTACAGCCGGATGTCCTTCCGGAAGGCGCACATCATACAGGGTAAGAAAGCTTGTCAGGATGGCCCAGCTCGACATGGAGTCTGAGATCGTCAACAGTGAAGAACTTTGGATGTGCAGCACTTGCTACACCTGCGTCGAGAGATGCCCCCGCCGCGTACCCATCGTCGATGTCGTCATCGCCCTTAGGAACATGGCGGTCGCACAGGGACACATCAAGCCCGCTCACAAGAAGACCGCGACCAACCTTTACAGTTTCGGACATACCCTCAGTATCAACGATGATATCAAGGCCCAGAGGAAAGCACTCGGTCTCCCTGAGGTCCCTCCGACCGTTATGGCTAACCCCGAAGCATTCAACCAGTTCAAGGCCCTTCTCGAAGCCGCCAAATTCGATGAAATCTGCAAGGAGTGAATTTCATGGCTAAATACGCATTCTTCCTCGGTTGTGTCGCACCTCTCAGGTACCCCGGTATCGAGAAGTCCACTCGTGTTGTTTTCGAGAAGCTCGGAGTAGAGCTTGTCGACCTGACCGATGCATCCTGTTGCCCTGCACCTGGTGTCATCAAAGCATTCTCTAAGACCACCTGGCTCGCTGCCGCCGCAAGGAACCTCGCACTTGCCGAGAAGATGGGTCTCCCTATCATGACCATCTGCAACGGTTGTTATGGTTCTCTGTTCGAGGCCGCCCACGAGCTCAACAACAATGCTGAGGAGCTCGCAAAGGTCAATGAGATCCTTGCAAAGGTCGGACTCAAATACAACGGAACCACCAAGGTCTACCACTTCGCAGAAGTTCTCTACAGAGAGGTCGGTGTCGATAAGATCAAAGAGTCCTTTTCCAAAGCTCTTGAATACAGGATCGCTGTCTTCTACGGATGCCACTTCCTCAAGCCTACCGATATCAAAGGGATCGATGATGCTGAGGCCCCCCACATCCTTGAGGATCTCGTCGAGGCCACTGGATGTAAGGCAATGCCCAGGAAGCAGCCTCTGCTTTGTTGTGGATCCGGAGGAGGTCTCAAGGCCGCCTTCGGTAACGTCACCAAGGAATTCACCCTTACCAACCTCGAGAACATGAAAGCTTCTGACGCCCAGTTCATCGTCGATGTATGTCCGTTCTGCCACCTGCAGTTCGACACTGCACAGAAGGAACTCGGCTTCGAGATCCCTGTTCTTCACCTTGCACAGCTCTACGGACTCGCTATGGGAATGACCTACGACGAGCTCGGACTTGCGCTCCACAAGGTTCCTGTAAAACTCTGATTCCACCAGGGCTTCGGCCCTGGATTTTTCTTTTCTATCTTTTGTTTGAATTTCCGTTCAGTTCTTGAATAGGTCTTTTTCCCTGCGTTGTGTGATTGATTTATATCGGGTCAGCTTTAAATACATGTGGTATCAGTACAATTAGGAATCATTTTTCTAATTAGGGTAAAAATTTACATGCTGGCTATTGAAAAAATTAAGTTCTGTTAATTTTTTCGAAAAACATGCAAAAATCCAATCCATTAAATAGGGAAAGCATTTCAACAGTTCTCATAAAGAGGCTATTAATATGGCAGGCGACAAAGCAAAAGCAGCAGCCGGAAGGAAGGCAAAAGACAAGTGGAAGATGAAGGAGTGGTACAATGTACACGCTCCCCGCATGTTCAACGAGACCGTTATCGGAGAGACCCCCGCAGCAGACCCTGAACTTCTCATCGGAAGGCAGGCAGAAGTTACTGTCGGTGACCTTACCGGAGACCTTTCCAAAGCACAGATTAAACTCAAATTCAAAATCGTCGGATCCGACGGTCACGAAGCAAAGACCGAGTTCATCGGCCACGACCTCACCTCTGATTACGTCAGGAGGCTGACCCGCAGGAAGAAGACCAAGACCGACCACGTCGTCGATGTTGTCACCTCCGACGGATTCAAGATCAGGCTTAAGACCATGTCCATTGCAGACAGGAGGATCCAGGCATCCCAGGAAGATGGAATGCGTTCCCACATCGCTGCGTACCTTACCGAATTCGCAGCACAGCACACTCTCGCTGATGTCATCAAAGTGATCATCTCCGGAGACATGGCAAAGGACACCGCAAAGGCCTGCCACCCCATCATCCCCATCAAGAGGATCGAGATCCGCAAGTCCGAAGTTCTCGCTAGGGGAGACGCAGAGCCCGAATCCATCCTCGCAGAACCCAAATCCGAGGAGGCAGTCGAAGCTCCTGTTGAAGAGGAGGCAGTCGAAGCTCCTGTTGAAGCTCCCGTCGAGGCAGAAGCCGAAGCCAAGACCGAGGAGACCACTGAGTAAACCTTTTACGGGGCTTCGGCCCCAACCGTTTTTTGTTCTTACTTTTTCTGAAGGCTGGGGAGATACATTCCAACCCCTCAGATTTCATTCTACGCTGGGTTGGGCGGATTTTGCGTAATCCTTATAATAGATAAGTTGTTGACTGACTTTATAAGTCGGGGTGGCTCAGCCTGGTAGAGCGTCGGACTCATAGGGTTCAGGTAATAACTGACCTCACCAGGGAAATCCGAAGGCCGAGGGTTCGAACCCCTCTCCCGACACCAACTTGTTTTGGATTGATTCGGTTCCGAGTCCCTTCATACCGTTGTCTTTGCGTGAAGATCCATGCCGTAGCAATTTTCATCTTCTTGTTCTCCTCTAAAATGTACGAAAGGCAGAGCAAAAGAATCATAAATCCGGTGGACTTCTCAGCTTTGCTTGTGCTATTCGCCAACATTTTGGACAATGTTTGAATGCGCAAGCACGATTTTAATTGGGTGGTTTTCATACCCAGCAATCCCAAATAAGTTATACCTTTCAATCGATTACCTGGTATGCGGTTGATCATCTATAACGGTAAAGGAGGTGTCGGCAAGACGTCTGTGTCTGCCGCCACTGCGTTGAGATTGGCCAAGATGGGTCATCGTACGATAATAATGAGTGTTGATACTGCGCACTCTCTCGGTGATTCATTAGATGTGGAATTAGGCCCACAGATCGTCAATGTAGCACCTAATTTGGATGCTTTGGAACTCGATATCGTTTATGAAATGAAGACCAAATGGACTGCGATAAGCGAGTATCTTTCGGCTTTTATGATATCCCAAGGTATCGACGGTATCTCTGCTGAAGAAATGGCCATTTTCCCAGGGATGGAGATGGTTGCAGCATTGCTTTATGTTCTGACCTTCAGGGACGAAAACAGATACGATGTCGTGATTATGGACACTGCACCTACTGGCGAAACCCTAAGATTGATGAGTTTCCCTGATGTTTCAAGTTGGTATCTCGACAAAGCATTCTCTGTGTTCAGCAGGCTCCTGGGTATTGCTCGCTTCACTGTTGGAAAGGTCGTAAGTTTCCCGTTGCCGACAAAAGATGTCATCAAGACCATCAAGTCGCTTAAGGACCAGATGAGCGAGGTGAAAGAGATCTTAGAAGATTCAAAGAACACCACCATCCGTCTGGTGCTCAATCCTGAACGGATGGCGATCAATGAAACCCGTCGTTCCTACTCGTATATGTGTCTGTACAACAAGAACGTTGAATGTCTTGTCATTAACAAGGTGATCCCGGAGGATGCTGACGGGGAGTTCATGAAACAGAAACTCGTTGAGCAGGGTGAGTATCTTGAAATGATCCACGAATCTTTCGATCCCTTGAAGATATTCCAGGCCTACATGCTCAAGACCGAGATGCGGGGCAGAGATAAATTGGAACTTCTTGCGGATATGATCTTTGGAGATTCGGATCCTATAGAGGTATATGCGGACACCAGCCCTATGAAGTTCACGGAAGAAGATGGGGACGTATTACTTACCATAAAGATGCCGTTCGTTCCGCAGGACAAGGTAGAATTGTTCAAAGGAAAAGAAAACACAATCATATTGCATATTGGTAGTCAGAGACGTACAGTGTCTTTGCCTATGACCCTTGCTGATTCGGAGATCTTGGGGGCCGAATTTGGAGATAGTTGCCTGTATGTCAGGTTCAGGAGATGAGATTATGACCGATGAGAAAAAATTTGATGAAGATGCCTTGAAGTTCTATGAAGACAACAAGGAGATGATCGACAGGATCATCGCAGCAAGAGAACGTGAGTCTTTGGATTCTGAGGAAGAATATCTCGAGGAGATGCAGAGAAGGGCCGAATTCGAGGAGAAAATGCGTCTGGAGTGTGAGGCTGAGAAAGCACGTCGCATGGCATTTGACAACACCGAGAAGGTCTATGGTGATTACCGTTACGGAAGAGGTCGTACCGAAGAGGCGTTCGAGGAAGGGCGGGACCACATGCGCGATTTCACTCGCCGTCAGGGAGAGTATCTCAGAGATATGCTCTATGAAGGGGGCGACCGTGCAAGAGAGGAATTCGACCGTGGAAGAAAGTATTTTGAGGAACGTTATGAGGCCGATGCCGAAAGGAGAAGGTATGTCCGCGATACTGCACGTCGCATGTTCAACGATGGATTCAACGATGTCGTCGGTCCGTTCTGTGACCCCCATTTCCAGAAACACCTGGTCGGTGCAGGATTGGAGGCGTGGATGGCCCTCAGTTCATTGATCTTAGCTTCTCCCTTACCTGAAACCGTGAAGGAAGCATTCGAAGGTGCGGACAGGAACCGTAGCAACGAATTCTGCAGGAAGAACGAATACTGTGAGAAGAAGCCTTCTGCAAAGAAACCTTCCGAGAATGCTGGGCCCACACCGATCAAGATCGTTCCTATTGACAAGGAGAACAAGGAATGATCACGGATGCAGAAGGGATCGCCGCCGTGAAGGCCGCAAGGGCCGTCGCGGAGGCCGAGACCGAAGATAGGCTCATTCAGCCCGACCTTCCAGAATCGTTCACAAGAACAAAACAGGGTGTTTTCGTTACTTTGAATGAATATCCATCGGGGGTTCTTCGTGGATGTATCGGATATCCGATACCGCCTTTCGATCTTGCACGCACACTTTGTATTTCAGCCCGTGGAGCTTGTCACGATCCCCGTTTCCCTCCGTTGAGGAATACGCAGGTCGGACGGTGCACTATCGAGGTTTCTATTCTAACTGAACCACAGAAGATCGTGTACGAGACCGTGGAAGATCTAACGTCCCAGATAGAGATTGGAAAAGATGGGATATCTGTGAAATACGTTCGTAATTCGGGATTGATCAACTCTGCAATCTTCCTTCCGCAGGTGCCTGTGGAACAGGGGTGGGGTCACAAAGAGTATCTCAGTTACCTCTGCCGGAAGGCAGGACTTCAGGAGGAAGCATGGAAATCTTGCGCCCTGGAATTTGAAAAGTTCCAGGCCGAGGTTTTTGGAGAGATGGAACCTCGTGGTGAGATCGTCCGGAAGTGAACATATGGATCTTGATACCGTCATATGCGGTCGGATGTATGTCGACGGGCAGTTGGGATATGCCGAGGTCGGGATATCCGATGGGAAGATCACGGCAGTTGGAAAGAATGTTCCAGGTGGGGATCGACGTATCGATCTCGGTACGAGCATCACTGTGCTTCCTGGATTCATGGACCCTCACGTCCACATGCGCGATCCCGGAATGACCCAGAAAGAGGATTTTCCGACCGGCACGTCAGCCGCTGTGTGTGCAGGGGTCACTTGTGTCTTCGACATGCCCAATACCAAACCTCCGGTCACCGATGTGGACACATTACTTTCCAAGAAACGCATACTTTCGGGCAGGGCCTTCAGTGACTACGGTCTGTTCGCCGCTCTGACCCCTGGTTGCTCGGTCGGATTGTTGGCGCCGCATGTTGCTGCATTCAAGATGTTCATGGGTTCTACCACAGGGAATATTCTGCTTAACGACGATGAGGAGATCGCTCCGTTGATGGACGAACTGTCTCAGACGGACAGAGTATTAAGTGTTCATGCCGAGGACGATAATTTCATCGATCATGACACTCCGGAAAAGTGTTGTCAGGGCCATCTTCGCAACCGTCCAGTCGAGGCGGAATACTCCGCCCTCCGCAGATTAGCTCCTTATAAGGACAAAGTGAAGATCAATATCTGTCATTGTACCAATGCGGAACAGGTTGCCAGAGCATCCGATCTTGGTTTCACCACCGAAGTGACCATGCATCATCTATTGTTCGATGCATTGACAAACACCACCGCTTTTTACAAGACAAATCCTCCGATAAGAGACCGTGCCACAAGGGATGCGTTGTACCAAGCATTCCTGAATGGTAAGATCACCATGTTCGGAACCGATCATGCCCCCCACACCTATGAGGAAAAGACCCAGGAGTTCGATTCCGCACCCGGGGGGATACCTGGGGTGGAGACCTGTATGCCTATGGTGATGGAATTGGTTAGGTCTGGGGAAATATCTCTTTCCTTGGCTGTACGTATGGGTGCCGAAGCACCTTGCACCAGATTCTCCGTCAATAAGGGACGTATCGCTGTAGGATATGATGCGGACCTCTCTTTCTTCGATATGAGGAAGGTCACTGAGGTCGATCTTAAGAAGTTGCATACCAAGGCCGGTTTTAATCCATATCAGGGTCGCCGTGCGATTTTCCCCGACACAGTTATAATCCGGGGCCAGGTACAGGTCAAAGAAGGGGAGCTTTGCGGCGAACCTCTGGGACAGGATATACGTGGTTGATTTCGAGGTGGATTATTCCGAGGTCATCGGAAAGAAGGCAGAATGTCTGGACGGTTGTGGCATGTGTTGTCTGTGCCAGCCGGAGGTATTGCCTGCCGAAAGGGCGTTCTTTAAGAAAAATCACCCTACATATCTGGTTAGGTCGCACGGCCCTGAACCGTACACTGCATTGGCACTCAAGAACGGCAGGGGATCCTGTGTGTTCCTTGACGAATGCAGACGTTGCAAAATATATGCCCACCGCACGACCTATTGCAAACAATATCCATACCACATTTATGTCTCGGACCACGTGAAGGTCGAACTCGATCTGTCCTGTAGAGGCTTATGGACCGGCAAAGGTCCCGATGCTTTAACCGAGGCCAAGGTCTTGGTCGCCAATGCAAGCGACCGTATCAAGGTCGCATTACCCGAGGCCACCGAGGTCTATCGCCAGTTCTATGCCGCAGCGAACGAGGCGGGAGTTATGGCAGACCCCTCGATGCTCCGTATGCTTGTTTCTGAGTGTATTTCGAACTTTTCGGACATCTCTTTCCTTGGCAGACTGTTGGACCTTTCCGAAATGGAGGCACAGGTGGATATTTCGGCCGCCAAGAAGGACCGTAAGATCGATCTTGAAGAATTGACGGTTGCCGCCCGTGAGACCGCTTTGGAATCACTTTCCAGCGATGATATGCTTAATCTTCCGGTCTACGGTGCCGAGGATCTATCTTGGAACGTCTTCACTGTCGATGGGAACACAGTTGAATGGTTACAGATCGGTGACGACGGTGAATTCCACCACAAGGGTTTTGCCGATGCGGACAAGATCGTCCTTAAACCTATCGAAGAAGGTGGAAGGAAAGTTCTTGAAGAGTATGTACAAGTGTTGAATGGAAGGGATAGTTTCCTTGGAAGTGTTTATGCACTGATCGATGAGAACGGGTATGTGGACGATCTTTCCAATGCGTACTACGGAAGTCTGGCAACTGCTGTCCTGGATGTTTTGTGGAGGGCCGCATTGCTTGACAAGTTCTTCGGAACTGGAATGGGGGCAAGAGGGATCCGTGAGGCAGTGATCTTTTATGACATGGACCGTTTGGATGCCCCAGCGATAGGTGCGTTCGTTTGATAATATATAATAAGAAAAGCTCGATACTTTCTTATACTGTATGCATTATGGCAACTTAATTAGGGCCGTAACTATGGCGTTTTTCCTATGGAAAAAGGTCAACGAGCCCACCGCCTGAAGGCGATTCATTAAAGGAGAAGTTAAAATGGGAGCAGGAACAGCAGCACAGGGAAGACACAACAAGCACAAAACCCACATCCCCTGCCGCAGGTGCGGAAAACGCGCCTACAGCGTCAGGAAAGGGATCTGTGCATCTTGCGGATACGGAAAGACCGCAAGGATCAGGTCTTACACCTGGGCAAAGATTCACGAGTGATCTGATGTCGGGCCCGAGGCACTATTGCGGTGTGGTCGGAATCAATTCCGAGCATGGCGTTGTAGCAAGATTGCAGAAGGCCCTTATGATCATTCAGCACCGTGGTCAGGACAGTGCAGGCGTCTCCGTTTTCGACGGTACTTCGATCAATACCGCCAAAGGCGCCGGACTCGTTCAGACCGCTCTTCCCAGAGACAGTATTTCAGGTCTCACCGGTGGTGTCGGCATCGGGCATGTTCGGTATGCCACCACGGGGGGTAAAGGTGCCACAAACGCACAGCCGATCACGATGACGACCGCATTCGGTAACATCGCATTGGCACACAACGGCGATCTTACCAATTATGAGAAACTCAAGGCCGTGTATCTTGCACAGGGTGCAGTTTTTCAGACCGATTCCGACACGGAATTGATCATCAACATCCTTAGTCGTAAGATAAGTTCGGATCAGGATCCGATCAAGGCCATCAAAGCCACGATGGCGGAGATCGATGGTGCATATGCACTCACGCTTTTGATCAACGGCAGGCTTTTCGGTATCCGCGATCCTCTCGGCATCCGTCCGCTTATCCTTGGGAAACTTCCTGATGGATATATCGTTGTTTCAGAGTCCAGCGCAATTTATGCGCTTGGGGGAGAGATCATTCGGGATGTGGAACCAGGAGAGATCATCGAGATCAGCAATGATGGTTACAAGACCTATCATGCAACTAAAAAATGTGCACATGCATTCTGTTTCTTCGAATGGATCTATTTTGCAAGGCCTGATTCGATAATTGATGGGCGTGAGGTCTATGATGTCAGGAGAAGCGTAGGTCGTGTACTTGCCAGAGAACATCCTGTCGATGTTGACCTTGTCATGCCTATACCGGATTCTGGAAGAGCACATGCGATCGGTTATTCACTGGAATCTGGAATTCCCTACGAAGAGGGATTTATGAAGAATCGGTTCGCCGAAAGGACGTTCATTCTCCCGGACCAGGCTGAACGTGAGCGGGCCGTGTCCGATAAAATGATCCCCATTAAAAGCACGGTATGTGGAAAGAAGATCTTGATCATCGATGACAGTATTGTGCGCGGTACAACCCTTAAAAGACTTATCAATATGCTTCGTGGTGCTGGTGCCAAAGAGGTTCACGTATGTATTGGAAGCCCTCCGATCATCGCCCCCTGTTTTTATGGCATTGATATGAAGAACCGTGATCAGTTCATCGCCAATAAACACACTGTCGAAGAGATCAGGAAGATTATCGGTGCCGACAGTCTAGGGTATCTGAGTATCGAGGGTCTTGTCGAAGCTGTTGGGATCCCTGCCTCTGATCTTTGTCTTGCTTGCGTCAACGGCAAATACCCCACCAAGATCGAAGGCGAAGAGTATAGGTATCAAACCAAACTGACCGATGTATTTTGAGTTTGGTGACTTTTGTGACGTGTGACGAACCCTTCATGAATTTTGCCTTCACTGATATTTCAGTGGAATTACCATACTGTCTTCAATTTAGGACCTCATTGAAATCAATTGTAACATCCGATTTACTTTCAATCTGATCGGATTCGAAACATTGGCTGTAGATACAGTATGTAGTGCATGTTTCTCTCGTTGTTATCAAGTTCAGATCACATTTGAGAGCGGGGGACCTTGTTAATCATAGGTAATCTCTTCGAGAAGGACTGTGGCAGTTTTTGCTTTAAATGCGATGCCGTACAGTAAGGTCCTTCCTTTCAAGCCCCTGCAATAATCTTTCTTTTGGATCTGTTCCAATGCTTGATGTGCCAGACTGTCTACGACAG
>CAVHHN010000050.1:0-13049 GCA_963635855.1 Faecalibacterium sp. CAG:74 | reverse complement strand
AAGGGGGGTAGCCAGCAGTCGAAAAAAGGAGGGTTCAGGAACCCTCAAAAATCAGTGTATCCTATAATCAAAGAAGTTTTGGGATACATAGATGTACAATACACTACGAGACCTCTAGTGTTGTGCTACACGATTTCTCTTCAAAGCATAGCATTCTCCCCTCGAGAGTATAGATCCTTTACACACAGTATAATCGATCGGAAAGCACTTCCGTTAGTGAGGAAACCATCCCCTTCCACATCGATCTCAATGAAATACCGACGCGAGTCAGTGAACCAACCCAGATCCTTGGAATAACGCCCAGTGATATCTAAGATTCTCTGGTTACAGGACCCTATGAGGCTCCGCTCCCTCTCAGGATCATCACAGACATATCTGCCATCAATTATCAGATCTACTGAAGAGACAAGATCTTCAGGGAGATCTTCAACTTCCCGACCTGTGAAAAGGATGATACCAAGCCCGCATTCTCTCAAACTCAAAGCAAGCTCCATCAATCCGCCCTGTATGGTCGGTTCCCCACCGATGAATGTAACTCCTTCTATTCCGTACGAATCCCTGGAGCGCACAGCAATAGAGACCAACTCTTCCAAAGATACAATATTCCGTTTAACAATCGGTTGAAGTTCTGGATTGCAACATCCGGGGCATCTGATGTCACAACCCTGGAACCAAATTGCCATCCTTTTGAAAGGACCGAGGGCCTCGGTGCATAACTTCACCGAGGCGATATTGAAAAGAGGTTCATTCGAACTCGAATCTGAGTCCATCACCATCAACCGCTGCATACAACACAGAATCACGCATCGAACGTATATCTTCATAGTTCTCGAACAGGAAGATCGCCAAAGGGGTCAAAAGACGGGAATCCAGTGCATTGAGAATATCCCTCCCGCCTTTGGAAACGTCCGCACCTCCGAGAATGTAATCCTGGAAACTGCGCTCGTTCCGTATCTTCAGATCTATCCCATACTTCTCCTTGATACCGGCCTGAACTGGGGCGATCTTAGACTTCAAAATGTTGCGAGCAAAGTCAGGATCATTGATGAAATTAAAGGGAACGATATTCTCGTAGCCGATCCTGCCCAGGATCTCTGGTCTTTTCAGCTCGTTGTCAAAGTAATCCTTGACGATTTTAACAAATTCTTCTGCCACGGCGTCACGATCGGTGCTGTTACGTACTTCCGCAGCACCAAGGTTGGAAGTGAATATAATGACAGTATCGGAGAAATAAGTGGTCTCACCGCGATTGTCGGTTAGCCTACCATCTTCCAAGATCTGCAAGAATATATCGAGGATACGCGGATTGGGCTTGGCAGCCTTCTCGATCTCATCGAAAAGAACAACGCTGAAAGGCTTCTCCCGGATAGCGTTGGTCAGCTGTCCTCCTTCTTCGAATCCAACATACCCCGGAGGTGCACCGATAAGCTTCTGATCACTATTCTCTTGTGAGTATTCGCTCATA
The DNA here is from genome assembly GCA_963635855.1 of Faecalibacterium sp. CAG:74. Lineage (GTDB taxonomy): Archaea > Thermoplasmatota > Thermoplasmata > Methanomassiliicoccales > Methanomethylophilaceae > Methanomethylophilus. The sequence goes on along the minus strand of CAVHHN010000050.1, from coordinate 11,584 downwards.
TCGAATCTGATGCAAGCTGAATCATCCCCGAAAAGGAACTTCGCCAATGCCTTTGAAAGCTCGGTTTTCCCAACACCAGTAGGTCCCACGAAGAAGAAAACACCCTTAGGCATGGACCTGCTGGACGATTTGTGCATCCCGGTAAGTCCCATGAACGCCTTGACAATAGTGTCATAAACGTGATCGACCGCCTGGTCCTGTCCAATAACTCTCTCCTTCAGAATCTTCTTCATCCGCCTGACCTTGTTGGGATCAAGCTTCTCCCAGGGGTTCTCTTTCTCACCATATCTAAAGAGATAGAACAGCTTGTCGAAGGTAAGGCCGTTCTCTTCACGGGACATGTTGGCCAATTGAATTATCTCACGGTTCGTAAAGTCGTTCAGCATATCGACGTAGTCTTCGAACCTCTTACTGGAACCAATATCATCCTCATCAGATAGTTGGAATCCCGGAGAAACCCTTCTCATCATTGCCCTACGCTCGTCCATATCCGGACGGGACAGTGTGACAATGGACACTTCAGGATTGTTGGAATAGAACGACAAAGGGACCATCGAAGCTTTGGATGTCACGATCACAACGGCTGACTGACGCTTTTTGGCGTTGTAGCGAGGAACGATATTCCTGAGAGATTCCCCAATAAGGGTAAGGCCTTTCCTATCTGATTCATCAAGTTGACCAGAGCCACTGAACAGATATTCCGACCAATCGAGAATAAAGGCGGTCTGCCTGGAATCGTCGGACATGGTACGGTGGACGAGTGCGAACATGTCGGCTGGTTCCTTGCAGGAGCCCGAGGCGTCGGCCTTCGGGAGATCTATATCGCCCAGATCATAGTCGTCCCCTTCGGTAGTGTCCGGATCGTCCACGAGCTTAAGCCTACCAGTATCACCTTGGAGGCCAGATACCCGGTCCCAGATAACAATGTCCATGAATCCCGCATCAGATAGCACCTTTCTGAGCGCGTCCTTGATTCCATAAAGCTGCGTGCCAATGAGATAAACGTCGCCCACGTTACCCTCGACGATTAAACCGCGCTTTATCCCGACCTCGCGGGATATTCTGTTAAATGCATTTGATATAGACATACTCAATTCCTCTTGACCTTCATCTCCATATGGTGTTGCTTCCCTTCCTTGTCAGGGTTCGACCAGATAGTTTTCTTGTCCGTGAGTTTGATACCATAGATCTTCTCTAGATCATCTTCCATGGGACCGATATCCTTTTCGCAGGCCCTACCTTCATAACCTTGGAAATGGTAAATGAACTTCCCGCGAAGATCGATGGAGAATTCGGCCGTCTGTCCGCCAGGCTTCATAGCAGTGATCTTAACAATGTCATTCTCTCTGATATGACGGATATCCTCTCTTCTGACCACGAATCCTTTGGATGTTATACAACCGACAATGGCCTTCACCGCAGACCTACGTAACTTCTCATCGATGATCTCGGATGTGGCCGCATCCATAAGCTCCAATGGACTTACTTCTGGTGATGTACCGATCACAGTGTCGATAGCTTCCTTGGCAACCTTCTCTTCGGACATCGCCCGACGGACATCCGAAACCGTATCGGAAACAAGATGCCGCTTAACTTTCTTCGAAGGGTCCAGCTTGCATTCGGCAAGAGTTCTCAACTCTTCAAATTCCATGTCGGAGTGGGCGGGATTACGGGAAAGTAAGGTCATCATACGACGTAGGTTGCCATCGGGGATCTCAGAGATCTTTGATTCGAGATCATAATTCTTACCTGAAGAAATAGCGTTGTTGTACGCATCAGAAACAGCGGAATTCAACGCATTTGCCTTCAGGACCACAGTGTTCACGACCGAAAGGAACCGGCGCGTCGAACCGACCTCTTCAGCGTATGCAGCATATCCTGTTCCAAAACCAGATTTCTTCTCAGCGATCTGCTTTTTGACATCTTCGGCCGACTCGACCAATGATTTCATCATGTTACGTATCTCAGCATCCACGATGCTCGATGAATTTTTCAGCAATGCTGACATCGTATCGATGGTTGCATCGATGCGTTCGGTTGCCTGGTCTAGCATCACCCTGCACGCATTCGTATATTCGATCCTGCCCACTTCTTGATGACTCATGAGCGGCCTCCGCTACGCTCACCCTCAAGACGATCAAGCAGAGAGGTCCAGGATTTTATCTTCTTATTGTCGACGGTTACCAAAGTGGACTCGTGTGCGCAGGCATTTCCATACTGCCTAATGGAATCCGCCAACTCATAGTCGCGAGCAGATATCAGATTGGAATCTTTAGCTTCCTTGAGCATCCCATCAAGATCCCCCTTAAGATCCAAATTTTTGAGTAGTTTTTCTAACCTCACACGTAGTTCGATCCCAGTGGAGCGGTCACCCTTCTTCTGGGAGAAGAAATCAACGACCCCATCGAAGAGCTTCTGGTATCCGGAGATCTCCTGGAATCTGGAGGTCTTGTTGATAACAGGTTTTAGCTTGGTGATGTCCGAACTGAAAGTGGTGATATCACTTGCGATCGAACCATAATCCTTCGGTTCGTATGATTCAAGATCGAAACTGTAGTCTGAAAGCGTTTTTACACCGAAGAGGCTTTTTAGCTTCTGAAGAAGCTTGGCCGCGTTTGAAGCGGAAGCCAGCAAACTGGATTTGAAATCGGGACTTCTGCCAACCAAGATGGATTCAGCGAGATACTCGTTCAATTCCATTTCCGATATTGCAGACTCAGGATTCCTGAGCACATCAGACAGAATGTCTGCTGTGAGGATATCGGCCTCAGCAGAACCAGTTTTCAGGCGCTGGAGAATCTTATGTCCAGAAAGCTTAATGCCAGTACCCTGCAATTCCCGCAGAACTCCTTGAACATCAAGGCCTTTATCACAAAGAACTTCTTCCAGAATCGTAGATATCTGTTTGAACCAGGTCTTCTTGGAGTGCTTTTCGAGATCTTTCATAGCAACGCAAACAGGAACTTTGGCAAGATACTCTTTGGCGATGTCCAACGATTTGCTATCATTCTTAATGATCTCGGTCAAACGTAAAGCCTTTGCAAAACCATCGGCGTTGGAGACATCAACATCCTCGATCAACGAGTTTACCAACTGATTGATCTCCACTTGGTCCATAGAACGGCGAACCGCAATATGACAATTCTCCTGACCCTCATGACCGGTGACCTCTGTAGGTCTTGTGACGAAGCAGTATTCGTACCCGAGATTGCTTAATTTGATAATGGCCAGGTCACACCCTTCCAACGGGTGATATGAGACATCTCCTTCGGCACTGCAGGAGCCCTTATTGATAACCACCAGATCGGAACTTTCCAGTTTAACATCAAATGGAACATAGAATGTTCTGTTGCCCTATTCTTGGTCCGAATCCCGCCATTTCAAGACCTTCAGCCCATTATTAAATTGGAATACCTCAGAAGGCAAAGACCGAATAAATGTCTCCGCGTCAAAATTATTTTTAAGGAAGGCATCGTCCAGGTCGTTACTGCGAACCTCGAACTCCCCAGTTTTTTCATTCAAAGAGAGTTTAAGATCGACCGATTTCGAACCGAGTTGATCATTCTCCTCAAATTTGATATCGAATACCTGAGCATCTTTGTCTTGGACCCCGTAGAGCGACTTCTCGGATTCTATATGGGCCTGCATCCCTATTAGATCTACAGGCCTGTTAGCGAATTTCGAAGATAGATCCGCAGCTGGGGCGGAGGCCTTCAATGAAGAGGAGTTTGCAAATTTAGCGCTTGCTTTCCAAGGGGTGAAAGCTACAGTCCCTTTGAAGTCCTCGATCTGCGTGGCAATAACTCCCATATCAAATGCTTGCCGCCCCGTCGGAGTGAAATCCATACTGCCTATCTCAGACTCTAGGTCTGTTTCGTCTTCGATCTCGATAACACCCTGGTCGTTCATATCTTCAAGGGCCTTTTGGAATATTTTCACGTAGACCTCCTCTGGGATTCTCAAGATCTCCATAACATCCCCCCAGGTCATATCACGGAATGACTTAGTTCCGATGATCTTCAACAGTAGGTATTGTACCCCGGACAACCTCTCCACGCGACTATATGATGCAGTGAAGGAACGCTCATAAACAGGCAAGTCGATCTTAATTCCAAATGTAGACAAAATCAATCACCTCCTATAATGTCAGTTTCATCTCTATACCCATCCTTCCTCTCGATGGTTTTAAGAATATCTCTGTAGACCGCCCGGGCCTTACCGTCCAAATCCACCTTCATACGTTCTAAGGCTGCCTTATTGCCAACGATGATCAAAAGGCGCCTCGCCCTACTGATCGCCACATTGATACGACGATAATCCTTCAAGAACTTTGATTCCTTAGATCTTACGAGGGATAGTATGATAATATCACGTTCATCGCCTTGGAAATCATCAACGGTCTTGATCATGAACTTATTATCGTTACTGCGATTGAAGTTCCGGTAATCCGCTTTATGCTTTTTGATCTCCTTGGCTTGGTCAGCGTATGCGCAAATAACACCAACACTGAGACGAGGATCGTCTCTACCTTTGTATGAAGATTCCAACCTTCTACCTTCACCGTCGAATTTCATATTTTTATCTATAAGCCTCAGGATTTCCAGCACAACTTTTGCCTCATCGGGATTGGTATATGAAGTGCTACCAGATTCTTTCTTCTCATTCCCGCGAACATTAACGAACAATGTATGGTCCTTGGCCCCGAGGAATTTCCTGCCGGATGCTCCTTTTATATCCAGATAATGCATCTTCTGTACCTCGTTCCCTCCGAAGTCGAGTCCGTTTTCAGAGCCGAAACGATAGAATGTGTTGACGATCTCCATGATATCAGGGTGCATACGATACTGAATGCGAAGCTGAACCTTCATGTTCGAAGGCGATTCATCGAAAAGCTTGGCAAAAAATGACTCTTCGTACATCTTTCTATATTGCTTCTCGTCCGATTCATTGATGTACTGCTGATCATAGGGGTTTTCTTCCCCATTTTCTAAACAACTGTTGAACATCGGTGGCAATTGTCTATGGTCGCCGACCAAGATGACGGTCTTACCAAATAGAATAGGTTGAAGAATCTCCACGAACGGGACCTTGCTGACCTCGTCCACAATTACCACATCGATATTTCTCTCATTTAGGGAAATGGTCTCAGATCCATCTCCCTTGAAATTCGTCTTTGCGGAGCAGGTCATGCCGAATACGTTAACGGTGTCCCGTAACTGGTTGTTATACAAATCCCGGTCCTGATCGATAATGGATTCGTCGGAAATATACTTTGAAATTTCCCTGTATGTGCGGATGCATTCTTCAACTGCGTTCTTCTTGGACTTCGGGATCGTGAACCTCTCCTTTTCGGCCTCCAGTGTAGAAAGGACCTGGTCACGGTTAGGGGGCATAGTGATACGAAGTTTTGTGTATATATCATTGGCATTTTTGTCGAAACGATCCTCGGCAGCCTTAAGCTTCGTATAAGCTGGATCTTTTCTGAGAATCTCGATGTCTTTCTTCAACTGACGTATCTTCTCGTCTATATCAGAACTTGTACGCAGACCTTTATTACGCGTTTCCACAGAATTTTTCAAAGAAACAACTCTTGATGAAATGAATGTTTCCATTTCGTCTTTGGCCTTTAGAACAATATCCATTGGCGGAACCTTGTTCAGAATGCTTAATAGTGGAATTGATGTTTGTGGATCGAAATCAAAAGTTTCCATATACTCGTGAATCTGCTTGTTCAATTCGGCCTTTTTATTACGATCTTTTGTTACCTCTTTTTCTTTGAGGAATTCAAAATAATCATTATGTTCATCCATCATCGCGTACTCCTCAATAATGGATTCACGCTCGACCGAATGAAGGACTTTCAAAATTTTAGTTGGATCGTCAGTGTACTCGCTTACAGTAAAACCTGCTTTTTTGAACCGATTTACGATCTCGTTAACAGTCTTCGGGTCAGATAGATTCTCTATGGAATCGATCTCTTCTTGCTTCTCTTCGATCATATCCTGAATGGACCTGTTCGCATTTTCAAGGTCATCTTTACGTTTATATTCACTTTGGAGGTTATTCTCATTTCTAGCAATCTTGTCGTCAGTAGACTTCGCATCACGACGACAGTCCTTTATTATTTTGTACATGGCGTTAAGATCTGCAATAGACGACTTCAGATCTTCAAGATGGGTGGTCTGATTCTCCATATTATGTCTCTCTGTGTCCAATGACACTGAAATATTAGTGTAGAAGTTGCTGACGAGTTCGTCAAAGGAGTAATCATTCCCACGTTTGGTCGCCTTATCTGAGAGAACGCGCAATAAACGAACGGAAGGGATCTTTGGTATCCTGTCGAATGCGTTGTCGACAGCTTTGTTGTTTTGACTGGCTATAAGGACCTTCCTGTTGCTACGCGCTAACTGTGCTGATATTTCCGCAATAACTTGGGTCTTCCCAGTGCCAGGTGGGCCCTGTATCAGGAACAATCCGTTGGAGGACAAGGCCATCCTGACAGCTTCCTTCTGCGAATCATTCAATCCTTTGTCAATAAAATCATATTCTACAGTCTGTATGGGTGGTTGTGTCGATTCAGACCTGGGGCTGAACAGGAATGTGGCAAGGAATGGGTTGAGAACATACCCCTCTTCCAAATTCTCCAATGCTTTCTTCTGACGGTCAAGGATAACTTTATCACCAGTAAAATCCCGGTTGAGTTTCAAACCGACCCTTTTGAAATTGGATAGTGCGTCGATCTTCCGGTCGATTGTTTCGTTTTCATCAACCTCTATCTCAAAGAAAAGATGAAATCTAGCAATGTTATGTTCTTTCTTTGCTTTCTCTATGTCATCCTCTGCTTCGGATTGAATTTTGTATAAAATACGTTTCTGTTTTTCGTCGAATTCCGGCTTCAGAGCAGATTCTATCGATTCTTTCTCCTCGGCGATCTGGTTCCGACTGAATTCGTCACAGGCGGCATTCAATGCCTTATTTATCGCATTTGTGGGATCATACTCAACATCGAGAGAATTTATCTTCGCTGTGAGTGTTTGTATAACCCCACCGATCTTCAATAAATCGGATTCGAGATTTTTGATCGAGTCGGCCGACTTTTCCTTACCCTTCGTCTTGCCGTCCTCCCCCCCCCCAGAGGGGTTTTTATGCAAAATCTCGATTTTTTCACGGATCTCCTGAGCCTTTTTCTGATTTATTTCGAGTTCTTTAGTCAAACGGTCAAGAGCTTCCCTCTTCTTCCCCTCGAATTCAGCACTGATGCGTTTTGTGATTGGGATGCGCTGCTCCGAAGCAAACTGCTCTATTAACGTACGAAGTTTACTATTTTGGAAGGTTTGCAACTTTGTGCGAACGGTTTTTTCAAACTCAGCTTCAATCTCTTTTTTAGCGGTTTTAATGTTCATATCACGTTTAAGGCGGATACCTTCGATCACATCAATTGGCTCGATTGTCTCAACAGTGGAAACAGACAATCTCCTGTCACTTATGCGAAGTTCATTCTGGCCCTGTTTCCCCACTTTCTTCTCCCCACCCCCATAACTGAGAACGATAGGGTCACGAGTGAATCTGTCAAGTTTTGATTTCGGATTGTCGCGGGTTCCCTTGGAATTTATATAATCCTTCTCCGATTTATCAACAGAGATGTGAAGAAGCAGAGCTTCCCTGCTTTCTGCATTGACCTTTTCCAAAGTCCATCCCTTGCATTTGGGATCTAAATACTTGATCTCTCCATAATCGGCGATCTTAGGGTCTCCACCAGTGCTGAACGCTTTTATAAATTCAGGAATACATGATTCAAGTACATATTCATCCTTGGAACCTGCTTCAATATGGTATTCTCTGGACTCGATATAACTCCTCCACTTATTCAACTCGTCCTTCACTTTGTCCGGTGATTTGACTACGTATTTTTTGTTCAATTCCAATAGAAAATCATTGCTGAGTAAGTTGGACCTTAGATGATCAGTGGTTGGCCACTTTCCCTCCCAGTCCTCAGCTTCCCACATTATACTGTCTTTGTCTTCACCCAAATTCACAATTATATTACACACACTATCGATTTCACCGTAATGGATAATATTAGAATCCATCAATAGGATGGATTTCACTTCGAACTTACGATCAATAGGCCGTTCTGGGTGGTCTGGATCTTGGTTCTTCTCGAAAACATCGCACATAAGGACCATGTCGCGACCATCATCAATCATTTCGGGGAAACGCAACGCGAAGTTGTTATAGTAAACTCCGGGTTTCAGCTGGCTAGGTTCCCGTTTGAAGTTAGGGTATGACACAAAGACCCTACAATCATTTTTGATGAATTCGTCCCGTACAAAATCCTCATAATCATAATCGTCTCCGAGAGGAAGATTCTTTAACTGATCTTCCAACGAATTAGAGAACACACGCTTGTTCCGTACTGTCTTGCGGTTTTTACCAAAATCCAGTAAAATCGTGGAATTTGACATATTATACACCATTTGCTAATTATTTTTCTATATTAGGGGCAGGTATTAAACGATATTGAAACTAATAGCCCAATTGAACTATGTATTCAACATCCAATCTAGTTACAATCTGATTGAATTTGAAACATTGAATGTGATGGTACAATGCTGAGCTTTGTTCTCACTTGATTCTAACCTTTCCTAATTTCACTTTTGTTCGACTTTTTACCATCAGGTTATCTTTACGAACACATCTGTGTCCGTAAACAAAGTTCCAAAGTCCTTGCCTTCATCAATCCCAAGGACACATACCACAGGCACCATATATCCCAAAATGCTCCATCGGATCTTCGAGTTCTTTCTTGGTCTCGAGGAAATAATCATCATAATCCCATTTTGCCTGATTCATATCTTCACCCAGAACCTTCTTACAAAAGTCTTGGAGGAATGGCACTATGCCAGAAAGCAATTCATCGATATCGATTTCCTCGGCATTGAGCCAATCCATGGCGAACATTCCATTTTCATATTTCTTATCGGATTCGATCAAACATTTTGAATTGAACCTTTTCAACGTCTCGTAGGCCTGGATGGAATTATGTTTGAGGAAATTGTAGATGTCGTTATACTTGAGGTAGACCTTCCAGTTTTTAAGTTGATAAAAATCAACACCAGCACCGTTGCAGTAGGTCTTCAAATCGGATACACAGTATTCGGTATTCTGATAGTGCTGCATTGTCATCGCCCTGAGGACAATTCTGTGGATCTCGATTATGACCTTTGTTAGGAACGTGTAGTACAACTCATCCATAATTCTATAATAAGTTTCCATTCTTTTGACAAAAGCCCATTTAGAACCCAATTCCACGCTGTCATATAATTCCGAATCGCCAATCGTTGCTATCGTGGAAGTGCGATAGGAATTTTCAGCATCTTTGGGCGAAAATACCTTTTTCAACAAGGGCTTGTACTCAGAATGCCAGTCTTTTTTCAGATCATCAATGCTGTCCATCAAATAGTTGCAGGTATAGTCGTGCCTGTGGACCTTTGATGCAATGTATAACGGCCCTTTCTTCCGGAGAGCTTCGGGGAAAAGTGGGGCATCATCACCCAAGCGATAGCACGCATAATCGAATCTTCTGACGTCGATCTCCAGACGTCCGTTTACCCTATGGATCCCCCAGTATTCTTCCTGTGTGGAATCACTGAGTTCAGGAAAATCGAATGGTTCATCGTCCATACTTAATGTGCCATTAAAAACCCAGTCATCACTCCAATCAGGGTCTTTGAACTTTGAGTAATCATATTTTGCCATTTTACCCTCTTGATTCGTCTTCATAATACCACTAATCAAATTTACCTTATTCTTCCCAATCACCAATCATATACGGCGTTCCTGCCATAGTACCGATTGATCTCTATCTGAGACTCCATTCCCTCGCGGACCAGTTGCTCAAATGGAAGGAATCTCTTTTCCCCACCTTTGTCGACCATCCACTTTCCTTTCGGATCGAACATCAGATATGCAGCAACCATATCGGAATTATCTTCAAACACAAGATTGGGGATCCCGATGTGTCTTTCTTTGAACGATTCGAATTCTTCATCCGTAATAGACCAGGTATCAGGGATGTCATCATTGGCCCCTTTGAGTGTCAAAGCACGGAAAACCTTCACACGTTCAGGAGCTATTGATTCGATCAGGTCTCTGAAATCCTTGTTGACACTTCTTTTGACGACGGTTATGTTCAATTTGACCTTGATCCCTAATCTGTGTGCCACCTCAGCCACTTTTTTGATATTGCTAATATGATTACCATGCGATCCTCTGCCGATCAATAACTCATCTTCCTCATCAGGTGAATCGATGGAAAGACCCAGCCAATCCAAAGAAGGCTTGAGTTCCATGAGTATTTGTTCAGTGATCAATGATCCATTGCTCACGATCGAGACCTTGAACCCCATTGATTTGAGAAGTATGCACATCTCATTCAAATGCGAATAAAGAAAAGGCTCTCCCCCGGCGATGTTGATCTTTTCAACACCTTCATTCTGAAGATAATTCAAAATCGGCTTCCACTCCTCAGGGGTCATGAATTCGTGGGTCAAACATCTGTCGAAACAGTGCTTGCAATGATAATTGCAAACGCCGGTGACGTGGATGTTTGCTGATTTTACCTTTTGCTCCGGGTTCTCTTTTTTAATCATATTTAGTAGATTGTTTAGATTAATATCTATAAATTGATATACAATAAACCATTTTTGTTTACTAATGCATATTCATATCGCCAACATCGGTAAACAACCAGAGCCCGCAATAAATGGGGTCAGGGGAATAGGGAACATCGACATCATTTACCTACTTTACAGCAAAAAGTTCATTCTTGAGGCAGAAAACACCCAAAAAAGTTTCATAAATCTGGGATATCGTTGTGAAATAGTCCAGGTCGGCGGATTTGATTTTCAAGAGATAGTTGACAAGATCTATGATATCTACAACTACCACAATGAGAAAAACACTGATTTCTCCATCAACATCACAGGCGGAACCAATCTGATGGCAGCGGCCGCCTGCTCGACAGCATTCTTCACAGGAGCAAAGATTTACTATCTGCTATACGACCCCGAAAATCCCGACCAACCATTATCCGAACGTATGGTAGAGGTCCCGACACCGAAGATCCCCGATGTGGATCATTTGAAGGACCACGAGAAATCCATAATCAAAATACTGAACGAAAATGGAGTGGTGAACAACAGTACTATCGCGGAATCTCTCGGAATGTCAAGACAGCTCTGTGGGAGATACATCCACAACCTTGAAGATATGGGGCTGGTGGAGACCACCATCAATGGTAAAGACCGTAGATACAGGCAGGTCAAATTAACGCGCGAGGGAAGAATGATCTCAAATTGGTTCTAAAACAACCAAAACACATCCTGAAATATCAATTAACTTCACGCAGTTGAATTGATCAGGTGTTTATATCTCACATTTATGGCGATATTATATAGTCATTACCACAATATACCTTATATGGACGAGGGAGAGCAAAAACTGAAGATTCCAATAGGGCTTGAAGAGTTCAAGGAAGTTCGTGAGAACGGATATTATTTCGTCGACAAATCCGAACTTATTT